>NZ_JAIKTU010000049.1:0-613 GCF_019753795.1 Clostridium sardiniense | reverse complement strand
CAGCCGCATATCTTCTGTTACTTGCTACCCTTGAAAGGGTCCATATATTCTTTTATAATTATTTGATATGCTATCATATCTTCTCGTTCTTGATTTCTTATATATTCTTCAATTGCTTTTTTATTTCTTCCTACTGTATCAACATAAAATCCTCTACACCAAAAATGTCTACTTCCATATTTATATTTTAAGTCAGAAAATCTTTCAAAAAGCATTAAACTACTTTTACCTTTTAAAAAGCCTACAAAACCTGAAACGCTCATTTTCGGTGGAATTGAAACCAACATATGTATATGATCGACGCAAGCATGCGCTTCGATTATTTCAACGTCCTTCCATTCGCAAAGTTGTCTTAGTATCTTTCCAATTTCAATTTTCTTTTCGCCGTAAATTTCCTTTCTCCTGTATTTTGGCGCAAAAACTATGTGATATTTACAATTCCATTTTGTATGTGATAAACTATTAATGTCCATTATGGATGCCTCCTTTTGTTATTGAATTTGGCTGCGAACCTAATTCTATTTTAACAAATGGAGGTTTTTTTACATAATACACCGCTAAAGCTTATCTGAACACACTTGCATAGCAAGTGGTTTTTTAAATACAATAAAAA
>NZ_JAIKTU010000048.1:0-666 GCF_019753795.1 Clostridium sardiniense | reverse complement strand
TTGTATTTAGAATACCACCTGCTATGCGGGTGGTTCTAAAAAGCTTTCAGCGGTGAGTAGAAAATAAAAAACCTCCATTGTAAAATTATAGTAGGTTTGCCGACCAGAACTATAATACAAGGAGGTGTGTCCGTTATGGACAATAGTAGTTTAGCACATAGTAAATGGAATTGTAAATATCATATCGTTTTTGCTCCAAAATACAGGAGGCAAATAATTTATGGAAAGATTAAATCTGATATTGGAAGAATTTTAAGAGAATTATGTGAGTATAAAAAAGTAGAAATAATTGAAGCAAATGCATGTAGGGATCATATACATATGCTTGTCAGTATACCGCCGAAGTTAAGCGTAGCTCAATTTATGGGATATTTAAAAGGTAAAAGTTCATTAATGATTTTTGATAGACATGCAAACTTAAAGTATAAGTATGGTAACAGGCAATTTTGGTGTAAAGGATACTATGTTGATACAGTAGGGAGAAATAAAAAAGTTATAGAAGAATATATAAAAAATCAAATACAAGAAGATATAGCATATGAACAAATAAGTTTGAAGGAATATATCGACCCGTTTACGGGTGAGCCGGTGAAAGGAAATAAGAAATAAAGCACCTTATAGGTGCAGTTTGTAAAAGTATGCGGTTGGCAAACCGTTTCGATGTGC
>NZ_JAIKTU010000047.1:0-672 GCF_019753795.1 Clostridium sardiniense | reverse complement strand
AAAAAACCTCCATTGTAAAATTATAGTAGGTTTGCCGACCAGAACTATAATACAAGGAGGTGTGCCCGTTATGGACAATAGTAGTTTAGCACATAGTAAATGGAATTGTAAATATCATATAGTTTTTGCTCCAAAATACAGGAGACAAATAATTTATGGGAAAATTAAAGTTGATATTGGAAGAATTTTAAGAGAATTATGTGAGTACAAAAAAGTAGAAATAATTGAAGCAAATGCATGTAAGGATCATATACATATGCTTGTCAGTATACCACCGAAGTTAAGCGTAGCTCAATTTATGGGGTATTTAAAAGGTAAAAGCTCATTAATGATTTTTGATAGACATGCAAATTTAAAGTATAAGTATGGTAATAGGCAATTTTGGTGTAAATGATACTATGTTGATACAGTAGGGAGAAATAAAAAAGTTATAGAAGAATATATAAAAAATCAAATACAAGAAGATATGGCATATGAGCAAATAAGTTTGAAGGAATATATCGACCCGTTTACGGGTGAGCCGGTAAACGGAAGCAAAAAATAAAGCACCTTATAGGTGCAGTTTGTAAAAGTATGCGGTTGGCAAACCGTTTCAATGTGCGAGTAGCACAGCCAGTAACATGCCCTTATAGGGCTAGAGCAAACCACCCGTTTTACGGGTGGTCATGATTT
>NZ_JAIKTU010000046.1:0-759 GCF_019753795.1 Clostridium sardiniense | reverse complement strand
AGCCAGGATCAAACTCTCAATAAAAAGTTTAATCTTTTCACTCATAAAACTTACTTTAATAAAAAGAATTGCTGGTTGTTTAAATGTTTTATATATTCTGTTCAATTTTCAAAGACCATTTTATCTCATCGCCTTGAAGCGACTTGATTATCTTATCACTTAAGAAGTTTTATGTCAACATCTTTTTTTCAGAAGTTTTTTCTGAGTTTCAAGATGTTTCCTACTCCCCTTAGCAACTTAATCATTATATCATCTAAACGATTACTCGTCAACATTTTTCGACATTTCTTAATGTCGTATTTATTATGTTTACTTAGCTTTTGCTTGGACAACGAAACTAATGATACCACATATATATGGCATATCTATTTCAAGTAATCTGATTTAATTAATTTATTCTCATATATCTCTAATTTTCTTTAAATATAACTATTATACTACTATTGATACACTAGGTTCAGTTTCGTTAATCTTTAATAACTTATACTATATATAAAATTATAATCAAGTAAACTTATAGTCTTATAGAAATCTATATTAATAAAAATCCACCAGCTTAGCTGGTGGTATTTCCTCAGCCCTATAAGGGCACATTACCTGCGATTGCGCCTTAAGGCGCTAAAAAGGTCCGTCAGCCGCATATCTTCTGTTACTTGCTACCCTTGAAAGGGTCCATATATTCTTTTATACTTATTTGATCTGCTATCATATCTTCTCGTTCTTGATTTCTTATATATTCTTCAATTGCTTTTTTATTTC
>NZ_JAIKTU010000045.1:0-927 GCF_019753795.1 Clostridium sardiniense | reverse complement strand
AGTAACAGTAAATCCAAAAATGGTTGAAATAAATAATGCACCAGTAATAAAAGCAGAAAACAAAACAATAAAGGTTGGAAGTAAATTTGACCCAATGACTGAGGTAAGTGCTACAGATAAGGAAGACGGAAATATAACAAATAAGATTAAAGTGATAGAAAACACAGTAAATGTAAACAAGCCAGGCACTTACAAAGTAGTTTATGAAGTAACAGATAGTCAAGGTGCTAAAACAATAAAGACAATAACAATAACTGTAGTAAGCAATGATAAACCGGTAATAAGCGGAGCAGATAATGTGAGCATAACAGAAGGAACAGCATTTGATCCAATGGCTGGTGTAACTGCAGTTGATACAGAAGATGGAAATATAACAAAAGATATTAAAGTTTCTGGCTCAGTAGATACAAATAAACCAGGAAAGTATGAAGTAACTTATACAGTTACAGATAGTGATGGAAATATAGTAACTGTAAAGAGATCAGTAACAGTAAATCCAAAAATGGTTGAAATAAATAATGCACCAGTAATAAAAGCAGAAAACAAAACAATAAAGGTTGGAAGTAAATTTGACCCAATGACTGAGGTAAGTGCTACAGATAAGGAAGACGGAAATATAACAAATAAGATTAAAGTGATAGAAAACACAGTAAATGTAAACAAGCCAGGCACTTACAAAGTAGTTTATGAAGTAACAGATAGTCAAGGTGCTAAAACAATAAAGACAATAACAATAACTGTAGTAAGCAATGATAAACCGGTAATAAGCGGAGCAGATAATGTGAGCATAACAGAAGGAACAGCATTTGATCCAATGGCTGGTGTAACTGCAGTTGATACAGAAGATGGAAATATAACAAAAGATATTAAAGTTTCTGGCTCAGTAGATACAAATAAACCAGGAAAGTATGAAGTAACTTATACAGT
>NZ_JAIKTU010000044.1:0-1007 GCF_019753795.1 Clostridium sardiniense | reverse complement strand
AGTAACAGTAAATCCAAAAATGGTTGAAATAAATAATGCACCAGTAATAAAAGCAGAAAACAAAACAATAAAGGTTGGAAGTAAATTTGACCCAATGACTGAGGTAAGTGCTACAGATAAGGAAGACGGAAATATAACAAATAAGATTAAAGTGATAGAAAACACAGTAAATGTAAACAAGCCAGGCACTTACAAAGTAGTTTATGAAGTAACAGATAGTCAAGGTGCTAAAACAATAAAGACAATAACAATAACTGTAGTAAGCAATGATAAACCGGTAATAAGCGGAGCAGATAATGTGAGCATAACAGAAGGAACAGCATTTGATCCAATGGCTGGTGTAACTGCAGTTGATACAGAAGATGGAAATATAACAAAAGATATTAAAGTTTCTGGCTCAGTAGATACAAATAAACCAGGAAAGTATGAAGTAACTTATACAGTTACAGATAGTGATGGAAATATAGTAACTGTAAAGAGATCAGTAACAGTAAATCCAAAGATGGTTGAAATAAATAACGCGCCAGTGATAACAGCGGAAAATAAAATAATAAAAGCTGGAAGCAAGTTCGATCTAATGGTAGGAGTAAGCGCAACAGATAAAGAAGACGGAAATGTAACAAAAGACATAAAAGTTATAGAAAACACAGTAAACACAAATAAATCAGGCACTTATAAAGTAGTTTATGAAGTAACAGACAGCCAAGGAGCAAAAACTAGAAAAACAATAATAGTAACAGTAGTAAGTAATGACAAGCCAGTAATAAGCGGAGCAGATAATGTGAGCATAACAGAAGGAACAGCATTTGATTCAATGGCTGGTGTAACTGCAGTTGATACAGAAGATGGAAATATAACAAAAGATATTAAAGTTTCTGGTTCAGTAGATACAAATAAACCAGGAAAGTATGAAGTAACTTATACAGTAACAGATAGTGATGGTAACACAATAACTGTAAAAAGAGTAGTAACAGTAAATCCAAAAATGGTTGAAATAAATAATGCAC
>NZ_JAIKTU010000042.1:0-1033 GCF_019753795.1 Clostridium sardiniense | reverse complement strand
ATATAATTATAATGTTAAATCCTTAATAAAACATTAATTAATTATTAAGGATTTCTGATTGTTACAATTAATTTTATTAGTTAATCATAAAGAAAGAACTCACTTTCTAAAAAGTAAGCCCTTTTAAATATTATAATAAATCCTCATATTCTTTGTTTATTTTAAAAACTTTGAATAATAATATTCCATTAATTCTATCTTCAGTGGTTATAAACCCCTCTTTTTCTAAACTATTCAAAGATATTATTATATCTTTTTCATTTTCTCCTATATCAAGTTTTAACTTATCTAAATTAAAACTTGTCCATTCTTTTCTTTCTCTTAAATATCTTCTGACTTTATTATATACCTTACTTTCTTTATGCTCCTTAACTAATTTTTTAATTTCTTTATTAGACTTTACTTCATCTATAAATTTATTTTTCATAAATAATACCTCTTCATCTTATCTTTATTATTGCATTCTTAACAATTTAATAATACAACAATAATATTGATATTTTCTAATGTCATTATTAAATTTTAATAAATATTAGATAATCTAAAAATTATAATTACTATTCTTACTAACATTAAAATTCATTTTATTTTGTTTTTCTATCTATCCTAACTTTAATTTTATAATTACCAGATATAATAGTTATAATTCCACTTTCATCTTCTAAATCTATATAAATATCATTTCCTAAATCATTTATTTCATTTCTTATAAATGTAGATATTTCTTTATCAAATCTCATTACCGTCTCCTTTTATTAAATAAATTTCATTCTATATCAATATTATATGACATACTTTACTATTTGTAAATATATGGTATTTATTTTTCTTTTTTAATTATCATTTACGAGTATTTTATTTAAGATTTAAATATTTACTTTTAGTTTATCTTTTAATTTAATATACAATAAAAATCCACCAGCTTAGCTGGTGGTATTTCCTCAGCCCTATAAGGGCACATTACCTGCGATTGCGCCTTAAGGCGCTAAAAAGGTCCGCCAGCCGCATATCTTCTGTTACTTGCTACCCTTGA
>NZ_JAIKTU010000041.1:0-1066 GCF_019753795.1 Clostridium sardiniense | reverse complement strand
AATCCGTTTCCCGAAAGAAACTTCATCGCTCGACTTGCATGTGTTAGGCACGCCGCCAGCGTTCGTCCTGAGCCAGGATCAAACTCTCAATAAAAAGTTTAATCTTTTCACTCATAAAACTTACTTTAATAAAAAGAATTGCTGGTTGTTTAAATGTTTTATATATTCTGTTCAATTTTCAAAGACCATTTTATCTCATCGCCTTGAAGCGACTTGATTATCTTATCACTTAAGAAGTTTTATGTCAACATCTTTTTTTCAGAAGTTTTTTCTGAGTTTCAAGATGTTTCCTACTCCCTTTAGCAACTTAATTAGTATATCACTTAAACGATTGCTTGTCAACATTTTTCGACATTTCTTAATATCGTATTTATCATGTTTACTTTGCTTTCGCTTGGACAACGAAATTAATAATATCATATCTATTGAGTTAGGAATTTTAAAATACCTCTATAATATAAAATAGATCTAATTTTTCGCGTTATTTCTCTACTTTTCTCCTATTTTCTACTATTGATACGCTAGGACATGTGTAGATTAAACATATCTATTTTCTATTATGATCCTTTCATATATTACACTTCATTTATTATATATTCTATTATTCCTATTTCTAATATATTAATAAATATATTAGAAATAGGAATAAGTATCAGAACTATATAAAACCTTCTTAATTATATTGAAATTTATTATACTGAAAATAATTCTTAAATTAATTTATATATTTTACACGCAAAAAAGAGATAGTAATTAAACTATCTCTTTTCGTTACTCACCTGGCAACGTCCTACTCTCCCACACAGTCTCCCGTGCAGTACCATTGGCGCTATAGAGCTTAACTTTCCTGTTCGGAATGGGAAGGAGTGTTTCCTCTATGCCATCATCACCAGATTTCAGATTGTTCTCTGAAAATTGCACATGAATTCTTGTTGATCGTCTTTTTTATTGGTCAAGCCCTCGACCTATTAGTATCAGTCAGCTGAACATATTGCTATGCTTACACCTCTGACCTATCAACCTTGTGTTCTTCAAGGGGTCTTACTAGCTTACGCTATGGGAAATC
>NZ_JAIKTU010000040.1:0-1189 GCF_019753795.1 Clostridium sardiniense | reverse complement strand
ATGGTGAATGCCTTGGCATCAGGAGCCGATGAAGGACGTGATAAGCTGCGATAAGCTTCGGGTAGGCGCACATAGCCAGAGATCCGAAGATTTCCGAATGAGGAAACTCACATGGGTTAACCCCATGTATCGTATAGTGAATACATAGCTATATGAAGGTAACCTAGGGAACTGAAACATCTAAGTACCTAGAGGAAGAGAAAGAAAAATCGATTTTCTTAGTAGCGGCGAGCGAAAAGGAAAGAGCCCAAACCAGAGATTTATCTCTGGGGTTGCGGACAGAACATTAACTTAGGAAGCTATTGTAATAGAACACAACTGGAAAGTTGGACCGTAGAAGGTAATAGTCCTGTATATGAAACGAGAAAGCCTAAAGTTCTGATCCAGAGTACCACGAGACACGTGAAACCTTGTGGGAAGCAGGGAGGACCACCTCCCAAGGCTAAATACTACCTGATGACCGATAGTGAAGCAGTACCGTGAGGGAAAGGTGAAAAGAACCCCGGGAGGGGAGTGAAATAGAACCTGAAACCGTATGCCTACAACCGATCAAAGCCCCTTATGAGGGTGATGATGTGCTTTTTGTAGAACGAGCCAACGAGTTACGGTATGTAGCAAGGTTAAGTACTTAAGGTACGGAGCCGAAGGGAAACCAAGTCTTAATAGGGCGACTAGTTGCATGCTGTAGACCCGAAACCGGGTGACCTATCCATGGCCAGGTTGAAGCGAGGGTAAAACCTCGTGGAGGACCGAACCACGTTGCTGTTGAAAAAGCATGGGATGAGCTGTGGATAGCGGAGAAATTCCAATCGAACTCGGAGATAGCTGGTTCTCCTCGAAATAGCTTTAGGGCTAGCGTCGAATGATATGAGTAGTGGAGGTAGAGCACTGAATGGGCTAGGGGGCATAGCGCTTACCGAACCTTATCAAACTCCGAATGCCACATACTTTTAATTCGGCAGTCAGACTACGAATGATAAGATCCGTGGTCAAAAGGGAAACAGCCCAGATCGTCAGCTAAGGTCCCAAAGTGTAAGTTAAGTGGGAAAGGATGTGGGATTTCTAAGACAACTAGGATGTTGGCTTAGAAGCAGCCACTCATTGAAAGAGTGCGTAATAGCTCACTAGTCGAGAGATCCTGCGCCGAAAATGTAACGGGGCTAAACTTACCACCGAAGCTACGGGTTCA
>NZ_JAIKTU010000003.1:0-316392 GCF_019753795.1 Clostridium sardiniense | reverse complement strand
AAGTCGGGAAGGGATAAACGCTGAAAGCATCTAAGCGTGAAGCCCACCTCAAGATGAGATTTCCCATAGCGTAAGCTAGTAAGACCCCTTGAAGAACACAAGGTTGATAGGTCAGAGGTGTAAGCATAGCAATATGTTCAGCTGACTGATACTAATAGGTCGAGGGCTTGACCAATAAAAAAGATGATCAACAAAAATTCATGTGCAATTTTCAGAGAATAATCTGAAATCTGGTGATGATGGCATAGAGGAAACACTCCTTCCCATTCCGAACAGGAAAGTTAAGCTCTATAGCGCCGATGGTACTGCATGGGAGACTGTGTGGGAGAGTAGGACGTTGCCAGGTAAGTGTGGCTCGATAGCTCAGTTGGTAGAGCAGCGGATTGAAGATCCGCGTGTCGTAGGTTCGATTCCTACTCGAGCCACCATATATGGCGCTATAGCCAAGTGGTAAGGCAGAGGTCTGCAAAACCTTTATCCCCGGTTCAAATCCGGGTGGCGCCTCCAAAAGAGGAAAACCTGTAAACTAATGTTTACAGGTTTTTATTTTTTTGAAGACCTTTCTAAGGTTAACTAAACGAAAAAATATAAAAAGTTATCCACAAAAAAATATTTATTAAGCTAGTTATCCACGTAATACATGATATATTGTTAGTATATATTTTAGTTTGTGGATTATTTTTATTTTAAAGCATTTTCGCATAATACTAGTTTGCTAGTATTCTTATCATATGTTGCTTTACATCCGATAGGGAAAATTAGATTTGGATATGAATGCCCAAAAGGTATACCATATATAATAGGTATATTTAAAGGAATTAATCTTTTTTTTATTACTTCTAAAGTTGTAAAACTTTCCTCATAAGTATCTAAGGAGCATCCAGTCATGTGTCCAATTAAAATAGCCTTACATTTATTTAATTTAGAAGATAATATAAGTTGAGTTAATAATCTATCTATTACATATGGAGCTTCATTAATTTCTTCTAATAAGAGTATAGATTTATCTAAATTAACCTCATATGGAGTACCAATTGAAGAGCATATCATAGATAAATTTCCACCCATTAATCTTCCACTAAAATAATCATTATTATATTTAGCACAATTAGATAAATCATATATTGTTCCTTTACTAGGATTAAACATCATTCTTTTAAAATAAGATAGAGTAAGAATATCATTAAAATCCGATTTAACCATTGGACCGTGAAATGTAATCAAATTATTATTAGCAAAATAATTTAAAAGTATAGTTATATCACTATAGCCGCAGAAAAATTTGGGGTTTTTCTTAATAGATGACATATTTATATGAGGAAGAGTCCTTATAGAACCATATCCACCTCTATAACATACAATTCCATCGATTGAATCATCTTCAAACATATCAGTTATTTCTTTAGCTCTATCATAATCGTTTCCACATAAGTATCCATTTTTATCATATATGTGATTTCCAAGTACTACATTGAATCCAAGAGTTTCAAATTGACTTACATAAGTATCTATACTATCTCTTGGACTACAAGAAGCTGGTGCAATAATACCAAGTGTAGAGTTATTACTTAAAATTTTTCCTTTAAGCATATATGATCCCCCTAAAAAAAGAGAGCCATAAATAGCTCTCTATTAATTTAGTATATATTATGCTTTTTTTTATAAATTGTTATCTAAACATATCCTTTTTATATAAAACCCATGCAACAATTCCACAAATAAAGAATGTCATAAACATTATTGTATAGAATGCAGCAGGATCATTAGGGGAGAACGGTAACCATACGTTCATACCAAATATTCCACCTATTATTGTTGGTATAGCCATAAGAATTGTAACTGAAGCAAGAACTTTCATTACTATATTAAGATTATTTGAGATTACAGATGCGAAGAAATCCATTGTACTTGCTAATATATTACTATATATTTCTGTCATTTCAATTGCCTGTTTATTCTCTATAATTACATTTTCTAATACATCTTTATCATCCTCATACCTTTGCATTATATCTAGTTTAAGCATTTTTTCTAATGTTATTTCATTAGCTTTTAATGATGTTGAGAAGTATACTAATGATTTTTCAAGAGAGTGCAATTGTATAAGCTCTCTATTTTTCATTGATTTATGAAGTCTTTTTTCTATCATTAAACTTTTTTTATCAATTTGTCTTAAATATAGTAGATAATATGTAGAAATTCTATTTAATATTTGAAGTGTAAACCTAGATTTCTTAAAAGTAAAAAATGATTTAATTCTTCCATTTATAAAATCAGTTAATACTTTACTATTTTTAAGGCATACTGTTATAAGTTGCTTTTCTGTATGAATTATTGAAAGCGGATATGTATCATAAGTAAGTGAATTATCTTCCATTTCAGTGAATGGAATATCCACTATTATTGAAATAGCATCATCTTCTATATCTATACGAGAAGTTTCCTCGTCATCTAATGAAGCTTTAAGGAAATCTAATGACACTCCTGTTTTATTTGAAATTAAAATAAGCTCTTCATCTGAAGGTGCAACTATATTTATCCAGCAACCTTGTTCAATATTATCAAGTTGCTTAAGAATTTTATTATCTTCACTAATAGTTTTAAATATTTGGATCATGATCAAACCTCCATTTGTATTCTTTTATATTATACTCTTAAATAGGTAAATATAAAATAAGTACTTTTAAAATACAAAACATAAAATAATATGGAAGATTTATTATGATAATAATCGCATATAGTAGCAATTAATAATAAAGATTAGAAAAATAAAGATAAAGTAATGCTAATGCCTAATACAGCCTAATAATAATTAATTTTGACTTATATTAGCATGGAATAAAGTTCGATTTGCTAGTATAATCAGATTTAGTATTTATAAATAATTCATTAAATCATGGGGGATTTAAATATGATGCACAGAGAAATAGTTGCTAGAAAGAAGGCTCATGTAATTGCATTAGTATTGTTCGTAATAACATTTATGCTATATGCACAAGAGGGTCTTAAATTTATTGATTTCCATAGCAATAAAACATTAACTATTTGTAAGATAGCTTTAGCGGTTTTGACTATTTTAATTATTATAAGAGAATTTATTAGTTGTACAGTTTCATATAAATATGCTTTAATAGCGAATAAACTCATAGTAAATAAGATTTTTTCTAAAGAAGAAAAAAATCTAGCAAGTATAAAAATATCAGACATTGTATATATAGGTAAGAAAAATGGACAACCTAAAGAATATGATGCGAAGTCTATAGGGAATTATACTTGTGATAAATTAAAAATTGATCAATACTGCTGTGTATATAAATTAAAAGAAAACTATTATAAATTCTATTTTCAACCAAGCGACTGTTTTATTAGAAGGGTTGAAAGACATATAAAAAGTACAAAAAATAATGATACAAAGAATATAACTAACATGAATACTACAGACTCTCAAGCATAATAGCTTGGGAGTTTTTTATTTGAATAGATATTTGTTTATGATTGAGAAATTTATGATAGTCCTATAAGAACAATTAAGATAAATTATATAAATATTAAGTGTTAGGAGTGTAGTAATATAAAATATTTTGTGTATATAAATAATTAGAAGTTATTTATTAAAAGTCCTATATAAAGTTCTTTTATAACATAAAAAATTATAGAGAGTGCCTTTGTATAAAAAGTATTTTAACTGTTAATAATTAAAATATATTTTTATTTAGGGGGTTTAGTTATGAATATTTTATTTAACAAAAAAATTAGGGAAAATGTTTGTGGAATCTGTGGAAATGTTAGTGATAATGGTATAATTATAAAAGGAAATTTGATATGTCCAAATTGTGAGATTGACATATTAAATACAGAACCAGGAGATAATGAATATGATGATTATGTTCATAAGATAAAAAATATATTGAAATAGAGAAAGAGGTATACAGACGTGAAGAAGGGATTATTTATTGTATTTGAAGGCGGAGAAGGTTCAGGAAAGAGTACAATGATAGACAAGGTATACGAATGGCTTAGAGAGTGCGATTATGATTGTATAAAGACAAGAGAGCCAGGCGGAATAAGTATAGCTGAACAAATAAGAGAAGTAATTTTAAATAAAGAAAATACAAAGATGGATGGCAAAACAGAGGCATTACTTTATGCAGCTGCAAGAAGGCAACATTTAGTTGAGAAGGTTATTCCAGCATTAGAAAATGGACAAGTAGTTTTATGCGATAGATTTGTTGATTCATCATTAGCCTATCAAGGATATGCAAGAGGTCTCGGAATAGAAGAAGTGTATGAAATAAATAGATTTGCAATTGGAGATTGTATGCCAAATATTTCTATACTATTTGATATAAGTCCAGAAGTTGGTATGGCAAGAATAAAAAAGAATGCCGAAAGAGAAGTAAATAGATTAGATTTAGAAAAGTTAGATTTTCATAATAAAGTTAGAGAAGGATATGATATAATCTATAGAAAAAATAGAGATAGAATGGTTAAAATAAATGCTGATGAGTCAATAGATAAAGTATTTGACGACGTAAAAAATATAATTTCTAATTTAATAAATAATACTGACAAATAAAGGGTTATGGAAAGATATTACTTTGTGGTAAAATGTAATTAGGGTATTTATTAAAGAGTGGAGGTTATTGTATGAAGTTAGTAATAGCTATAGTACATGATGATGATTCAGATGACTTACTAGACATTTTAACGGAGAAAAACTTTGGAGTTACAAAACTTGCAACTACAGGTGGTTTTTTAAAATCTGGGAATACCACATTACTGATAGGTGTAGAAGAAGATAGGACTGAAAAAGTTATAGATATAATAAAAGATGTTTGTAAAAAACGTAAGGAAGTTGTTACAGCACCAGCACCCATCACAGGGAATGCTGGAATGTGTATTCAATATCCTATTGAAGTGCAAGTTGGAGGAGCAACTGTATTTGTTATAGATGTAGACCAATTTGTAAAGATATAAGTACAATACAAAGGAGCGAGTGTATTGGAGAGATTTATAGGACATAATAAAGTTATTGAAGGATTTATGAAAAGAGCAGAAAGCAATACACTATCTCATGCTCACTTAATTGCAGGAAGAGATGGAATAGGGAAGAGTATCCTAGCAGATATATTTGTATCAAAGATACTAAATAAAGAAGTTGGAAAAGAACATGTAGATGCTATTCATTACAGAAATAAGAGAGCATCTATGGGGGTTTCTGAAGTTAGAGAAATAATTGAAGAAGTTAATAAGAGGCCTTATGAGGGTGATAAGAAGGTAATTATTATATATGATTCAGAAAAACTGACAGCTCAAGCACAAAATGCACTTTTAAAAACAATAGAAGAACCACCAAATGGGGTATATATTCTATTACTTACAACTAATTTAGAAATAATATTAGATACAATAAAATCTAGATGTCAGATATATAAGCTTACCCCTCTCAATAAAGAAGAAATGGTTGAACTTATTAAATCAAAACATGAGCTAAGTGAAGAGCAATTACTGTCTTTGCTTGCTTACTCAGAAGGAATACCTGGAAGAGCAGAAAGATTTTTGAAAGATCCTGAGCTTCAAACTCTTAGAAATCTTATAATAGATATGCTAAGGGATATTAACAATAATGAAATAGATGTAACCATAAAGTACGAAAAGGCATTTCAAAATTACAAAGATGAAAAGGAAGAGTTATTAAACATAATTTCAACTTTCATAAGAGATATTATTCTTTATAAAGAGATTAATGATAAAAAACTTATAATTAATTCAGATAAAAGTAATGATATTGAAGAGTTAATAGAGATGATGTCATATAGAAAATTAAATGGAATGCTAAAATATATAGAAGAGGCAAGAATGAATTTAAAGCATAATACTAATTTTTCTATGACTATTAGTATTATGCTTATGGGTTTTTTGGAGGTATAATTACATGATAAAGGTAATTGGAGTAAGATTTAAAAAGGCTGGGAAAATATATTATTTTGATCCAAATGAATTAAATATAAATAAAGAAGATTATGTAATAGTCGAAACAGCTAGAGGTATTGAGTTTGGCCAATGTGTAATTGGAATAAAAGAAGTAAATGAAGATGATATAATAGCACCTTTAAAGAGTGTTTTAAGGGTAGCTGATGATGATGATATAAAAAGACATAATGATAATAAGGCTAAAGAAGAAGATGCCTTAAAAATTTGTACAGAAAAGATATGGAACCATGGGCTTATGATGAAGCTTATAGATGTTGAATATACTTTTGATAATAATAAGGTAATATTCTATTTTACAGCTGATGGTAGAGTAGATTTTAGAGATTTAGTTAAGGATCTAGCAACTATATTTAAGACAAGAATTGAGCTTAGAAAAATTGGTGTTAGAGATGAAGCTAAAATGATAGGTGGACTTGGACCATGTGGAAGACCAATGTGTTGTTCATCATTCTTAGGTGATTTTGCATCAGTTTCAATAAAGATGGCAAAAGAACAAAATTTATCTTTAAATCCAACGAAGATATCAGGAATATGCGGAAGGTTAATGTGCTGCTTAAACTATGAACAAAGCACATATGAAGAAATAAGAAAAGAACTTCCTAAGGTTGGATCTATTGTAAAGACTTCAGAAGGAACTGGGGAAGTTATACAAAACAATGTAGTTAAAGAAAGTGTAAAAGTCAAATTAAAGAGAAAAGATGAAGAGATTTTACAAACATTTAATATAAAAGATGTTAAATTAATTAAAGGCAGTTATGAAGATAGCATAGACGATTCAGACATAAGAATTGAAGTAGAAACTGAAGAAGATAAGAAGCTTATAAAACAACTTATAAAAGAAAAATAGGAGGACATAAATGAAGGCAGTATTAAAAGTTTCTGGAATGAGTAATTCTACAGATATCAGAAAAGTGCAAAGTGCAATAGCAAGCAGCGAAGGTGTAATTGCAAGTGAAGTAGCTTTAGAAAAGAAAGAAGTTACAATAATATATAATGATATGTATATAGAATTAGAAAGTATTATAGATAAAATTGAGGATCTCGGATACACGGTAATATAATATTTAACAATTCCTAAATTTTCACAAAGTACTTTTAAAAAATAAGGAAACGTGTTAAAATTAATTTGGTGTAATTACCATAAATTTTAGGAGGTGTTTTTAATGGCATTTGTAATAAACGATTCATGCATAAGCTGTGGAGCATGTGCGCCAGAATGTCCAGTTAATGCTATAAGCCAAGGAGATACTCAATTTGTAATAGATGCAGATACTTGTATCGATTGTGGAAACTGTGCTAATGTTTGTCCAGTTGGAGCACCAGTTCAAGAGTAATATAGCTTAAAAAAGACCGTCTTAGGGCGGCCTTTTTTGATTTTAATAAGGACTTTCAGACATTGGAGGCAGAATTATTGCATTTTCATTTTCCATTAATGTTTCTTTAGAAATAGTGAAGGATTCAGTATTTATCTTTGATATCTTTTTTAGTAATAAAGTAAAATCTTTTAATCCATTAAATAGAAAAGATGAATACGAATATTTATAGTTCATTGGTATAATAACCTTTGGGCTTATTTTTTTTATAAGCATATAAGCCTCTTTTCCAGATAGGTTTATATGACCTCCAATAGGGATGAATAAAATATCTATATCATCAAGTTCATCTATAATATTATCTGATAAAAATTCACCAAGATATCCTAAATGACATAGTTTTAAATTATCAATATTATAAGTATATATAGTATTGGGACCACGTTTATAGCCGCTATAATGATCGCAGTATGTAGTATATCCTTTTATTAATCCAATATCAGTATTATAAGTTCCTGGGGAATTTATGATCTTAATATGATGCCCTATTTCATTAGGACATAAGGATTCAATATTTTGGCTACTTAAAGTTATAATATTAGGATTTAAGGAGGAAATATCACAGGTATGGATCTTATTAAACGGATCAATAAGAAGTCTCTTACCCATTGATGTTTTTATGAGAAATGTTGAATTTTTAATCCATGTTATATCCATAAATAAATCCTCCTTTTGATTCAATTATAGTATGTGTAAATTCATCTAAATATAAACCTATTATCTTGAATAAGTATAAAAAAAGTATTAATATAATGTTACAAAGTCAAGGTAAGTAAAGAACAAGAAAGATTAAGAAGGTGTAAACATGGCAAGATTAACAGATATAATAGAGAAATTTATAAAAGAAATGATAAATGAAGATAAGGATAATAAAGTGTTAATTCAAAGAAATGAATTAGCAGATCAATTTAGGTGTGCACCATCTCAAATAAATTATGTATTAAGTACTCGTTTTACTTATGCTAAAGGATACGTTATAGAAAGTAGAAGAGGCGGGGGCGGATACATAGCTATTAAGAGAATTGAGCACAAGTGTCCAGTTAGCAGAAAAAAATTATTAAATGAGTCTATAGGTGATGGAATAACGTATCATAATACTATTGCATTATTAGATAATTTATTAGAAACAGAAATAATTAATAAAAAGGAGTATGAACTCATAAAAATATCAGTGAACGATAAAACATTAAAAGATGTAGATAACAAAAATAAAGTTAGGTCAGATATATTAAAAGGAATGATGATGGTATTAATAGAATAAGGGGGGAGATTCATGCTATGTGAGAGATGCAACAAAAATGAAGCAAAAATTCATCTTATTAAGAGTATAAATGGAGATAATACAGGCGTATGGTTATGCGATAATTGTGCCAATATATTTGGAGAGTTATCAATTATAAAATCTTCAGATGGGAAAGATATTTCATTTAATAAAATTATTAATAGTCTACTTGGAAAATTTCCGCTTAAAGATGAAAAAGTGACAAATCTTGTTTGCAAAGCATGTGGAACAACCTATGAAGAGATTAAAGAGAAGAGAATACTTGGATGTAATAAATGTTATTACTATTTTAAAGATAATTTAATACCAGTAATTAAAAAAAATCAGGGTAATATAGAACATATCGGAAAAATACCCAAAAGAGAAGGAATAATAATAAAGAAAAAGAAAAAAATCAAAAAATTAAAAAGTGATATAGAAAAGGCTATTGTTATTGAAGATTATGAAAAAGCTGCAGTAATTAGAGATGAGATATGGGATTTAGAAAGGGAACTTAAAGAGGGTGTGAGAAATGATAAATAATTGGATTAATAGCAATAGTATAGAAGATGGAATTATAATTAATAGCAAAGTAAAAATATTTAGAAATATACAGGGATATAAGTTTCCAGTAAACTTGGAAACAGAAGAAGGACGACGATTATCTGAAAAAGTTATAAATATATTACTAGATAATGTAGATGGTCTAAAAACTATAAATCTTTGGAAAGATAAAGAAGAGTTAGATATTTATAAAGAAAAAGGGATTATAACTAATTCTTTATTAAAAAATAGTGACTTTTCTTCATTTGCTATAAATAACGACGAAACTTTTAGCGTAATGATAAATGAAAAAGAACATTTAGGATTACAATCTGTAAGTAATGGCAATAATCTAGAAGAGATGTATGAATATGTTAATAAAATTGATGATTTGATAGAGGATAAATTAACTTATTCATTTGATAATAACATAGGTTATCTAACTTCTGATGTATCTAATATTGGTACAGGTCTTAAAGCAGCAGTAATGGTGCATCTACCAGTATTATCTACAAATGATGAGATTGCTAATTTACTAAGAGGACTTAATAGAGCAGGAATATCTATAGAGGGTATGTATGGAGAGCGAGGAAAGTCTTACGGAAACATATATATAGTATCTAATGAAATAACTTTAGGAGTTACTGAAGAGGAAATAATAAATACGTTACAAAATGTAATTAAAAATATAGTAAATGAAGAAAATAGAGCTAGAGAACAGATGATAGCTGAGTGCAATAAAGAACTAGAAGATAGAATATTTAGAGCATATGGAATATTAAAAAATGCAAGAATACTTAAATGGATAGAAGGACTTAATTTACTATCTGATTTAAGACTTGGAGTAGAGCTGTCACTATTAAATATTAATAAAGATAAGTTAAATAAAGCAATTATTTTAACTAGAGATTCCATTCTAAGAGGTAATGTACAGGACAAGATCTCCTATAGGGATTTGAATATAGAGAGAGCTAAAGTTGTTAGGAAACTTTTAGAATAAGATTTATGGTATAAAAGGGATAAGGAGGACTAAATACATGGGTAATGGGAGATTTACGGAAAGGACTGAAGCTGTAATACTAGAGGCTAAGAAGGAGTCGCGTAACTTTAAACACGGATATATTGGTACGGAGCATATACTTCTTGGGATATTAAAAGAAGGTGGATATGCAGCAAGTGTATTAAATAAAAATAATATAAGTGATGATGATATAAGAGAAAAGATAGAGAGTTACTTAGGGTATGGGGAAATTGATATTTCAATATCAGAATTATTATTAACTCCAAGAACTAAGCATTTATTAGATATAAGTTTTAAAGAAGCTAAAAACTATAATCATAAATACGTAAATCCTGAGCATATACTTTTAGCACTTCTTAAAGAAGAAGATGGTGTTGCATATACTATATTATTGCAACTGGAAGCTGATGTTAAATCAATAATAAATGATATAAGTTTATTTTTAGATGCAAAAGAAGATGAAGTGTTACTTCAAGATGAAGAGGATGAAGATTTATATGATGATATGCCTGTACTTAAGCAATATAGTGTTAATATGACTAAGCTTGCAAAGGAAGGTGCATTTGATCCTGTTATAGGTAGGGATAAAGAGACACAAAGGGTTTTAGAAATACTTTGTAGGAGAGTGAAAAATAATCCTTGCCTAATAGGAGAACCCGGAGTTGGTAAGACTGCTGTTATAGAAGGATTAGCTCAAAAGATAGTAGAAGGAAATATTCCGGAGATACTTAAGGATAAGCAGATATTTTCATTAGACCTTACCAATATAATTGCAGGTGCAAAATATAGAGGTGAGTTTGAAGAACGATTAAAAAAGGTTGTTGAGGAAATAAAAGGGAATAAAAATATAATTTTATTTATAGATGAGATTCATACTATTATTGGAGCTGGTGGTGCTGAAGGAGCTATTGATGCTTCTAATATATTAAAACCATCTCTTGCAAGAGGCGATGTTCAATGTATAGGTGCAACAACGACAGATGAGTACAGAAAACATATAGAAAAAGATACGGCATTAGAGAGAAGATTCCAACCTGTTAATGTAGAAGAGCCAACTATAGATGAAACTTTAGAAATTTTAAAAGGCCTAAGGGATAAGTATGAAGCTCACCATAAAATCAAAATATCAGATGAGGCTCTTAAATCAGCTATAGAGTTATCGGAAAGATATATTGTAGATAGGTTTATGCCTGATAAAGCAATAGACTTAATTGATGAGGCTTCTGCTAAGGTTAGAATAGAAACACTTGTAACTCCACCTGATTTAAAGAGCATAGAAGAGGAAATACAGATAGCAATAAAAGAAAAAGAAGAGGCTATAAGGGTTCAAGAGTTTGAGAAAGCAGCAGCACTTAGAGATAAGGAAAAGAAGTTGAAAGAGCAACTTAACAATAGACTAAGTGACTGGAGTACTAATAATTCTGTAAATACGCTAGTAGTTGGAACAGAAGATGTAGCTAAAGTAGTTTCAAGTTGGACTAATATACCTGTTTCAAAACTTACTGAAAAGGAAAGTGAGAGATTACTTAAGTTAGAAGATAGGCTTCATGAAAGAGTGGTAGGTCAAAGTGAAGCAGTGTCCTCAATAGCAAAGGCTATAAGAAGGGCAAGGGTTGGACTTCAAGATCCAAATAGACCAATTGGAAGTTTTATATTCTTAGGACCTACTGGAGTTGGGAAGACTGAGTTATGTAAGGCTTTAGCTGAGGCTGTATATGGTGATGAAGATAATATGATAAGAGTTGATATGTCAGAATATATGGAAAAGCATGCAGTATCTAAGCTTATAGGAGCTCCTCCAGGATATGTAGGATATGATGAAGGTGGTCAATTAACCGAAGCTATAAGAAGAAGACCTTATTCTGTAATTCTTTTAGATGAAATTGAAAAGGCGCATCCAGATGTATTTAATATATTATTACAAATACTAGAGGATGGAAGACTAACAGATGGCAAAGGAAAGCTAGTTAATTTTAAAAATTCTATAATTATAATGACTTCAAATATAGGAGCTCATAAATTAAACAAACAAAGGAATGTAGGGTTCTTAATTAGCAGTGATAAAGAAAATGAGTATAATTTAATGAAGGATAATATATTAGAAGACCTTAAAAAGAGTTTTAGACCAGAGTTCATAAATAGAATAGACGATACTATTGTATTTCATAAATTAGATAGAGATTCTATGAAAGATATTCTAGATATTATGCTTAAGGAAATGAAAAATAGACTAAGAAAAAGTGATATCGATATATATTTTGATGAAGAAATAAAGGAATATTTATTAAATAAATGTAAGGGTAATGAATACGGAGCGAGACCTTTTAGAAGGATAATAACGAAAGAAATTGAAGATAAGTTAAGTGAAGAAATATTAAAAGGAACTATAAGAAAGGGAAAAAATTTAGAAGCATTTATAAATGAAGAATGTATAAAATTTAAGAATATAAGTTAAGTTATAAAGGGAGTAAATAATTATGCTCCCTTTATATTTTTTTGCATATATTAATGATTAGTGATATATGTAAAAAACTTGTAAATATAATTGCTTTATAAAATATTTTATTGAAATAATAAAATTTAGTGTTATAATAAAACATAAGAGATATACCCCACGGGGGTAAGGAGGCTGAAATAATGGCAAAGCAAGTAAAAGAAATTGATTTAATTATAGTTGGTGGTGGACCAGCAGGATTAACAGCAGCTATATACGCATCTAGAGCAAGATTAGACATGTTACTATTAGAAGATAAAGTAATGGGTGGTCAAGTCAGAAATAGTTATACTGTAGAAAATTACCCAGGATTTAAAAAAGTAGCGGGATCAGAACTTGCAGACATTATGCAACAACAAGCGGAAGAACTTGGAGCTACGATTGAAGAATTTGATATTATAGAAAATGTTAAATTAGATGGAGAAGAAAAAATAGTAGAAACTGAAGAATTTATATATAAACCAAAAGCATTAATAATTGCAACAGGTGCATCTCCAAGGAAATTACCAATAAGAAATGAAGAAAAATTTGCAGGTAAGGGTGTTCACTACTGTGCAGTATGTGATGGAGCTATGTACCAAAATAAAGTTATTGGTATAGTAGGTGGAGGAAATACTGCATTAGAAGAGGCTATCTTCTTAACAAACTTTGCAGAAAAAGTATATTTAATTAGAAGATATGATTACTTTAGAGGAGAAAAGGCAGTTCTTGAAGAAGTTGAAAAGAATGAAAAGATAGAAATTCTTTATAATGAGGATTTAATAGCTGTTGATGGTGAAGATTTCGTAGAAAAAGGAATAATAAAGAATACAATAACAGGAGAAGAAAAGGAAATAGCTTTAGAGGCTGTCTTTGGATCAATTGGTCATGAGCCAATGGTAAATCTATTTAAAGAATATATAAATATAAGTAAAGGTCAATATATAATTACAGATGAAAATATGAGAACAAACATCCCAGGTGTTTATGCAATAGGTGATGTTAGAGAAAAAGAATATAGACAAATAACAACAGCAGTTGCTGACGGAACAATTGCTGCATTAGAAGCAGAAAAATATATAAAGAAATTAAATAAATAAGTTAAATAAGGCGGTAGAAAATTATGATAAAAATTTATTCAACATCATGGTGTCCAGCTTGCGTTAAAGCGAAGAAGTATTTAAATATGAAAGGAATAGCTTTCGAGGAAGTAAATGTTGCAGACAAACATGAAGATAGAAATGAAGTTCAAAA
Source organism: Clostridium sardiniense (assembly GCF_019753795.1). Lineage (NCBI taxonomy): Bacteria > Bacillati > Bacillota > Clostridia > Eubacteriales > Clostridiaceae > Clostridium > Clostridium sardiniense. The sequence continues at coordinate 302,473 of NZ_JAIKTU010000003.1, read as the reverse complement.
AGTTTCAGGACAAAGAACAGTACCAGTATTAGATATTGATGGTAAAGTTATTGTTGGCTTTGATAAAAAAGCAATAGACGAAGCTTTAAAATAATATAAAAAACCCCTATTACTAAATTTAGTAATAGGGGTTTTTTTATTAATTTTATTAATTAAAGGCTAGTTAGTGCTTTATCTATAGCTGGTTTATCAAATCCTATTATGATTGTTCCGTTTATATCTAGAACTGGAACTCCCATTTGTTTTGATTTTTTAAGCATTTCATCTCTTGCTTCCATATCATCTTGAACATTTAATGAAGTGAACTCTACGCCTTTTTTAGTTAAATAATCCTTTGCCTTTACACACCAAGGGCATGAATTAGTTGTATATACTTTTATCATATTAAATTCCTCCTTGCTTAACAGCAATAATAATAATTATTATTATTGAATATCTTTTCTTAAATTTTACTCTAAATGATTATTAAATTCAAGCCGGCTATTGTATACATTGTGTAACAATTAAATTACTAATATATATTATATATCAAAAACTCTATTTGATTACATCTTTATTGTCCAAATATGAATTTAGAATAAAATTATTAGATACATCACCATCTGAAATAGCATTGGAGAAGCTTTCACTTACATTGAGAGGTAGATCGTTTTTAGTAGTATTTTGAGTATTTAAAATAGAATTAGCAAGTTTTGATTTATCAATCATAGTATCATCTCCTTTAAAATTGTATAATTATTATTTGTATAAAATAAAATTATTATGCTAAAAATAAATTTAATTTGTATAGTGGTCTAGACAACTATAACTTATAGATATATAATTAATTTAGGAGGAACAGATATGATAGATAAAAATAGTCCAATTCCAGTTTACTTTCAATTAAAGGAGGCTATCTTAGAAAAAATTTCAAAAGGTTATTGGAAAGTAGGAGAATGTATAGATAGCGAAAGAGAACTTGCGGAGCATTATGAAGTTAGTAGGATGACAATCAGACAAGCTTTAGGTGAGTTAGTTCAAGAAGGAATATTAGTAAGGGAAAAGGGAAAAGGTACATTTGTCTGTGAGCCCAAGGTAAGACAACAAGATGTTATGAGTTTTACTGACATTATAGAAAAATCAGGCGGAAATCTAGAAACTGAACTTTTAGAGTTCAAACTTATAGATACGCCAGAAGAGTTAATAGATTTATTAAAAGATGAAAAAGTATATAAAATTAATAGAATGAGAAAAGTGGATGGTGAATGTATAGCAAACGAAATAGTACATATATCACCTAGAGTATGTGGAGAATTAAATGATGAAATGTTAAAGGGTTCATTATTTAAAATAATAGAAGAAAATGGACATTTCATAAATCATTCAGAATCAGCAATAAAAGCTATTGTAATGGATGACTTTTATAAAAATTTATTTAGAGTTAGCAAGGTACTTCCATTAATAAGTACATTTGGTACGACTTTAGATGAAAATAATAATATTCTTTTTGTAGAAGAATCAATTTATAGATCAGATAAATATATTTTAGAGGTCAATATATCAAGGCGAGAGGGGAAATTAAAATGAAACTAGTAGTAGTTAAAGGTTATGAAGAAATGAGTAAAGTAGCAGCAGAGGTAATGGGGAAAGTTATTAATGAAAAGCCAGATGCGGTTTTAGGACTTGCAACAGGTGGTACTCCAATTGGGATGTACAAAGAATTAATAAATATGAATAAAGCGGGCAAAGTTGACTTTAATAAGATCACTACAGTAAATCTTGATGAGTATATAGGCCTTGCAGGTACTCATGAGCAAAGTTATAGATACTTTATGAATAAAAATCTTTTTGATCATATAAATATAGATAAAGAAAAAACTTATGTACCAAATGGATTGGCAGAAAATATTGAAGAAGAAGGAAAAGCTTACGATAAGAAAATAGATGAATTAGGTGGAACAGATATTCAATTATTAGGTGTTGGTAATAATGGTCATGTGGCATTTAATGAACCAGATAAAGCTTTAATTGCAGGAACTCATCTTACAGGGTTAACTGAAAGTACAATTGAGGCAAATTCAAGATTCTTTGATTCAATGGAAGAGGTTCCAAAGACAGCTATAACGATGGGATTAGGTCAAATAATGAAGTCAAAGAAGATATTATTAATAGCAAGTGGAGAAGGTAAGGCAGAGGCTATGAAGGAGTTATTTAGTAGAAAAATAACAACAGAATGTCCTGTAACAATGCTTAACATGCATAGAGATGTTACTGTTATAATTGATGAAGCAGCTGCAAAGTTTGTAAAATAATTTACTAAAGATTAGAAAAGGATTATCAATTACTTGATAATCCTTTTTTTCATAAATTAAACAGTATAAAAAATAACTCTAAAATGTTATATTGGCACAATTGTATGTTATTATAATATAGGTAGAGTGTATCTTTACACACAAGTTAAGGAAGAAGTAGAGGGTGTTTTTTATGGCTAAAGTAAAATCAATATATATTTGTCAAGAATGTGCTTATGAATCTGCAAAGTGGCTTGGAAAATGTCCATCTTGTAATTCATGGAATACATTTGTTGAAGAAGTAAGAGATAACAAAGTTCAAGTTAAAAATGATATAGTAAAAAAACTTAAGCCTGAAAATATGCCAAAGAGTATAGGAGATATTAAATCTGGAGACAAAGAAAGATATAATACAGGAATAAATGAGTTAAATAGAGTATTAGGTGGGGGTCTTGTTAAGGGATCATTAACGCTAATATCTGGTGATCCTGGTATTGGTAAATCTACATTATTACTACAAACTGCAAATAATATTGCAAAAACATATGGTAAAGTGTTATATGTATCCGGAGAAGAGTCAGAAGAACAGATAAAAATAAGAGGGGATAGATTAGGTGTAGCTTCTAATGATTTATATATTGTATCAGAGACAAATTTGGATACAATAGAAGTATATATAGATGAGTTAGAGCCTAAATTTGTAATAATAGATTCTATTCAAACTGTATATAAAGAAGGTGTTACCTCTGCACCGGGAAGTGTATCACAAGTAAAGGAATGTTCTAACCAGATAATGAGAATTGGTAAGAAAAGAAATATACCTTTATTTATCGTAGCTCATGTAACGAAGCAAGGTGAACTTGCAGGACCAAGAGTTTTGGAGCACATGGTAGATACAGTACTTTATTTTGAGGGCGAAAGAACTGAAGAATTTAGAATTTTAAGAACTATGAAAAATAGATTTGGAACAACAAGTGAAATTGGTGTATTTGAAATGAGACAAGAAGGATTGGTAGAGATATATGATCCATCTGGTATTTTTCTTGAAGATACAACCTTTAATCAAGAAGGCTCAGTTGTAATTGGTATTATGGAAGGAACAAGACCTATTTTAGTAGAAATTCAAGCATTAGTTACGGAGACTAAAGCTGTAATGCCAAGAAGAACAGCAGTTGGAATTGATAATCAAAGATTAAGTTTAATACTTGCTGTTTTAGAAAAAAAGTTAAGAATACCATTTTATAATCATGATGTTTATGTAAATGTTGTTGGTGGATTAAACTTAGACGGTACAACCGCAGATCTTGGTCTTGCTATAGCATTACTTTCAAGTATGAAGGGAAAAGGGATCAAACTTCCTAAGGTGTTATTAGTTGGCGAGGTTGGATTAACTGGAGAAATAAGACCAATAGCATCAGTTGATAGACTTGTAAATGAAGCAGAAAAGATGGGATTTGAAAATACAATAATACCTACAAGAAATAGAGAAAAAGTAACTAATAAATCTATTAAAATTTTAGGTGTTAGCAATATAAGGGAAGCGATAAGTAAGATATTCTAGGAGAATAGGTGAGTGTATGAGGTTAGAAAGAGATATTGAAATCAAAAATATACTAAAAATAATGTGTCCAGGAACTCAATTAAGAGAAGGGCTTGAAAATATCCTTAGAGCAAAAACTGGAGGCTTGATTGTTTTAGGAGATAACGAAAATGTTATGAGTATAGTGGATGGCGGATTCACAATTAATTCCGAGTATTCTCCTGCATACGTATATGAATTAGCTAAAATGGATGGGGCAATTGTACTTAGTGGAGATATTAAAAAAATAGTGCGTGCAAATGCACAATTAGTACCTAGTGCATCAATACCTACATTTGAAACGGGAACTAGACATAGAACGGCACAAAGGGTTGCTAGAGAAACTGGGAATGTAGTAGTAGCTATATCACAAAGAAGAAATATAATTACAGTTTACAAAGGTGAATTAAAGTATGTCTTAAGAGAGAGCAGTGTAATTCTTGGAAGAGCAAACCAAGCGGTTCAAACCTTGGAAAAATATGTTTCGGTACTTGAAAGAGTAATAAATAATTTAAATTTATTAGAATTTCAAGATCTAACAACACTTTTTGATGTTGTTACTGCAATTCAAAGAACAGAAATGGTTATGAGGATTGTAGAGGAGATAAGAATATACATTCTTGAACTTGGCAATGAAGGTAGACTTATATCAATGCAATTAAACGAACTTATAAGACATATAGAAAGAGATGGTATATTTTTAATAAGAGATTATAGCTGTCCAGATAAAGATCATAATGAAATATATGAAAGCATACAAAACTTAACTTCAGAAGAACTTATTGATTTAGAAGCGATAGCTAAAGTTTTAGGATATGGATACGCACCTCTTGCAGATACACTAATATCACCTAAGGGATATAGAATGCTTAGTAAGATAGCTAGAATTCCTTCAACCGTAATAGAAAACCTAATAAATCATTTTGAAAGTTTCAATAGAATAATAGAGGCGGATATAGATGATTTAGATAAGGTCGAGGGTATAGGAGAAGCAAGAGCGAAAGCTATAAAGAATGGATTAAGAAGAATAAATGATCAAGTTTCATTAAAGGTGGAATTATAGATAAATAAAAGCGATATCTAAATTTATTTTAGATATCGCTCTTTTTATTTATTATTAATTCTATCATTATCTAAAAGTGAATTTGCCAAGAGTAGTAACTTTATCATTCTCTTGAAGCAATACATCATATAAATTTATGCCTAAAGTGTTGCAAAGAGATGTAAGATAGAAAATGTTATTCCCCATTTCACGTTCAATTACTTCGCGACAATTATTACATAATGTTCCATCAATATGATTCTTGAAGCAATCAGTAAGTTCCTCTATTGAATCGTTTTCTGTTGGTATGCATTGCTTGCTAGCATTTATTTTAATACAACCACAATTAGTTACAGCTTTAATAATTGCTCTATTAACTCTGGCATTTGATTCGCCATATTTACTCAAAGTGTCTAAAATGCTTTTATGTCTTAATAAAGAATCGTTTACAGAATTTTGAAAATCATCAAAAATAATATCTTTCATTTGTCTCAACTCCTTGCTAGTATTTAATATATTTAGATTAATTATAAATTTTCTAGGCAATAATTGTCAATGTGGATTTAAATAAATAACCATTTATTAAAATAATCATATACTATTTTAATTTTTAAATATAGGGGGTATAAAGTTAACGTTACTAAAACGTTAACTTAAATTAAGAAAATCTTCATTTAAGGGTACTTTTTAATATGGTATAATTAACTAAACAATGCTTTATTTTTATAAATCATTATATTAAAAGAATTTTATATAACAAATTTGGCAACAATTTTAATAAGGAGGTGATAAAATGTTTAAAAAGTTAATTAGAGGCATTTTAACATTAATGGGGCTGTTACTTGGTTATATAATTGGAGATTCAATTTTGAGAATTGAAGCTGTTAGAAAGATAGGGTATCTGTCAGGTACAGTTGGTTCGGTATTATTTCTTATTTTTATTTCTTTATTAGTTGGTATTATTATGTATTTAGTATCTCCGATAATATATAGGGCGATAATTGAACTTATTGATTATACTGAAAAGAATATGAGAAAATTTACTTTAACGGAGATTATATACGGGGCTATTGGAGCTGTCATAGCTTTAATTATAATGTTCTTTGTTGCAAGACCACTAAATGATCTTGCTGGGGCTTTAGGACCAATATTATATGTTTTAGTAAATTTACTAAGTGCAATAATAGGTATGAAAATAATGGTTGAAAAGAAAGATGATATGAATAATCTTATATTATCAATGAAAAAGTCAAGTTCTACAAAAGAAAAAGTAAATAAGGAAAAGAAGAGTAAAGCTAATTCAAAAGAGGGAAGATCTATACCAAAAGTGTTAGATACATCAGTAATAATTGATGGAAGAATATTTGATATCTGTGAAACAGGATTTATAGAAGGACCATTAGTTATACCAAATTTTGTCCTTGATGAATTAAGACATATTTCTGACTCATCAGATTCACTTAAGAGAACAAGAGGTAGAAGAGGACTTGATATATTAAATAAGATTCAAAAGGAACTGGATATAGAAACTCAAATATGGGAGGGAGATTTTCCAAAGATAGCAGAAGTAGATGCTAAACTTTTAAAATTAGCCCAAACATTAGATGGAAAAGTAATAACTAATGATTATAACTTAAATAAAGTAGCAGAAGTTCAAGGGGTACCAGTTCTAAATATAAACGAGCTTTCAAATGCAATAAAGCCAGTTGTTATTCCAGGGGAAGAAATGACTGTAGAAGTTGTTAAGGACGGAAAAGAAGCAAGCCAAGGAGTAGCATATTTAGATGATGGAACTATGATAGTAGTAGAAGGCGGAAGAAAGTACATGACTAAAACAATAGGTGTTATAGTTACATCGGTATTACAAACAGCTGCTGGTAGAATGATATTTGCTAGACCTAAAGAGAACTAAAGGAGAGTTTAATGAATAGTGCCATTATTCTATCTGGAGGAAGAGGAAAAAGAATGGGTGCTGATATAAGTAAACAATTTATATCAATAAATGATAAGCCTATACTTTATTACACAATTAAAAAGTTTATGGAAAATGAATTAATTGATGAAATAATATTAGTTCTTCCAAAAGATGAGATTGAATACTGTAAAAAAGAAGTGCTAGATAAAAATAAATTAAGAATAGATAAAATAGTTGAAGGTGGAGATGAAAGACAGGATTCAGTTTTAAACGGATTAAATGCTATAGAAAAAACTGATATTGTACTAATTCATGATGGTGCTAGACCGTTTGTTACAGATAAAATTATAGCAGAAGGAATAAAAGCAGCTAAAAAATTTAAAGCAGCAGCACCAGGTATTATGCCAAAAGATACTATTAAAGTTAAAGATGAAAATGGATTATCAAAGGAGACCCTTAAGAGAGAAGAGCTTATAGCTGTTCAAACACCACAGATATTTGATTATAATCTTATATTAGAGTGTCACAACAAAGTTAAAGAGAATAATATAAAGGTAACTGATGACACTATGGTTGTTGAAACCTTTGGGCATAAAGTTTTCTTGTATGATGGAGAATATACTAATATAAAAATAACTACTCCAGAAGATTTGATTTTAGCGAGATATTTAGCTGATAATTAGTGATAATATCACTATGTTGACAGTGAAAATTTTAGAAGTTATAATTAGTTAAGTATAATTCCATATAAATTAAGAACTATGAAGAAGAATAGTAGAAATCGCTTTTTCAGAGAGAGAATCCATAGGCTGTAAGGTTCTCAACTAGATTTTGAACCAGCTTCTGAGTAATAGGAAAAAACTATCGGTTTAATACCGTTATCATTATTAGAGAAAAAATTTAGGTGGTACCGCGATTAATAGTCGCCCTATTGTTAATAGGGCGGCTTTTTTTATATCTAAAAAAGTAAGAAATAAATTAAATTCACATAGAAATTAGGAGGATATTATTATGAAAATGTCTAATATGCTAATTGCAACTTTAAGAGAAGTTCCAGCAGAAGCAGAAATAGCAAGTCATCAGTTAATGCTTAGAGCAGGACTAATAAGAAAAATGGCATCAGGAGTATATAATCACTTACCTTTAGGAGTAAAAGTTCTTAAAAAGGTCGAAGATGTAGTAAGAGATGAGATGGATAAATCAGGAGCTCAAGAACTTTTAGCTTCAGCTATGATACCAGCAGAATTATGGCAAGAATCAGGAAGATGGGATGCTTATGGAGCTGAAATGTTTAGAGTTATAGATAGAAATAATAGAGAATTTTGTTTAGGACCAACTCATGAAGAAGTATTTACAAATATTGCAAGAAATGAAATAAAATCATATAAGCAATTACCATTAAATCTTTATCAAATACAAACTAAATATAGAGATGAAACTAGACCAAGATTTGGAGTTATGAGATCAAGAGAGTTTATAATGAAAGATGCTTATAGCTTTGATAAGGATCAAGAAGGACTAGATTTAGCATATGATAAAATGCATGATGCATACGTAAATATATTTAATAGATGTGGGTTAGATGCGAAATGTGTTGAAGCAGATTCAGGAGCAATTGGAGGATCAAACTCAGCAGAATTTATGGTTAAATCAGAAGTTGGAGAAGATGATGTAGTATTCTGTACTGAATGTGATTATGCTGCAAACATTGAAAAAGCAGAAACAAAAGCAGAAATTGCAGAAGCAGAAGAATTAGTTGCAATGCAAAAGGTAGAAACTCCAGATAGCAGAAGCATAGAAGAGGTATCAGAATTCTTAAGTGTTTCTCCTAAGAAGACAGCTAAAACTTTAATATATAATGTAGATGGAAAATTAGTTGGAGTTTTAGTTAGAGGAGATAGAGAAGTTAATGAAGTAAAAGTAGCTAATGCTTCTAATGCATCAGGAGATATAGAGTTAGCATCACATGAAGAAGTTATGAGAGCAACTAATGCAGAAACTGGTTTCGCAGGTCCTGTAGGATTAAGAGTAGACTTATTATTAGTAGATGAAGAAGTTAGCAGAATGTATAATATGGTTGTGGGAGCTAATGAAACAGGATACCACTTAACAGGTGTTAATTACGGAAGAGAATTCGAAGGAGTAGTTGGTGACTTTAGAAACATAGAAGAGGGAGAAACTTGTCCTAAATGTGGCGGAAAAGTTACTATAGCAAGAGGAACTGAGGTAGGTCATATATTTAAATTAGGAACTAAATACTCAGAAGCTATGAATGCTAAATTTATTGATGAAAACGGAAAAGAAAAGCCATTTATAATGGGATGTTATGGAATAGGTGTTACAAGAACAGTTGCATCAATAATAGAACAACACCATGATGAAAATGGAATAATCTGGCCTTTAGAGGTTGCACCATATCATGTTTCAGTAATAGCTGTTAATTCAAAGGATGAAGATCAAATGAGAATTGCTTCAGAAATCTATAATGAATTAAGAGAAATGGGAGTTGAAGCTCTTTTAGATGATAGAAAAGAAAGAGCTGGAGTTAAATTCAAAGATTCAGAACTTATGGGAATTCCTATGAGAATTACAGTAGGAAAGAAGATAGGTGATGGAGAAGTAGAATTTAAGCTAAGAACTGGCGGCGAAAATGAAACAATAAAGATAGAAGATGCAAAAGAAAGAGTCAGAGCAGAATTCGAAAAAAATAACCTAAAACTAAGATAGTTAGGAGGAATAAGAATGAAGCTTTATAATACATTAACAAGAAAAAAAGAAGAATTTATACCAATAACTCCAGGAGAAGTTAAGATGTATGTATGTGGGCCTACAGTATATAACTTCTTCCATATAGGGAATGGTAGAACTTTTATAGTTTTTGATACAATAAGAAGATATTTTGAGTATAGAGGATATAAAGTAGATTTTGTTCAGAACTTTACAGATATAGATGATAAGATGATAAAGAGAGCAAATGAAGAAGGAACTTCAGTAAAAGAAGTTGGAGATAAGTATATAAATGAATATTATACTGATGCAGATGCGCTTAATATAGAAAGAGCAACAGTAAATCCAAGAGCCACTCAATATATAAATGATATAATTAAGTTTGTAAAAGAACTAATTGATAAAGGATATGCTTATGAAGTAGATGGAGATGTTTACTTTAGTACAAAGAAGTTCCAAGGATATGGTAAGTTATCAGGACAAAATATAGATGACCTACAAGCTGGAGCTAGAATAAACGTAGATGAAAGAAAGAAGGATCCTATGGACTTTGCTATATGGAAGGCAAAGAAGGAAGGGGAGCCTGCTTGGAAGTGCCCATGGGGAGAAGGAAGACCAGGATGGCACATAGAATGCTCATGTATGGCAAAGAAGATATTAGGAGATACAATTGATATACATGCAGGTGGTATGGACTTAGCATTCCCTCATCATGAAAATGAAATAGCACAAAGTGAAGCATTAACAGGAGAGCCATTTGCTCACTATTGGTTACACTCAGCTTATGTAAATGTAAATAATCAAAAGATGTCTAAGTCATTAAATAACTTCTTTACAGCAAGAGATGTACTAAAAGAATATGACTCAGATGTAATTAGGTTCTTAATGCTTTCATGTCATTATAGAATTCAATTAAATTACAGTGAAGATTTATTAGAATCAGCTAAAGCATCAGTTGAAAGATTATATAATGCAATAGGTAATCTTGAAAATCTTATAGATGAAGTTTCAAGAACTGAAATGAATGAAGAAGAAAAGAAATACTTAGAAAGTCTAAATAAGTATAAAGAAAAATATATAGAAAAGATGGATGATGACTTTAATACAGCAGATGCTATAACTGCAATATTTGATTTAATAAAAGATACAAATACTAATATTAATGCCGAATCATCAAGAGAGTTAGCGGAAAAAGCTTTAGAATTAATAAGAGAACTTGGAGCTCCACTTGGAATGCTACAAAAATCAACTAAGGCTGATTTAGCTGATGAAGCAGACGAGATAGAAGCTTTAATAGAACAAAGACAACAAGCTAGAAAAAATAGAGACTTTGCACTTGCGGATAAGATAAGAGATAACTTAAAAGCAAGAAATATAGTACTTGAAGATACTCCACAAGGAGTTAGATGGAAAAAGGTTAACTAATTAAAAAGGGGCTGTGCGTTAAGTGCAGCCCTTATTTAAAGGAGCAATAATATGTTAGAAAATTTTAGAGTAAGAGAATTTAGCAAAGATGAAGCTAGAAGATTAAATCCACTTCAGTTAGCATTAGTTGGAGATGGAGTTTACGAAGTATTTATAAGAGACTATATACTTTCAAATAATACTGAACTTTCAGCTCATAAGATACATAGAAAGGCTATAGGATATGTTAAAGCAAAGAGTCAATCGGATATAATGCACAATATAGAGGAATTACTAACTGAAGAAGAAAGTTATATCTACAAGAGGGGAAGAAATGCTAAGTCAGCAACAGTTCCTAAAAATGCAGATGTAAGGGATTATAGAATGGCAACAGGATTTGAAGCTTTAGTTGGATATTTATATTTAATAAATGATAAGGAAAGACTAGAGTTTGTATTTAATAAAAGCATAGAAGTGTGCAAAGAACAGTAATTTTTAAATATAACTAGGTAAGGAGTTATTTAATATGACAAGAATAAAAAAGAGTAACCAAAATAGAAGAAGAGATGATAGAAAAAGCAATAGAAGTAGAGATGAGAGAGGGCAGGAAGATAAATTCAGTCCTACAGGAAAAGATAATAAAAGGTTTAGAGAAGATAGACCAGTTAGATCAAGAGATGATAAGTTTAGAGAAGATAAAGCAGCTAGAACAAGAGTAGAAAAAGTGGTGCCTAGCAATCAAGTTGAAGAAGTAAGAGAAGACTTAATAATAGGCAGAAATGCTGCCATGGAAGCTTTAAAGAGCGATAAAACAATAGAAGCATTATATATAACAAATGGCCCTAAAGAAGGATCTATAAATGCAATAATTAATCTTGCAAAAGATAAGAAGGTAGTAATTAAAGAGGTAGATAAGAAAAAATTAGATTCAATGGCAAGTGGTGCTGTTCATCAAGGAGTAATAGCAAGAATAACTCCATATAATTATTTTGAAGTAAAAGATATATTAGAAGATGCTAAGAAAAAGGGAGAGGCTCCTTTTATAGTAATATTAGATGAATTAGAAGATCCTCACAATTTAGGATCAATAATCAGAACTGCGGAAACTTGTGGGGTTCATGGTATTATAATACCAAAAAGAAGAAATGTCGGAGTAACTCCTACAGTTTATAAGTCATCAGTTGGAGCAGTTGAACATGTTAAAATAGCAAAAGTTACTAACATAAATAGTACAATTGATGAATTAAAGGAGCAAGGAATCTGGGTTTACGGTGCAGATATAGAGGGAACAGAATATAGTTATGAAGTGGACTTTAGTGGACCATGTGCACTAATAATAGGTAGTGAAGGAAGAGGGATATCTAAATTAACTCTTAAAAAATGTGACAAATTAGTTAAGATTCCTATGATTGGAAAAATAAATTCTTTAAATGCATCAGTAGCTGGTGGTATAATGATGTATGAAGTATTAAAGGGTAGATTAAAATAAAAAGAGGGATGAGATGTGAAAATTATATTTATAGATGGATATAATGTTTTAAATTCCTGGCCAAATTTAAAAGACTTAAAAAACATTAGCTTTGATGGAGCTAGAAATAAACTAGTGGATATACTACACAATTATGGAAGTTATAATGATTGTAAGGTAATATTAGTATTTGATGGTCATAAGGTAGCAGGCAATATAGAAAATAAAGAAGAAATTAATAAAAATCTATCTATAGTTTTCACTAAAGATGGTGAAACTGCCGATGCATACATAGAAAAAGAAGTACATTCTATTGGTAGAAGATATGAAGTTTATGTAGTTACATCAGATTGGCTAGAACAGCAAACCATATTCCAAAGAGGTGCTGTAAGGATGTCTTCGCTGGAGTTTTACAATGAAGTTATTGGGTTGGAAAATAAGATAAGAATAAAAGCTGAGCATAATATGAATTCTCAAAAAAATAACTTAGGAGATAATATTGATGAAGATGTATTAAATAAGTTAGAAGAATTACGTAGAAGTCGCTGATATGTTGACTTCGCTTAAATAGCTAATGTATAATAGCAAATATGATAAGGTGTTAGGTGTTAAGGGTAAAATGTGGAGAATGGTGGGTATTCTATGACGAAATATTTAGAGTTTGATCAAAAAGATGATAAAGAAATAGCAATAGAAGCAAAGAATGGAAATGTATTAGCGCAAGAATATTTAATAAATAAGTATGAGAGCTTTGTGAAAACAAAAGCGAAGTCTTATTTTTTAATTGGTGCTGACAAGGAAGATATTTATCAAGAGGGTATGATAGGACTTTATAAAGCGATAAGGGACTTTAATCCTGATAAACTTTCAACGTTTAAAGCATTTGCAGAACTTTGTGTTACAAGACAAATAATAACAGCAATAAAAACTGCAACAAGACAAAAGCATATTCCATTAAATACCTATATATCCTTAAACAAGCCTATATACGAGGAAGAATCAGAAAGAACTTTGTTAGATGTGTTAGCAGGGCTTAAAATAACAGATCCAGAAGAACTTGTTATAAGTCAAGAAGAAAAGATTAGGATAGAAGAGGAGATAGAGAAAGTGCTATCTCGTTTAGAACTAGAAGTTTTAAACTCTTATCTTGATGGAAAATCATACCAAGAAATTGCATGTGATTTAGATAGACATGCAAAATCAATAGATAATGCTCTGCAAAGAGTAAAAAGAAAACTTGAGAAATGCCTAGATATAAACTAATTAATTTTTATTGACAAACAAAAAAAATGATAGTAAACTTTATAATTGGTATATTAAAGAAAACTCAATATTTTTGAGTGCTCACGTAGCTCAGTTGGCAGAGTGTCGCCTTGGTAAGGCGGAGGTCGTCGGTTCAATCCCGATCGTGAGCTCCAACATAAAAAAGTACAAAACACTAGGCAAGGTTTATTAGAGTGATAAGGAGGAATTTATAATGTCAAAAGCAAAATTCGAAAGAAGTAAACCACACGTTAACATTGGAACAATAGGTCACGTAGACCACGGTAAGACTACATTAACAGCAGCTATTACAACTGTATTAGCTAACAAGGGGTTCGCTGAATCATTCAAATATGATGAAATAGATAAGGCTCCAGAAGAAAAAGAAAGAGGAATCACAATCAACACAGCTCACGTTGAGTACGAAACAGAAAACAGACACTATGCTCACGTTGACTGTCCAGGACATGCTGACTACGTTAAGAACATGATCACAGGAGCAGCTCAAATGGATGGAGCTATCTTAGTTTGTTCAGCAGCAGATGGTCCAATGCCTCAAACAAGAGAGCATATCCTACTAGCTTCAAGAGTTGGTGTTGACCACATCGTAGTATTCTTAAACAAAGCAGATATGGTTGATGACGAAGAATTATTAGAATTAGTAGAAATGGAAATCAGAGAGTTATTAAGCGAATACAACTTCCCAGGAGATGATATTCCAGTAATAACAGGATCAGCTTTAAAAGCTTTAGAAAACCCAACAGATGCAGAAGCAACAGCTTGTATCGATGAATTAATGGCAGCTGTAGACAGCTACATCCCAACTCCAGAAAGAGCAACAGATAAGCCATTCTTAATGCCAGTAGAAGATGTATTCACAATCACTGGTAGAGGAACAGTTGCAACAGGAAGAGTTGAAAGAGGTATCTTACACGTTGGAGACGAAGTTGAAATCGTAGGTATCAAGGAAGAAACTAAGAAAGTTGTTGTTACAGGAATCGAAATGTTCAGAAAGTTATTAGACGACGCGCAAGCTGGAGATAATATCGGAGCATTATTAAGAGGTATCCAAAGAACAGAAATCGAAAGAGGTCAAGTATTAGCTAAACCAGGTTCAGTTAATCCTCACAAGAAGTTCGTAGGTCAAGTATACGTACTTAAAAAAGAAGAAGGTGGAAGACATACTCCATTCTTCGATGGATATAGACCACAATTCTACTTCAGAACAACTGACGTAACAGGTTCAATCAAATTACCAGAAGGAATGGAAATGGTAATGCCAGGAGACCACATCGACATGAACGTTGAATTAATCCATCCAGTAGCTATGGAAGAAGGATTAAGATTTGCCATCAGAGAAGGTGGAAGAACTGTAGGTTCAGGAGTTGTTACTAGCGTAATCGAATAGTCAACAAAAGAATAAAAAAGATTGAAATTGTCAAACGTACTTTAATAAGGACTGGGTAAATTACCTAGTCCTTTACAAAGGACATATTATTGACAGTTTAAATAAATTGTGATAATGTGAGAAAGTAACTCATAAAGTCACGAAATAGATACAGTAAGAGGTATGTCTCTTAGAATATATATTTAAAACTGGAGGTGCAGACCGTGAGAGTAAAGATAACTTTAGCATGCACAGAGTGTAAACAAAGAAACTATAACTCAATGAAGAACAAGAAAAACAACCCAGACAGAATGGAAATGCAAAAATATTGTAAATTCTGTAAGAAGCACACTCTTCATAGAGAAACAAAATAGTTAGCGATTAAGTAACGACACAGACTTACAAAAATATAAGGATGTGAAATTATGACTGGTAATAATGTAAAGACTAAAAAAGCTGCCTCTAAAGGCGGTGTGTTCAAATTCTTTAAGGATGTAAAAGCGGAATTCAAAAGAATAACGTGGCCATCTAAGAATGAGACAAAAAAAGCATTGATTGCAGTTCTTGGATTCGCTGTAGTATATATTGTACTTGTAGGCGGATTCGATTATATTTTTCAAAACCTCTTTGAAGTAGTTTTGAAACTTAAGTAAAAGGAGGTTTGGGTGTTTAATCACCGATTAATATGAGTGAAAGAGCAAGATGGTACGTAGTACATACGTATTCTGGATATGAAAACAAGGTCAAAGTTAACATAGAGAAAGTTGTTGAAAATAGACATCTTGAATCATTAATTCACGACATCCAAATACCAATGGAAGAAGTAATTGAAGAGAAAGATGGAAAACAAAAAGTTTCTCTTAAGAAAAAATTCCCAGGATATGTAATAGTAAAGATGCTAATGACAGACGAATCTTGGTATGTTGTTAGAAACACAAGAGGCGTAACTGGCTTTGTGGGACCTGGATCTAAACCAGTTCCTCTTACTGACTACGAGATCGAATCAATGGGAGTTGTAGAACTTCCAAAAGAAACAGATCTTGAAGTAGGTGAAAGTATAAGAGTTATCTCAGGACCACTTAGAGAATTCGTGGCAACAATTCAAGAGATAAATCTTGAAAAGCAAAAAATTAAAGCTTTAGTTGATATGTTCGGTAGAGAAACGTTAGCTGAGCTAGATTTTAATCAAGTAGAAAAATTAGTTTAATAAATTAACTAATCTTTTAATCAAGTGGGAGGACAAAAAAATTATTGTCCGTATATACCACAGTATAGGAGGAATAACAAAATGGCTAAGAAAGTAACTGGAATGATTAAACTTCAACTTCCTGCAGGAAAGGCAACTCCAGCACCACCAGTTGGTCCAGCATTAGGACAACATGGTGTAAACATAATGGGATTCTGTAAGGAGTTCAATGCAAAAACTGCTAATCAAGCTGGATTAATAATACCAGTAGTAATCACAGTTTACCAAGACAGATCTTTTAGTTTTATCTTAAAGACTCCTCCAGCTGCAGTTCTAATAAAGAAAGAATTAGGACTTGAAAGCGGATCAGGAGTTCCAAACAGAACAAAGGTTGGAAAGATAACTAGAGAACAATTAAAGAAAATCGCAGAAACAAAAATGCCTGACTTAAATGCTGCAAACATCGAGAGTGCAATGAGAATGATCGAAGGTACAGCTAAGAGTATGGGTGTAACTATTGAAGAGTAATTCACAAAAATAGTGGGAGGTAAGAACCGCTAATACCACAAAGGAGGCTTATTAATGGGAAAGAAATATGTTGAAAGTGCAAAGTTAATAGATAAAAGTGCTTTATATAATCCAGCAGAAGCTTTAGAGCTTGCTGTTAAAACTGCAAAAGCTAACTTCGATGAAACAATCGAATTACATGTTAGACTTGGGGTAGATCCAAGACATGCTGACCAACAAGTAAGAGGGGCAGTAGTATTACCAAACGGAACAGGTAAAACTGTAAGAGTTTTAGTTTTCGCAAAGGGAGATAAAGCTAAAGAAGCTCAAGAAGCGGGAGCAGATTTCGTTGGAGCTGAAGAATTAGTTCAAAAGATCCAATCAGAAAACTGGTTCGACTACGATGTAGTTGTAGCTACTCCAGATATGATGGGTGTAGTTGGTAGAATCGGTAGAGTCTTAGGACCTAAGGGATTAATGCCAAACCCTAAATCAGGAACAGTAACATTTGATGTTGCTAAAGCAATAGCTGAAATCAAAGCTGGTAAGGTTGAGTACAGAGTAGATAAAACTGCTATAGTACACTGCCCAATCGGAAAGAGATCATTCGGAGCTGAGAAGTTACACGAAAACTTCAAGACTTTAATGGAAGCTTTAGTTAAAGCTAAACCAGCTGCAGCTAAAGGACAATACATTAAGTCAGTTACTGTAACAAGCACAATGGGACCTGGAGCAAAGGTTAACCCAGTAAAAGTTACAGAATAATTGTTGACTTAACGTAAGTTCAGTGATATAATAAATTTTGTTGAAAAATGAAATATTGTTCCGTAGACAGTAGGTGCGGCTTGCCGCGTAACGTGTAACTACCTACCGAGGGGTTCTGTAAACATATGTTTATCATGGGTCTTCCTCTGTCTACGGGAAGACCTTTTATAATACGAAAAAGCAGTTAATACTGTGAGGAGGTGGACACACAGTGAACAAGAATAGACAATTAAAGGAAGCAAGAGTTGCTGAGATTAAGGAAAAGTTAGAAAAGGCGCAAAGCGTTGTTTTAACTAGCTACCAAGGTCTAACTGTTGAAGAAGACACAGAATTAAGAAAGAACTTAAGAGAAGCTGGAGTAGAATACAAAGTATACAAAAATAGTTTGGTTACTTTAGCTGCTAAGGAGTTAGGTTTAGACGGTATGGAAGTATACTTAGAAGGACCAGTTTCAATAGCATTCGGATACGAAGATGCTACAGCTCCAGCAAGAATCTTAAATGATTTCGCTAAGAATCACAAGAA
This sequence comes from Clostridium sardiniense, assembly GCF_019753795.1. Taxonomy (NCBI): domain Bacteria; kingdom Bacillati; phylum Bacillota; class Clostridia; order Eubacteriales; family Clostridiaceae; genus Clostridium; species Clostridium sardiniense. Next base: position 284,435 of record NZ_JAIKTU010000003.1, on the reverse strand, counting down.
GTTAGAACTAAAAGCAGGTGTAGTTGAAGGAGAAATCTACGATCAAGAAATGATCACAAAGATCGCTTCAATCCCATCAAAAGAAGTTCTTATTGCAAAACTTCTTGGAAGTATCAAGGCTCCATTATCAAACCTTGCATACTTATTAAATGCAATAAAAGAAAAAAAAGAAGCTGAATCAGCTGAATAATTAACTATACATAGTTAATTTTGTTTTAAAAAATTTGGAGGTGCAATTAAAATGACAAGAGAAGATATCATTCAAGCTATAAAAGAAATGAGCGTTTTAGAATTAAATGAATTAGTAACTGCTTGCGAAGAGGAATTTGGAGTAAGCGCTGCTGCGCCAGTAGCAGTAGCAGGAGCAGTAGCTGGAGCAGCTGCTGAAGAAAAGACTGAATTTGACGTAGTTTTAGCTAGCGCTGGAGCTAACAAAATCAAGGTTATCAAAGCTGTAAGAGAATTAACTGGATTAGGATTAAAGGAAGCTAAAGAAATAGTTGACGGAGCTCCTAAGACACTTAAGGAAGCTGTAGCTAAAGAAGAAGCTGAAGACATGAAAGCTAAATTAGCTGAAGTTGGAGCTGAAGTAGAATTAAAGTAATTTTACTTTAATTAAATTTCAAAATGTATATAAAAGGTGCTAGCATTAGCACCTTTTTATATTCTAAGGTTAAAATTGAAACTATATAAATTATCCTATTATAAAACTGGATATTTTATATAGTTTTATTTATAGAAATAGATATATTTGTATCTGTTATATAAGTAGAAAAAATATTGACATTGATAAAATGTTATGATACTATCATTTAATGTACTATTCATTATGGATAAGTATAATTTATTGGAAAAAACAGTATAACTGTGTTGAAATTGGTTATACTAAAAAGATGACGCTGTCCGAAAGCAAAAGTCCCTAGGGAAGTTATGCTTTTGGTTATTTTAGTTTATACAAGGGGTGAAAATTCATGGTACATCCTGTCCAATCTGGAAAAAGAACAAGAATGAGTTTTGGTAAAGTTAAAGATGTAACTGAAATGCCAAATCTTATAGAAGTACAATTAGATTCTTATGAATGGTTCCTAAAAGAGGGTCTACACGAAGTATTTGACGATATAAATCCTATAGGAAACTTCACTGGAAACTTAGTACTTGAGTTTGTAGATTACAAGCTTGATATGGATAATATTAAGTACACTGTGGAAGAGTGTAAGGAGAGAGATTCAACTTATGCTGCACCACTAAAAGTCTCAGTGAGACTAACAAATAATGAAACTGGTGAAATAAAAGAACAAGAAGTATTCATGGGAGACTTCCCATTAATGACTGAGCAAGGTACTTTTATTATTAATGGTGCTGAAAGAGTTATTGTCAGCCAATTAGTAAGATCACCAGGTGTATACTATAGCCAAAACAGAGATAAGAGTGGTAAGAAACTATTCTCAGCAACTGTTATCCCAAATAGAGGAGCTTGGCTTGAGTATGAAACAGATTCTAACGATATAATATCAGTTAGAATTGATAAAACAAGAAAACTTCCAATCACAATTTTAGCTAGAGCTATGGGATTTGGAAGTGATCAAGAGTTATTAGACTATTTTGGTGAAGAAGAAAGATTCAAAGCTACAATAGAAAAAGATAACACTAAGACTAAAGAAGAAGCTTTACTTGAAATCTACAAGAGATTAAGACCAGGTGAGCCGCCTACAGTTGATAGTGCTGTATCTCTAATAGACTCATTATTCTTTGATGCTAAAAGATATGATTTATCAAGAGTTGGTAGATATAAGTTCAATAAGAAGTTAGCTATTAACTTAAGACTTGCAAATCAAGTTGCTGCAGTTGATATAGTAAATCCATCAACTGGAGAAATAATGGTAGAGCAAGGACAAAAGATATCAAGAGAAATGGCAGAAAATATACAAAATGCTGGAATCAATTCAGTAGATATATTAATTGAAGACAAAGTTATTAGAGTAATAGGTAATCACTTTGTTGACTTATCAAAGCATGTTTCATTTGATATAAGCGAACTTAATATTAAAGAGTTAGTTCACTATCCAACATTAAAAGAAATACTTGATAACTTCAGTGATGAAGAAAGTATTAAAGAAGAAATTAAGAAGAATATTACAAGATTAGTTCCAAAACATATTGTAAGAGATGATATATTTGCAACAATTAGTTATGAAATAGGATTAGCTTACAACATTGGATATGTAGATGATATAGACCACTTAGGTAATAGAAGATTAAGATCAGTTGGAGAATTACTACAAAATCAATTTAGAATTGGTTTATCAAGAATGGAAAGAGTAGTTAAAGAAAGAATGACTATTCAAGACCAAGAGGCAATTACTCCTCAAATGTTAATCAATATTAGACCAGTTGCTGCAGCTATTAAAGAATTCTTTGGTAGTTCACAATTATCACAATTCATGGATCAAACAAATCCATTATCAGAATTAACTCATAAGAGAAGATTATCTGCATTAGGACCTGGAGGACTTTCAAGAGAAAGAGCCGGTTTCGAAGTTAGAGACGTTCACCACTCACATTATGGTAGAATGTGTCCTATCGAAACTCCAGAAGGACCTAATATAGGTCTTATCAACTCATTAGCTACATATGCTAAGGTTAATGAATATGGATTTATTGAAACACCTTATAGAGTTATTGATAAAGAAAATAAGAGAGCAACTGATGAAATAAGATACTTCACTGCAGATGAAGAAGACCAATATCTAGTAGCCCAAGCAAATGAGCCTTTAGATGAAAATGGTCACTTTGTACACGATAAAGTAACTGTTAGATACATGGAAGAAGTTATCGTAGTACCTGCTAATGAAGTTGACTTAATGGACGTTTCACCAAGACAAATCGTATCTGTTGCAACAGCTATGATTCCTTTCTTAGAAAATGATGATGCTTCAAGAGCTCTTATGGGATCTAACATGCAACGTCAAGCAGTTCCACTATTAAAGCCACAAGCTCCAATAGTTGGTACAGGAATAGAATTTAGAGCAGCAGCAGACTCAGGAGTACTACCAAAGGCTAAAAATGCAGGGGTGGTAAGCTACGTAAGTGCTAGTGAAATTAAAGTTAAGAGAGATGTTGATGGCGGTGTTGATACTTACAAGTTATTAAAGTTCAAGAGAAGTAACCAAGGTACTTGTATAAATCAAAGACCTTTAGTAAGTGCTGGAGAAATGGTATTTAAGAACCAAGTTCTAGCTGATGGTCCATCAACAGATTTAGGAGAAATAGCATTAGGTAAGAACATCAGAATGGGATTCATAACTTGGGAAGGTTATAACTACGAAGATGCTATGCTTATTTCAGAAGAATTAGTAAGAGAAGACGTATTTACGTCAATTCATATAGAAGAATACGAATGTGAAGCAAGAGACACTAAATTAGGACCTGAAGAAATAACTAGGGATATTCCTAATGTAAGTGAAGATGCTTTAAAAGACATCGATGAAAGAGGAATAATCAGAATTGGTGCTGAAGTAAGATCAGGAGATATCCTTGTTGGTAAAGTAACTCCAAAGGGTGAAACTGAATTAACAGCAGAAGAAAGATTATTAAGAGCTATCTTCGGTGAAAAAGCAAGAGAAGTTAGAGATACTTCATTAAGAGTTCCACATGGAGAAGCAGGTATAATAGTAGATATTAAAGTATTTACTAGAGAAAACGGTGATGAATTAAATCCAGGTGTTAATGAACTTGTAAGATGCTATATAGCTCAAAAGAGAAAAATATCAGTTGGAGATAAGATGGCTGGACGTCATGGTAATAAAGGGGTTATTTCAAGAGTACTTCCTGAAGAAGATATGCCGTTCTTACCAGATGGAAGACCACTTCAAATCTGCTTAAATCCATTAGGGGTTCCATCACGTATGAATATCGGTCAGGTACTAGAAGTTCACTTAGGATGGGCAGCTAGCGCACTAGGATGGCACATTGCTACTCCAGTATTCGATGGTGCAACTGAAGAAGATATAGAACAATGCTTAAGAGATGCAGGTTATAATGCAAACGGAAAAACTCCTCTATATGATGGTAGAACAGGAGAAGCATTTGATAATGAAGTTACAGTTGGTATAATGTACATCTTAAAACTTGCTCACTTAGTTGATGATAAGATCCATGCAAGATCAACTGGACCATACTCATTAGTTACTCAACAACCACTTGGAGGTAAAGCTCAATTTGGTGGTCAAAGATTCGGAGAAATGGAAGTTTGGGCACTAGAAGCATATGGTGCTGCTCATACATTACAAGAAATCTTAACTGTTAAGTCAGATGATGTTGTTGGTAGAGTTAAAACTTACGAAGCAATAGTTAAGGGTGAAAATATCCCAGAACCAGGAGTTCCAGAATCATTTAAGGTTCTTATAAAGGAATTACAGGCACTTTGCTTAGATGTTAGAGTTCTTAATGATGACAATGAGGAAGTAAGACTTAAAGAGTTTAGCGAAGAAGATGATTCAGCAAATTTAGAAGTAAACATTGAGGGAACAGAAGAGTTTGTTGAAAAACAACCAGTAATAGAAACTGAAGACAGCTACACTTCAGAAGTAGAAGCGGAAGCTGAAGAAGAAGAAGAGTATGAAGGTTTTCAGTTAGAAGAGTTTCAAGATAACTTAGAGCTTGATGATTTTAACGATGAACACTAATTTTGAAGGGAGGATTACCCTTGTTTGAATTAAATAATTTTGATGCCATACAAATAGGCTTAGCATCCCCTGAACAAATCAGAGAATGGTCAAGGGGAGAAGTTAAAAAACCAGAAACAATAAACTACAGAACTTTAAAGCCAGAGAGAGACGGTTTATTCTGTGAGAGAATATTCGGACCAATGAAAGATTGGGAATGTCACTGTGGAAAATATAAGAGAGTTAGATATAAAGGTATAGTTTGTGACAGATGTGGAGTAGAAGTTACTAAAGCTAAAGTAAGAAGAGAAAGAATGGGGCATATTGAACTTGCTGCCCCAGTTTCTCACATTTGGTACTTTAAAGGAATTCCATCAAGAATGGGATTAATACTTGACATGTCACCAAGATCATTAGAAAAGATCTTATACTTTGCTTCATATGTTGTAATTGATCCTAAGGAAACACCGTTATTAAAGAAACAACTTCTTAACGAAAAAGAGTATAGAGAAGCTGTAGATAAATATGGTGAAGAAAGCTTCGTAGCTGGAATGGGTGCTGAAGCAGTCCAAGATCTTTTAGGTGAAATTGACTTAGAAAATGGTTCAAAAGAACTAAAAGAAGAGTTAAAACATAGTACAGGTCAAAAGAAAGTAAGAATAATCAGAAGATTAGAAGTTGTAGAATCATTCAGAGCATCAGGAAATGATCCAAGATGGATGATCATAAATGTAATACCTGTAATCCCACCAGATTTAAGACCTATGGTTCAATTAGATGGTGGAAGATTTGCAACATCAGATTTAAATGACCTTTACAGAAGAGTTATAAACAGAAATAATAGATTGAAAAAATTATTAGATCTAGGAGCACCTGATATAATCGTTAGAAACGAAAAAAGAATGCTTCAAGAAGCTGTAGATGCTCTTATCGATAATGGTAGAAGAGGAAGAGCTGTTACTGGTCCTGGAAACAGACCATTAAAATCTCTTTCAGATATGCTTAAAGGTAAGCAAGGTAGATTTAGACAAAACTTACTTGGTAAGAGAGTTGACTATTCTGGTAGATCAGTTATCGTTGTTGGACCAGAATTACAAATGTACCAATGTGGTCTTCCAAAAGAAATGGCTCTTGAATTATTCAAGCCATTTGTAATGAAGAAGTTAGTTCAAGATGGAGTAGCACATAACATAAAGAGTGCTAAGAGAATGGTAGAAAGAGTTATGCCACAAGTATGGGATATCTTAGAGCAAGTAATTGCAGATCATCCAGTATTACTTAACCGTGCTCCTACTCTTCACAGACTTGGTATTCAAGCGTTCCAACCTGTACTAGTAGAAGGAAGAGCTATTAAGCTTCACCCATTAGTATGTACAGCTTACAACGCTGACTTCGATGGTGACCAAATGGCGGTTCACGTGCCATTATCAGTTGAAGCTCAAGCAGAAGCAAGATTCTTAATGCTTGCAGCTGGAAACATAATGAAACCATCAGATGGTAAGCCAGTTTGTGTACCTACTCAGGATATGGTTCTTGGTTCTTATTACATGACTATGGAAAAGGACGGGGCTTTAGGTAGTGGTAAGTACTTTATGTCAAAAGATGAAGCTATAATGGCTTATGAAGTTAAAGCTATAGAGATTCATGCAGACATATTTGTAAGAATGTTTAGAGAAATCGATGGAGAAATGAAATCAGGAATAATTAAGACTACTGTAGGTAAATTAATATTCAATGAATCAATTCCTCAAGATTTAGGATTTGTTGATAGAAGCAATCCAGAAGAAGCATTCAATTTAGAAGTTGATTTCTTAATCACTAAGAAATCATTAGGAAAAATAATAGATAAGTGTTATATGAAGCATGGTCCAACAGACACTTCAATAATGCTTGATAAGATAAAAGCTTTAGGATATCACTATTCATCAATTGGAGCGGTAACAGTTGCTGCATCTGATATGATAGTACCTCAAGAAAAGTATGATCTATTAAAAGAAACTGATGAAACAGTAGATAAAATAGAGAAGATGTATAAAAGAGGGTTTATATCAGAAGATGAAAGATATGAAAGAGTTATAGAAAAATGGACTAAGACAACAGAAGATGTTGCCAATGCACTAATGGATAGTTTGGATAAATGGAATCCAATATTCATGATGGCTGATTCTGGAGCCAGAGGTTCTAAGTCACAGATAAAACAATTAGCAGGTATGAGAGGTCTTATGGCTAGTCCATCAGGTAAAATCCTTGAATTACCAATCAGAGCATCATTCAGAGAAGGTCTTGATGTCCTTGAGTACTTCATCTCAACTCACGGAGCTAGAAAGGGTAATGCCGATACAGCTCTTAAGACTGCCGATTCAGGATACTTAACAAGAAGACTTGTTGACGTATCACAAGACGTTATAGTAAGAGAAGAAGATTGTGGAACTAACGAAGGAATAGTTGTTAGTGAAATAAAAGAAGGTAATGAAATTATCGAAGAATTAAAGGAAAGATTAACTGGAAGATATACAGCAGAAGATATTATGCATCCAGAAACTGGCGAAGTTTTAGCTTCAAAAGATGATTACATGGATGGAGAATTAGCTGAAAAGATCAGCAATGCTGGTGTTAAGAAAGTTAAGATCAGATCAGTATTTACATGTGGATGTAAAATTGGTGTTTGTGCTAAATGTTATGGTATGAACATGGCAACAGCTCAAAAGATTAATATCGGTGAAGCTGTTGGTATAATAGCAGCACAATCAATCGGAGAACCGGGTACACAGCTTACAATGAGAACATTCCATACAGGTGGGGTTGCATCAGCTGGAGATATCACACAAGGTCTTCCTAGAGTTGAAGAATTATTTGAAGCTAGAAAACCAAAAGGTCTTGCGATTGTTAGTGAAATAAATGGTACTGTAAGAGTTGAAGAAACTAAGAAAAAGAGAATGGTTCATGTAATGGGAGCAGATGGAGAAGAAATAAGTTATGATATTCCATTTGGTTCAAGAGTTAAGGTTTCAAATGATGATTACATCGAAGCTGGAGACGAAATTACAGAAGGTTCAGTAAATCCTCATGACATCATGGCTATTAAAGGCGTTGATGGAGCGAGAAGATATCTTTTATCAGAAGTTCAAAAAGTTTATAGATTACAAGGTGTTGATATCAATGATAAGCACTTAGAAGTAGTTGTTAAACAAATGACTAGAAAAGTAAAAGTAACTGAATCAGGAGATACAGATCTTTTACCAGGTACTACAATTGATATGTTTGATTTTGCAGAAGAAAATAATAGAGTAAGAGAGTTTGGCGGAGAAGAAGCTAAGGGAGACCAAGTTCTACTTGGAATAACTAAGGCTGCTCTTGCAACTGATAGTTTCTTATCAGCTGCATCATTCCAAGAAACTACAAGAGTTCTTACAGAAGCTGCAATTAAAGGAAAGATTGATCCACTTGTGGGATTAAAAGAAAATGTTATAATAGGTAAATTAATTCCTGCTGGTACTGGAATGATGAGATATAGATCAGCAAGATTAGACGTTGAAGATGATACAATTGAAGAAGATATCGTGGTAAATGTTGAATAGGAATTAATTTTGTTGACATGTGTATTCTTAAATGTTAAAATACGTGTTGTATGTTTAATAAAATATACAGCCAAATAATTGCCTACATTACTTCATTGAGGCAAAGTTAAACTTTGTCTCGTGAGGTTTTTTATAGTAAGACTGTAAAAATTGTAGACAACATAAATTCGTTTTATCTAATAATTTTTATATAGATAAATAAAATTCAGGAGGTGAAAGAATGCCAACTATAAGCCAATTAGTTAGAAAAGGAAGAAAAGTTGCTGCGAACCAATCAACAGCTCCAGCACTAAAAAACTGTCCACAAAAAAGAGGAGTATGTACAGTTGTTAAAACATCAACTCCTAAAAAGCCTAACTCAGCCCTAAGAAAGGTTGCTAGAGTAAGACTTACAAACGGATACGAAGTTACTGCATACATTGGTGGTGTAGGACACAACTTACAAGAGCATAGCGTTGTTCTTATAAGAGGTGGAAGAGTAAAAGACCTTCCTGGGGTTAGATACCATATCGTAAGAGGAGCACTTGACTGTGCTGGTGTAGCTAACAGAATGCAAGGAAGATCAAAGTACGGTGCTAAGAGACCTAAGAAATAGGTTTTCTTAAATTAATGTAGTGCTTATCTTTAGTGTTTACATAGATTTATGAATTAAGTTTATATAGATGATGAGAGAAGCACTTTGCGATATCGACCGATATCGAGTACCGATGAACTTAAATTTAAATTGTTAAGGAGGGAAGAAAAGTGCCAAGAAAAGGACATATAGCAAAAAGAGACGTTTTAGCTGATCCAGTGTACAACTCAAAGGTTGTTACAAAGTTAATCAACGGAATCATGCTTGACGGTAAAAAGGGAGTAGCGCAAAAAATATGCTACCAAGCGTTTGAAACTATGGCTGAGAAGACTGGTAAAGATGCTTTAGAAGTATTCGAAGAAGCTATGAACAACGTAATGCCATTATTAGAAGTAAAGGCAAGAAGAATAGGTGGGGCAACTTACCAAGTTCCAATAGAAGTTAGAGCAGAAAGAAGACAGACTTTAGGTATCAGATGGATGCTAGCTGCTGCTAGAAAAAGAGGCGAAAAGTTAATGTGCGAAAGATTAGCAGGAGAATTATTAGATGCTGCTAATAACACAGGAGCTGCTGTTAAAAAGAGAGAAGATACTCATAAAATGGCTGAAGCTAACAAAGCATTCGCTCACTACAGATACTAATTTCAAGACTGTTTTGGCCTCAGCCAAAACAGTTTTGTTGAATTTAAAATTACTCATTGAGAGGAGGAATTATTATGTCAAGAGAATTTCCTTTAGATAAGTTTCGTAATATAGGAATCATGGCTCATATAGATGCTGGTAAGACAACAACTACTGAGCGTATATTATTCTACACTGGTAGAACACATAAAATTGGAGAAACACATGATGGTGCTTCACAAATGGACTGGATGGCACAAGAGCAAGAAAGAGGTATAACAATTACTTCTGCTGCTACATTCTGTCAATGGAAGGGATATGCGATAAACATAATCGATACTCCTGGACACGTAGATTTCACTGTTGAAGTTGAAAGATCATTAAGATGTCTAGATAGTGCTATAACTGTTTTAGATGCAAAGAGTGGGGTTGAACCACAAACAGAAACAGTTTGGACACAAGCTGATAACTATGGAGTACCAAGAGCTATCTATGTAAATAAGATGGATGCTACTGGAGCTGATTTCTATGCTTGTATCAATTCAGTAAGAGATAGATTAAAAGCTAATGCTATAGCTATCCAAATTCCAATAGGTGCAGAAGAAAACTTCGCAGGTATGATCGACCTTATAGAAGATGTAGCACTTATACACAAAGATGACTTAGGAAAAGACATCGAAAGAGGAGAAATCCCAGCTGAATTAAAAGATAAAGCAGAAGAATACAGAAACATTATGATAGAAGCAATCGCTGAAACTGATGAAGAGTTAATGATGAAGTACCTAGATGGTGAAGAATTAACTAAAGAAGAGTTAAAGCTTGCTTTAAGAAAAGCTACTATCAATAATGAAATAGTTCCTGTAATCTGTGGTTCATCATACAAAAACAAAGGTGTTCAAGAAATGATTGACTTAGTAGTTGATTATTTACCATCACCTATAGATATACCAGCAGTAAAGGGTATATCAGTTGATGATCCAGATGTAGAATTAGAAAGAGAAGCTAGCGATGATGCTCCAATGTCAGCATTAGCATTTAAGATTGCTACTGACCCATTCGTAGGAAGACTTGCATTTACAAGAGTTTACTCAGGTATAATGGAAAGTGGTACTTACGTTCTTAACTCAAGCAAGGGTAAGAAAGAAAGAATCGGTAGATTAGTTAAAATGCACGCTAACTCAAGAGAAGAAATAAGCGAATTAAGAGCTGGAGATTTAGGAGCAGTAGTTGGATTAAAGAATACAACTACAGGAGATACTTTATGTGATGAAGCAAATCCAATTATCCTAGAAAGTATGGAATTCCCAGAACCAGTTATCTCAATTGCAATTGAACCAAAAACTAAGGCTGGTCAAGAAAAAATGGGTATTGCTTTAGCTAAGTTAGCTGAAGAAGATCCAACATTCAAGACTTGGACTAACCAAGAAACTGGTCAAACAATCATCGCTGGTATGGGTGAATTACACTTAGATATCATCGTTGATAGATTACAAAGAGAATTCAAAGTTGAATGTAACGTAGGGGCTCCACAAGTTGCTTACAAAGAAACTATCAAGAAAGCTGTTAAAGCTGAAGGTAAGTTCGTAAGACAATCTGGTGGTAGAGGACAATACGGACACTGCTGGATCGAAATGATTCCAACAGAAGGAGAATATGAATTCGAAAACGCTATCGTTGGGGGATCAATTCCAAGAGAATACGTTCCTGCAGTAGATAACGGTATTCAAGAAGCAGCTGAAAGTGGTGTTATAGCTGGATTCCCAACTATAAACTTCAAAGTAAAATGTTTCGACGGTTCATACCATGATGTCGATTCATCAGAAATGGCATTCAAGATTGCTGGATCAATGGCATTCAAGAACGCTATGAAAAAGGCAGATCCTACATTATTAGAACCTTCAATGAAGGTTGAAGTAATTGTACCAGAAGAGTACATGGGAGACGTTATCGGTGATATCAACTCAAGAAGAGGTAGAATGGAAGGTATGGAACAAAGAAATGGACGTCAAGTTATAAGAGCGTTCGTTCCATTATCAGAAATGTTTGGATATGCAACTACATTAAGATCTAAAACTCAAGGTAGAGGAACTTATGTAATGGTATTTGATCACTATGAAGAAGTACCTAAGAGCATTCAAGAAGAAGTAGCAGGAAAGAAAGCTAAGTAATTCTTGATAAAATTATAAATAAGAGAGAGCTACATTTATGTAGTATCTCTCACTTAAATAGATTGAAAATATTTATACTAAATGGTGTAAATATTTCATACCAAATATTTTTAAATATATAAAACGGTACAATAATGACGATATGTCATTGCAATGAAGGAGGAATAACAATGTCAAAAGCAAAATTCGAAAGAAGTAAACCACACGTTAACATTGGAACAATAGGTCACGTAGACCACGGTAAGACTACATTAACAGCAGCTATTACAACTGTATTAGCTAACAAGGGGTTCGCTGAATCATTCAAATATGATGAAATAGATAAGGCTCCAGAAGAAAAAGAAAGAGGAATCACAATCAACACAGCTCACGTTGAGTACGAAACAGAAAACAGACACTATGCTCACGTTGACTGTCCAGGACATGCTGACTACGTTAAGAACATGATCACAGGAGCAGCTCAAATGGATGGAGCTATCTTAGTTTGTTCAGCAGCAGATGGTCCAATGCCTCAAACAAGAGAGCATATCCTACTAGCTTCAAGAGTTGGTGTTGACCACATCGTAGTATTCTTAAACAAAGCAGATATGGTTGATGACGAAGAATTATTAGAATTAGTAGAAATGGAAATCAGAGAGTTATTAAGCGAATACAACTTCCCAGGAGATGATATTCCAGTAATAACAGGATCAGCTTTAAAAGCTTTAGAAAACCCAACAGATGCAGAAGCAACAGCTTGTATCGATGAATTAATGGCAGCTGTAGACAGCTACATCCCAACTCCAGAAAGAGCAACAGATAAGCCATTCTTAATGCCAGTAGAAGATGTATTCACAATCACTGGTAGAGGAACAGTTGCAACAGGAAGAGTTGAAAGAGGTATCTTACACGTTGGAGACGAAGTTGAAATCGTAGGTATCAAGGAAGAAACTAAGAAAGTTGTTGTTACAGGAATCGAAATGTTCAGAAAGTTATTAGACGACGCGCAAGCTGGAGATAATATCGGAGCATTATTAAGAGGTATCCAAAGAACAGAAATCGAAAGAGGTCAAGTATTAGCTAAACCAGGTTCAGTTAATCCTCACAAGAAGTTCGTAGGTCAAGTATACGTACTTAAAAAAGAAGAAGGTGGAAGACATACTCCATTCTTCGATGGATACAGACCACAATTCTACTTCAGAACAACTGACGTAACAGGTTCAATCAAATTACCAGAAGGAATGGAAATGGTAATGCCAGGAGACCACATCGACATGAACGTTGAATTAATCCATCCAGTAGCTATGGAAGAAGGATTAAGATTTGCCATCAGAGAAGGTGGAAGAACTGTAGGTTCAGGAGTTGTTACTAGCGTAATCGAATAGTAGTAATTACTTTATATATAAAAGTAGTAAGGGAGACGTCCTTTACTACTTTTTTATTTTTCTTTTTAGTTTTTGTATATATTGTATTATTTAATGAAATAATTAAAAAATATGAGTAAAAGTTTACAAGGGGGCATCTAAAAATTAACTTTATAAAATACTTGATATTTATATAAAATACTATTAAAATAAAAAAAGCGAATTAATTCTAACGGAAAAAATTTAAAAAATAATTTAAATTTTATAAGAAAAAATTACTTGAAAAACATAAAATTTAATAGTATAATATAGAAGTTGTATAGCATGCGGCGATGAATCAAGAGGTTGCCGGACTTCCGGGTAATTCTTGATGAGTATGTCAGGATCTAGAATCCGACGACAGGGACTCTATATTTCTTTCCAAAAGTTATGAAACACCAGGAACAGTTTATAGAAGAACCGCTGTTGTGCGTTAGAAGTAAAGCGTACATGAAAAGGAGGGAAACCAAGATGTCAAAACAAAAAATAAGAATCAGATTAAAAGCTTTTGATCACACAATATTAGATCAATCAGCAGAAAAAATCGTTGAAACTGCAAAGTCAACAGGAGCTAAGGTTGCAGGTCCAGTACCACTACCTACTGAAAAAGATGTTGTTACTATATTAAGAGCAGTTCACAAATATAAGGACTCAAGAGAGCAGTTCGAAATAAGAACTCACAAGAGACTTATAGATATCGTTAATCCATCACCTAAGACTGTTGATGCATTAATGAGATTAAATCTACCAGCAGGTGTAGATATCGAAATAAAGCTATAATAGCAAAATTATAATAAAGACATTGAACTATTATGATTGCCTAGCAATCCGCTAATAAGTTTTGGAGGTGTAAATACATGAAAAAAGCTATAATTGGTAAGAAGATAGGAATGACTCAAATTTTCGATGAAAATGGTAAAGTAATTCCAGTAACAGTTGTAGAAGCAGGTCCATGTGTTGTAACTCAAAAGAAAACTATCGAAAACGATGGTTATGATGCAATACAAGTTGGTTTTGGAGACGTAAGAGAAAAATTAGTTAACAAGCCAAAAAGAGGACACTTCACAAAAGCAGGAGTTTCATTAAGAAGAACTCTAAAAGAATTCAGATTAGAAAATGCTAGTGAATATGAAGTAGGCCAAGAAATAAAGGCTGACGTATTCGTAGTAGGAGATAAGGTTGACGTATCAGGAGTTTCTAAAGGTAAGGGATTCCAAGGCGTTATCAAAAGATGGAACCAACAAAGAGGACCTATGTCACACGGTTCTAAGTTCCATAGAGCACCAGGTTCAATGGGAGCAGCTTCTGATCCTTCAAGAACATTCAAGAATAAGAAGATGCCAGGACACATGGGTGCTGTAAATACTACAGTATTAAACTTAGAAGTAGTTAAAGTAATAGCTGAGAAAAACTTAATACTAATCAAGGGCGGAATTCCAGGTCCAAACAAGAGCAAAGTAGTAATAAGAAATACAGTTAAGGCTTAATTTCTTAAGGAAAGGAGGAAGCAGGATGCCTACAGTAGGATTATTCAATAAAGAAGGTAAAAAAGTTGGAGATTTCCAATTAAACGAAAATATATTCGGAACTGAAATAAACGAAAACGCTATGCACCAAGTAGTTGTTGCATTATTAGCTAACAAGAGACAAGGAACTCAATCAGCTAAAACAAGAGCTGAAGTTAGAGGAGGCGGAATCAAGCCTTGGAGACAAAAAGGAACTGGTAGAGCAAGACAAGGTTCAATCAGAGCTCCACAATGGATCAAGGGTGGTATTGTATTCGCACCAAAGCCAAGAGATTACAGAATGGCTATACCAAAGAGCATGAAGAGAGTTGCTATGATGTCAGCATTATCAACTAAAGTTCAAGACGGACAAATGGTTGTTGTTGAAGATTTAGCATTCGATTCAATCAAAACTAAGAATGTAGTTAACATGCTAAACACAATGGAAGCTAAGAAGACTTTAATCGTAACAGCTGAGTCAAACGAAGTTGTTTATAAGTCAGCTAGAAACATTGATGGAGTAGCGGTTATACCTGCAAACAACATCAACGTTTATGACTTACTTAAGTTTGAAAAAGTAGTTATGACTAAAGATGCTGTATCAAAGATTGAGGAGGTGTACGCATAATGAATTTAACAAGCCATGATATAATAAGAAAGCCTGTTATTACTGAAAAGAGTATGGCAGCAATGGCAGAAAATAAGTACACTTTCATAGTTCACATAAGTGCTAATAAATCTCAAATAAAGAGAGCAGTTGAAGAAGTTTTTAATGTTAAAGTTGCAGACGTAAAGACTAGCAGAACTATGGGAAAAACTAAGAGAATGGGCGTACATGTAGGAAAGAGAGCTGACTACAAGAAAGCTATCATTACATTAGCTGAAGGCAGCACTATTGAATTCTTCGAAGGAATGCAATAGACGTCAGTAAGGTGATTTATTGGTGATTATTCACCAGATAAGCTGAAAGAAGGAGGGAAATTAAATGGCAGTTAAAACATTTAGACCTATGACACCATCAAGAAGAAATATGACTATGCCAACATTTGAAGAAATAACTACAAATGAGCCAGAGAAGTCATTATTAGTTTCTTTAAAGAAAACTGGTGGTAGAAATGCACAAGGTAAAATAACTGTAAGACACCACGGTGGTGGCGCTAAGAGAAAATACAGAATAATTGATTTCAAGAGAAATAAGGACGGTATTCCAGCAAATGTTGCTACAATAGAATACGATCCAAATAGATCAGCATATATCGCATTAGTTGTATACGCAGATGGAGATAAGAGATACATAATCGCTCCAGCAGGATTAAAAGTTGGAGATAAGGTTGTATCAGGAGCAGACGCGGATATCAAACCAGGTAATGCATTACCATTATTAAATATCCCAGTAGGTACATTCATACACAATATCGAATTACAAGCTGGAAAAGGTGGCCAATTAGTAAGAGCTGCTGGTTTATCAGCACAATTAATGGCTAAAGAAGGTAAGTATGCTACATTAAGATTACCTTCAGGAGAAATGAGATATGTTAGAATAGAGTGTAGAGCTACAATTGGTTCAGTTTCAAACTCAACTAACGATATCGTTAAGATAGGTAAAGCTGGTAGAAAAAGACACATGGGAATCAGACCAACAGTTAGAGGTTCTGTAATGAACCCTTGCGATCACCCTCACGGTGGTGGAGAAGGTAAATCTCCAGTAGGTAGACCAAGTCCAATGACTCCATGGGGTAAACCAGCACTTGGATACAAGACTAGAAAGAACAAGAAGTACTCAGATAAGTTAATTATTAAGGGTAGAAATAAGAAATAGTTTGAAGAGAATATCCATTCTCTTCAAGGCTAGAGCCTAAGAAATGAAGGGAGGCAAATATAGTGAGTAGATCAATTAAAAAAGGACCTTTCGTCCATGCAGGACTTTTAAAGAAAGTAGAAGAAATGAATGCTAATGGTGAGCAAAAAGTTGTTAAAACTTGGTCAAGAAGTTCAACAATTTTCCCTCAAATGATAGGACACACAATAGCTGTTCATGATGGAAGAAAACATATCCCAGTTTACATTTCAGAGGATATGGTAGGACACAAATTAGGTGAATTTTCACTAACTAGAACATACAGAGGACACGATGATAAATCATCAAAAAGAAAGTAGTAGAGCCTGGAAAGGAGGATCATAAATGGAAGCTAGAGCTATAGCTAAATATGTAAGAATGTCTCCAATAAAGGTAGGAGCTGTTCTTGATTTAATAAGAGGAAAAGATGTAAGAGAAGCAAGTGCTATTTTACAATACACTCCAAGAGAAGCTGCAGTTGCTATCAACAAAGTGTTAAAGTCAGCTGTTGCAAATGCTGAAAACAATCATGGATTAGAAGCTGATAGATTATTTGTATCAGAGGCATACGTAGGTCACGGTCCAACATTAAAGAGATTTAGACCAATGGATCATGGTAAAGCATTCAGAATAAATAAGAGAACAAGTCATATAACACTAGTTGTTAAAGAAAGATAGAAGAAGGAGGGAAATCGAAGTGGGTCAAAAAGTACATCCTCACGGACTTAGAGTAGGTGTTATCAAGGGATGGGATGCAAAATGGTATGCAAACAAAAAAGATTTTGCTGACAATCTAATTGAAGATAACAAAATAAGAGAATTCGTTAAAAAAGAACTTTTCTCAGCTGGAATCTCAAAGATAGAAATCGAAAGAGCAGCTAAGAGAGTTAAGTTAAATATATACACTGCTAAACCAGGTGTTGTCATCGGAAAAGGCGGTTCAGGTATAGAAGCTTTAAAGAAAAAATTAACAAACTTTGTAGCAGGAAAGAATATTCTTATAAACATAGTTGAAGTTAAGAACGTTGAATCAAACGCTCAATTAATGGCTGAAAATATAGCAGCACAATTAGAAAAGAGAATATCATTCAGAAGAGCTATGAAGCAAGTTATCCAAAGAGGAATGAAGCAAGGAGTTAAAGGAGTTAAGACTGCTTGTTCAGGAAGATTAGGTGGAGCTGAAATAGCTAGAACTGAGCAATATCATGAAGGTACAATTCCACTACAAACTTTAAGAGCAGATATCGATTACGGATTTGCTGAAGCTGATACAACTTACGGTAAAATCGGAGTTAAAGTTTGGGTTTATAATGGAGAAGTTCTTCCAACTAAAAAAGTTGAAAAGGAAGAAGCTAACGCATAAGCATAAGAAAGGAGGAATAAATCATGTTAATGCCTAAAAGAGTAAAGCATCGTAAGGTACAACGTGGTAGAATGAAAGGTAAAGCAACAAGAGGAAATTTCCTAGCTTATGGAGATTTCGGTATTCAAGCTACTACTTGTGGATGGATCACAAGTAACCAAATAGAAGCTGCCAGAATTGCTATAAATAGATATATAAAAAGAGGAGGAAAACTTTGGATAAAGATTTTCCCAGATAAACCAGTTACTGAAAAGCCAGCTGAAACAAGAATGGGTTCAGGTAAAGGATCACCAGAGTACTGGGTTGCAGTAGTTAAACCAGGTAGAGTATTATTCGAATTATCTGGAGTTAATGAAGAAGTTGCAAGAGAAGCTATGAGACTTGCATCACACAAACTTCCTGTAAGAACTAAGTTTGTTACAAGAAGAGATTTTGAGGAAATGGGTGGTGAAGAATAATGAAGGCTAGAGAATTAAAAGAATTAAGAGCAAGTAATCCTCAAGATTTAAAAGCTAAATTAGGAGAACTTAAAGCTGAGTTATTCAACTTAAGATTCCAATTAGCTACAGGACAATTAGAAAATCCTATGAGAATAAGAGAAGTAAAGAAATCTATAGCCCAAATAAAAACCATCTTAAGACAAGAAGAGTTAAGGGTTGTTGAACAGTAATCTGGAAGGAGGTAAGCCTTAATGGAAAGAGGACTAAGAAAAAAGAAGATCGGTAGAGTTGTTTCTGATAAAATGGATAAAACTATCGTAGTTGCTATTGAAACTAAAGTAAGACATCCACTATACGGAAAAACTGTTAACAGAACTACTAAGTTCAAAGCTCATGATGAAAAGAATGAAGCTCAAGTTAATGATAGAGTATTAATAATGGAAACAAGACCTTTATCAAAGGATAAAAGATGGAGACTTGTTGAAATAGTTGAAAAAGCTAAATAATATGGCTTAAAGACCGAAAGGAGGGTAATCTAATGATACAACAACAAACTAGATTAAAAGTTGCTGACAACTCAGGAGCTAAGGAAATAATGTGCATCAGAGTATTAGGCGGATCTAAGAGAAAGTACGGTAACATTGGAGACATAATAGTTGCCAGCGTTAAAAGTGCAACACCAGGCGGAGTTGTTAAAAAAGGTGACGTTGTAAAAGCTGTTATTGTTAGATCAGTAAAAGGAATAAGAAGAGCAGACGGTTCATACGTGAGATTTGATGAAAACGCTGCTGTTATAATAAAAGACGATAAGCAACCAAGAGGAACACGTATCTTTGGACCTGTTGCTAGGGAGCTAAGAGATAAAGAATTTAATAAAATATTATCATTAGCACCAGAAGTTCTATAAAGAGGAGGTGGCTAACTTGAAAATACATGTAAGAAAGAACGACACAGTTGTAGTTATATCAGGAAAAGATAAAGGTAAAACAGGTGAAGTTTTAAAAGTATCCCCAAAAACTGGTAAAGTGCTAGTTCAAGGAGTTAACATAGTAAAGAAGCACCAAAAGGCAGGTAGAACTCAAGCTGAAAGTGCTATAATAGAAAAAGAAGCTGCAATAAACAGCTCAAAGGTAATGTTATATTGTACAAAGTGCAAAAAAGCTACTAGAATTAGCAACAGAATATTAGAAGACGGAGCTAAGGTTAGAGTGTGCAAGAAGTGCGGAGAAACATTCTAGAAATTGAAAGGAGGTTAACAATATGACAAGACTTCAAGACAGATATGAAAAAGAAATAATTCCGGCTATGATGGAAAAGTTCGGATATGAAAATATAATGCAAGTTCCAAGACTTGAAAAGATAGTAATCAACATGGGTGTTGGTGAAGCTAAAGATAATCAAAAAGTTTTAGAATCAGCTGTTAGCGATTTAACTATAATAACTGGTCAAAAGCCAATATTAACAAGAGCTAAGAAATCAGTTGCTAACTTCAAGATAAGAGAAAACATGGCATTAGGATGTAAAGTTACATTAAGAAAGGCAAAGATGTATGAATTTGCTGATAAGTTAATGTCAATTGCTTTACCAAGAGTTAGAGACTTTAGAGGGATTTCAGCTAAATCATTTGATGGTAGAGGAAATTACTCACTAGGAATTAAAGAGCAATTAATATTCCCAGAAATAGAGTACGATAAGATCGACAAAGTAAGAGGAATGGATATAATCTTCGTTACAACTGCAAACACTGACGAAGAAGCAAGAGAATTATTAAGATTCCTTGGCATGCCATTTGCTCAACAATAAGGAGGGGTATCTATGGCACGTAAAGCGATAATAGAAAAGTGGAGCAAAGAACCTAAGTATAAGACTAGAGCTTATACTAGATGTAGAATATGTGGAAGACCACATTCTGTATTAAAGAAATTCGGTATATGCCGTATCTGTTTCAGAGAACTTGCATACAAAGGCCAAATCCCTGGTTGTAGAAAAGCAAGCTGGTAATACTGAAGATATAGCGAAAGGAGGCACATTAAATGGTTATGACAGATCCTATAGCAGATTTGCTAACTCGTATAAGAAACGCAAATGCTGTTAAACATGAAGTAGTAGAGGTACCTTCTTCTAACGTAAAGAAGGCCGTTTCAAATATATTATTACAAGAAGGATACATCAAGGAAATTGATGAATACAATGATGGAGTAGTTCCAATGTTAAGAATAACTCTTAAATATGGAGCTAACAACGAAAGAGTAATAACTGGATTAAAGAGAATATCAAAGCCAGGATTAAGAGTATATTGTAAAAAAGACGAAACTCCTAGAGTTCTTAATGGTTTAGGAATCGCTGTTATTTCAACTTCAAAAGGAATAATGGTAGATAGAGAAGCTAGAAAGAACAACATAGGTGGAGAAGTTCTTTGCTACGTTTGGTAGAAATTAATAATAATTAATAGATGAATATATGCATGTAGAGAAAAACAGGAGGTGCAATTATGTCAAGAGTAGGTAGATTACCAATAGCTATACCTGCTGGCGTAACTGTTACAGTAACACCAGAGAACGTTGTTACTGTAAAAGGCCCAATGGGTGAGCTAGTAGAAGCTATGCACAAAGACATGAATATCGCAGTTGAAAACAACGAAGTAGTTGTAACTAGACCTAGCGACGTTAAGGAGCATAGAGCTCTTCACGGATTAACAAGAGCACTTATAAACAACATGGTTGAAGGAGTTACTAAAGGATTCCAAAAGACTTTAATCTTAAACGGTGTTGGTTACAGAGCTCAAAAGCAAGGAAAGAAACTTGTAATGAACCTTGGATATTCACATCCAGTTGAAATAGAAGCAGTTGAAGGTGTTGAATTTGAAACACCTGAAGCTACAAAGGTAGTTGTAAAAGGAATCAACAAGCAAAAAGTTGGAGAAGCAGCTGCTAAGATCAGATCATGGAGAAAGCCAGAACCATACAAGGGTAAAGGTATAAGATACGAAGGCGAAGTGATCAGACGTAAAGAAGGTAAAACTGGTAAGTAATAAAAGAAAGGAGTGAGCTTTATATGTTCAAGAAAGCAGACAGAAAAGCTAGCAGAAAGAGACGTCACCTTAGAGTACGTAAGAAAGTTTTCGGTACTCCTGAAAGACCAAGACTTTCAGTATACAGAAGTGAAAAAAATATTTACGCACAAATAATTGATGATATAAATGCTGTAACAATTGTTGCTGCTTCAAGCTTAGAAAAAGATTTCTCAGCTAAAGGTGGAAACAAAGAAGGCGCTAAATTAGTGGGCGAATTAGTTGGTAAGAAAGCTGCCGATAAGGGAATAACAGAAGTTGTTTTCGATAGAGGTGGATTCGTATATCACGGAAGAATTCAATCATTAGCTGAAGGTGCTAGAGAAGCAGGCTTAAAATTCTAAGAAACGAGGAGGGAAATAAATGAGAATCGATCCTAGTACACTAGACCTTAAAGAAAAGGTTGTTAACATAAATAGAGTTACTAAGGTTGTTAAGGGTGGTAGAAACTTCAGATTCGCAGCTCTAGTTGTTGTCGGAGACGAGAACGGACACGTTGGAGTTGGAATGGGAAAATCTATCGAAATACCTGAAGCAATTAAAAAAGGAATAGAAGATGCTAAGAAGAACTTAGTTTCAGTTTCAATGGTTGAAACTACTATTCCTCATGAAATCCACGGTAAATTTGGAACAGGAGATGTTCTTATAATGCCAGCTAAAGAAGGTACAGGAGTTATCGCTGGAGGTCCAGCTAGAATAGTACTTGAATTAGCTGGAATCAAGGATGTTAGAGCTAAGTCATTAGGTTCAAACAATCCTAATAACATGGTTAAAGCAACAATCAATGGATTAGCAAACTTAAGAACAGCTGAAGAAATAGCTAAATTAAGAGGAAAATCTGTTGAGGAAATATTAGGTTAGGAGGGAAATTGCATGGCTAAGTTAAGAATTACATTAGTAAAGAGCTTAATCGGTAGAAAGAAAGACCATATCGCTACTGCAAACGCCCTTGGACTTAAGAAAATAGGTAAAACAGTAGAGCATGAGGGAACTCCTCAAATAAACGGTATGGTTAAAAAGATAAGCTACATGTTAAATGTAGAAGAAGTATAAAAAGAGGAGGTGCACTGAGTATGAAACTTCATGAATTAAAGCCAGCAGCTGGAAGCAGAAAGGCTCCTAAGAGAGTCGGAAGAGGAACTGGTTCAGGTTTAGGAAGAAACGCTGGTAAAGGTGAAAAAGGACAAAACGCTAGATCAGGCGGTGGAGTTAGACCAGGATTCGAAGGGGGTCAAATGCCATTATACAGAAGACTTCCTAAGAGAGGATTCACTAATATCTTCGCTAAAAAGATCGTTAGCATAAACATAGATAGATTAAATATTTTTGAAAATGGAACAGAAGTTACTCCAGAATTATTATTAGAAACAAGAGTTATTTCAAAAGTAATGGACGGAGTTAAGATTCTTGGAAACGGAAACTTAGAAAAGAACTTAACTGTAAAAGGATGCAAGTTCTCAAAATCTGCTATCGAAAAGATCGAAGCAGCTGGAGGAAAAGTTGAGGTGAAATAAGAATGCTATCAACCCTACGTAACGCCTGGAAGGTACCTGAATTGAGAAAAAGATTTTACTGGACAATATTTTTAGTGGCAATCTTTAGGATGGGAAGTCATATTCCTGTTCCTGGGATTAGCGCTGATTATTTGAAAGGAATGACTCAATCAGGAAACTTAATGGGTTTCTATGATTTAATATCAGGTGGAGCCTTTAGTAGATTTAGTATTTTTGCTCTTGGTGTAATGCCATACATCAATGCATCAATTATAACTCAGTTATTAACAATAGCTATACCATCATTAGAACAACTTTCAAAAGAAGGTGAAGATGGTAGAAGAAAGATACAAAATGCCACTAGGTATTTATCGATTGTTATAGCAGTTATTCTTGCATTTGGTATGTATGCAACAATTTCCCAAATGGGAGCAACAATAGGTATGAAAACTGTACAAATGATAGTAGTCATACTAGCTTTAGTTGTCGGATCAACATTCTGTATGTGGTTAGGAGACCAAATCACTGTTAAAGGTTTCGGAAATGGTGTTTCAATCCTAATCTTTGTAAATATAGTTTCAAGATTACCAATGACAATTAGATCTATGTTGATGTTAGAAAACTCAGGAGATATAAGTATTGTTGAAATAGCATTATTCATAGTATTTGCTGTATTAGCGCTTGCTGGAGTAGTATATTTTTCACTTGCAGAAAGAAGAATCCCTGTTCAGTATGCAGGAAAAGCAGTTGGTAATAAGGTGATGAGAAGTCAATCAACTCACATTCCTTTAAGTATAGTTGGATCTGCTGTTATAGCGATTATATTCTCTATGTCAGTAATGCAATTCTTACCAACAATTGCAGGTTTCTTCCAAAGCCATGAATGGGCAAAATGGGTTACAAGTAGCCCAATGAGTATTTTTAATAGTAAGACTTGGATGTATCCAGTTGTTTATTCACTATTAACTATATTCTTTACTTGGTTCTACACTCAAGTAACATTTAAGCCAGATGAAATGTCAGAGAATCTGCATAAATCTGCTGGATTTATACCAGGTGTTAGACCAGGCGAGCCTACAACACAATACTTTGAAAGTATTCTTAATAGAATTTCTTTCATCGGAGGAATATTTGCAGCACTACTTGCTGTAACACCAATAGTTATAGATAACTATACTGCATTCAAAGGAATACAATTTGGGGGAACAGCACTTCTTATTGTAGTGAGTGTTGCTCTAGATTTCACAAGAAAGCTAGAATCACAAATGATAATGAGACACTACAAAGGATTTCTTAAATAAGATTAAATAATGGAGATGATGCCCGTGAAGATTATTTTACTAGGTCCTCCTGGAGCAGGAAAAGGAACACAGGCAAAATCAATTAGTAATAGATATTCAATTCCTCACATTTCAACAGGAGATATTTTCAGAAAGAATATTTCAGAAAATACTCCATTAGGAATTGAGGCAAAAAAATATATGGATAACGGACAATTAGTACCGGATTCAGTTACTATAGATATGGTTAAAGATAGACTTCAAGATGATGACTGTAAGAATGGATACCTACTTGATGGGTTTCCAAGAACAGTTGCTCAAGCTGAAGCCTTACAAGAATTCTTAGATAGTAGAAACGAGAAGTTAGATACAGCTTTATGTATCGAAGTTCCAAGTGAGTTTATACTTGAAAGAATGACTGGTAGAAGAGTTTGTCCATCATGTGGAGCAAGTTACCACATTAAATTTAACCCACCAGCGGTTGAAGGAAAATGTGATCTTTGCGGAAGTGATATAGTACAAAGAAAAGACGATACAGAAGAAACTGTAAAAGAAAGACTTGATGTGTACGAAAGACAAACACAACCACTAATTGATTTTTATAAGAATAAGAACTTACTTTCAACAGTTGATGGCACTCAAGCAATCAATGAAGTGTTTGAAAGTATCTGCAAGATTTTAGGGAGTGCTAAATAATGATCTTAATTAAAGATGATTTGGCCCTTGACCTGATGAGAAAAGCAGGAAAAATAGTAGGTGAGACATTACTACTATTAGAAAATGAAATTAAGCCAGGTATAAGTACTAAAGAATTGGATAGAATAGCAGAAGAATTCATAAGAGAGCAAGGAGCTATACCTTCATTCAAAGGTTTGTATGGATTTCCAGCTTCATTATGTATTTCTGTAAATAATCAAGTAGTTCATGGTATTCCCGGAGGCTACATCCTTAAAGATGGTGATATAGTCAGTATAGATTGTGGAGCTTATCTTGATGGATTCCATGGAGATGCAGCAAGAACTTTTCCAGTAGGAAATGCTTCAGAAGATGCAAAAAGACTTATACAGGTAACAAGAGATTGTTTCTTTGAGGGAATTAAGTTCGCTCAAATTGGTAATAGATTAACAGATATATCACATGCGATACAGAGCCACGTTGAAGCAAACGGATTTTCCGTTGTGAAAAGTTTTGTAGGACACGGGATAGGCAGAGATCTACATGAAGATCCTGAAGTACCAAACTTCGGTAGACCAGGTAGAGGTCCAATACTTACAAAGGGCATGGTTCTAGCTATAGAGCCAATGGTTAATGAAGGATCCTTTAGAGTAAGAACTTTAAAAGATAATTGGACGGTTGTAACAAGTGATGGAAGCCTATCAGCACATTACGAAAATACAGTTGCGATTTTACCAGATGGTCCCGAAATACTAACACTAATTAAATAAAAGTGTTGCTTAGTTATAAATTTGCAAAGTGATATTACGATGCTTATTTATTTCTAAGGTAATCATCGAGGTGAAAAATTTGCAAAACAATGACTTGATTGGGAAAGTTGTACTTTCTTTAGCTGGTAGAGATAAAGATCATTTATATATAGTAACAAATGTAATTGATGAAAATTATGTATTGCTTGCAAATGGTGATACTAAAAAGATCAGGGAACCTAAGAAGAAAAAGGTTAAGCATTTAGAGTTCTTAGAAAATATAGATGATGAGATAAGAGCAGCCATAATCAGTGAGAGAAAAGATACTGACTTAAAAATTAAGAGATTTTTAAAATTAAGAGGCATTGTTAAGGAGGGTTGATTACCTTATGTCAAAAGATGATGTTATAGAAATGCAAGGAGTCGTTGTAGAATCCTTACCAAACGCTAACTTCCAAGTTGAACTTGAAAGTGGGCACACAATTCTAGCACATATATCAGGAAAATTAAGAATGAACTTCATAAGAATTTTACCTGGAGATAAAGTTACAGTGGAGCTTTCTCCATATGACTTAACAAGAGGTAGAATTACTTGGAGAGCAAAATAAGATAGTAAGATCTATCAAATATTACAAGGAGGGTTAGCGATGAAAGTAAGACCATCAGTTAAGCCTATTTGCGAAAAGTGCAAAGTAATTAGAAGAAAAGGAAGAGTAATGGTAATCTGTGAAAATCCAAAGCACAAGCAAAAACAAGGCTAATATAAATAAATATTAGACAAAAAATACAAATTAGGTATTTAAAATTTATTGACTTTTTTGTCAAAGTCACATATCATTATATAGGCATTTAATTAAATAATTAGATTTTAGGAGCGGCTGATGATAGAGAACAAATTCTCTATTAACCTAAAATTTTATTATATATATATTATATTTTTGATAATCAAAAATAATAAACTTTTAGGCATTTCAATTACCAGGAGGTGTAAATTTTAATGGCAAGAATAGCAGGTGTTGACCTACCAAGAGAAAAAAGAGTTGAAATAGGTTTAACTTATATTTATGGAATAGGATTACCTACTTCACATAAGATATTAGAAGCTACAGGAATAAACCTTGACACAAGAGTTAAGGATTTAACTGAAGATGAAGTAAACGCGCTAAGAACTTATATTAAGGAACTTACAATTGAAGGTGACTTAAGAAGAGAAGTAGCATTAAACATCAAGAGATTAGTAGAAATCGGATGTTATAGAGGAATTAGACATAGAAAAGGTCTTCCAGTAAGAGGACAAAAAACTAAGACTAATGCGAGAACAAGAAAAGGTCCTAAGAAGACTATCGCAAATAAGAAGAAGTAGTTAGGAGGGAAAGCAATGGCAAAGGTTAAAAAGACTAGAAGAAAAAGAGACAGAAAAAACGTTGAGCATGGTGCTGCACACATCAAGTCAACTTTCAACAACTCAATAGTTACTTTAACAGACGCACAAGGAAATGCGTTATCATGGTCAAGTGCTGGAGCTCTAGGTTTCAGAGGATCAAGAAAAAGTACTCCATTCGCAGCTCAAATGGCAGCAGAAACTGCTAGTAAAGCAGCAATGGAACACGGTTTAAAGAGCATTGAAGTTTATGTAAAGGGACCAGGAGCTGGAAGAGAAGCAGCTATAAGATCTTTACAAGCAGCAGGATTAGAAGTAACTTTAATCAAAGATGTTACTCCAATCCCACACAATGGATGTAGACCACCAAAAAGAAGAAGAGTCTAGTATTTGATTCATACAGGAGGTGTAATTAATGGCAAGATATACTGGAGCTACATGTAGATTATGTAGAAGAGAAGGCATGAAGTTATTCCTTAAAGGGGATAGATGTTATACAGATAAATGTGCTTTCACAAGAAGAAGTTACGCACCAGGACAACACGGAGCAGCTAGAAAGAAATTATCTAACTACGGTGTACAACTTAGAGAAAAGCAAAAAGCTAGAAGAATATACGGAGTGTTAGAAGGTCAATTCAGATCATACTATGAAAAGGCTGAACACATGAAGGGTATCACTGGTGAAAATTTATTAATGTTATTAGAGTTAAGATTAGATAACGTTGTTTATAGATTAGGATATGGTGCTTCAAGAAACGAAGCAAGACAATTAGTTAACCACGGACATTTCTTAGTAAATGGTAAGAGAGTTGACATTCCTTCATTCAAAGTATCAGTTAACGATGTAATAACTGTTGCTGAAAAGAGCAGAGGAAGCGAAAAGTTCAAGACTTTCGTTGAAAATCCAAAGACTTTACCAAAATGGTTAGAAGCTAACGTTGAAAACTACGAAGGCAAAGTAGTTGCTGTACCAGTAAGAGAAGATATTGACGTACCAGTTAATGAAACTCTTATCGTTGAGTTATACAGCAAATAATTGTAATATTTGTTAGAGCAATAAACTTAAAGCAAATATAGAATCAGTTGCCCTCAGAATAAGGTTGCCAGTTTAAAAATAAGGAGGGTTCGTATGTTAGAAATCGAAAAGCCAATAATTGAATGTGTAGAAGCAAATGAAGACGGTACTTATGGTAAGTACGTTGTAGAGCCATTAGAAAGAGGATATGGTATAACTTTAGGGAATGCCCTAAGAAGAATATTATTATCATCATTACCTGGAGTTGCAACTACTTCAGTTAAAATTGATGGTGTGCTTCATGAGTTTTCTACTATACAAGGAGTTAAGGAAGATGTTACTGAAATTATTCTTAACATCAAAGCTTTAGCTTTAAGAATGAACGGTGAAGGTCCAAAGACTATATATATAGATGCAAAAGGACCTGGTGTTGTTACAGCAGCAGATATAAAGACTGATGGAGATGTTGAAGTTGTGAATAAAGACTTACATATCGCAACTTTAGACAATGATGGAAGACTTTATATGGAGCTAACTGTAAATAGAGGTAGAGGATATGTTACTCAAAATAAAAATAAGAGTGACGATCTACCAATATCAGCAATAGCTGTTGATTCAATATATACACCAGTTAAGAGAGTTAACTTTAAAGTAGAAAATACTAGAGTTGGTCAAATTACTGACTACGATAAGTTAACACTTGAAATTTGGACTAATGGAACTATTAAGATTGATGAGGCTATAAGTTTATCATCAAAAATCTTAATAGAGCATTTCAAATTATTCATGTCATTAACAGATGAAACTAATGATGTTGAAATAATGATTGAAAAAGAAGAAGATAAAAAGGAAAAAGTACTAGAAATGACTGTAGAAGAGCTAGATTTATCAGTTAGATCATATAACTGTTTAAAGAGAGCAGGTATAAATACAGTTCAAGAGCTTGCTAACAGATCAATGGATGATATGATGAAGGTAAGAAATCTAGGAAAGAAATCCTTAGAAGAAGTTGAAAAGAAGCTTAAAGAATTAGGCTTAAGCTTAAAGTTAAGCGACGAGTAAGGAGGTAAATCCATGGCAGTTAATCGTAAGTTAGGTCGTCCAGCGGACCAAAGAAGAGCTATGCTTAGAAACCTAGTAACTAGTTTCTTAAAGCATGGTAAGATTGAAACAACTGAAACTAGAGCTAAAGAAACTAGAAGTTTAGCTGAAAAGATGATCACTCTTGCTAAAAGAGGAGATCTTCATGCTAGAAGACAAGTTTTATCTTTCGTACAAGAAGAAGCTGTAGTTAAGCATTTATTTGATAATATAGCTCCACAATACACTGAAAGAAACGGTGGATATACAAGAATGTATAAAAAAGGCCCTAGAAGAGGGGACGGAGCTGAAATAGTTATACTTGAATTAGTTTAATTATTTGAGGGGGATTAAGAGCAATCTTAATCCCCGTTTTGTTATATTTAAAAGTATTTTATATAGAGAAGTAATGATTTAAATATTCTGAATAAGGTTGAAAGTTGAAATTAATGTTATATAATAATGTTAAGTGTATATACAGTAACCATTAAATTTGTATATAGAATATAATTTAGATAGCAATATAATAGTGAATGAGTTATTAATATGGAGGACCAAATGAGTCAAGAAATGATTAAATGTGAGAATTTAGTTTTTAAATACACATCACATGAAGATGGTATGGAAAGGTACGCTATTAATGGTGTAAATTTAACAGTTGAAAAGGGAGAGTTCTTAGTTGTATTAGGGCATAATGGATCAGGAAAGTCAACATTAGCTAAGCATATGAATGCACTACTTTTACCTACTGATGGTATTGTATATGTTGATGGACTTAATACTAAGGATGA
Organism: Clostridium sardiniense; assembly: GCF_019753795.1. Taxonomy (NCBI): domain Bacteria; kingdom Bacillati; phylum Bacillota; class Clostridia; order Eubacteriales; family Clostridiaceae; genus Clostridium; species Clostridium sardiniense. The sequence continues at coordinate 254,770 of NZ_JAIKTU010000003.1, read as the reverse complement.
AGATAATGTATGGGACGTTAGAGCAAAAGCTGGGATGGTATTTCAAAATCCTGACAACCAAATGGTTGCTACAATAGTAGAAGAAGATGTTGCTTTTGGACCAGAAAACCTAGGAGTTGATCCTAAGGAAATAAGAAAACGTGTAGATGAGAGCTTACAGAAGGTTGGAATGAGTGAATATAAAAGACACGCTCCGCACCTTTTATCAGGGGGACAAAAGCAAAGAGTTGCTATAGCAGGTATTCTTGCAATGCAACCTGAATGCATAATTTTTGATGAGCCAACTGCAATGCTAGATCCATCAGGAAGAAAAGAAGTATTAAATAATATTAAAGAGATTAATAAACAATATGGTATTACAATAATTCTTATAACTCATTACATGGATGAAGCTGCTGAAGCAGATAGAATTGTTGTTATGGATGATGGTAAATTAATAATGGGTGGCACTCCTAAGGAAGTATTTTCACAAGTAGAACTTATGAAAAAAATAGGATTAGATGTTCCACAAGTAACTGAACTTAGTTATGAGTTAAACAAAGAGGGAATAAAGTTAGATAATAAAATAATAAATGTAGATGAGATGGTGGAAGCGTTATGTCAATTAAAATAGAGAATTTAACACATATATATATGCCTAATGGTCCTTTTGAAAAAAAAGCATTGGATGATGTAAACATAGATATAAAAGATGGAGAATTTATTGCTTTAATAGGACATACAGGATCAGGTAAATCAACTTTAATACAACATATGAATGGATTATTAGAAGCTACATCAGGAAAGATAATTGTTGATGGAGAAGATATAACAGAAAAAGGGGTTAAGCTTTCTGATGTAAGAAAGAAAGTTGGATTAGTATTCCAATATCCCGAATATCAACTTTTTGAAGAGACAATCGAAAAAGATATATCTTATGGACCAACAAATCTTGGACTAGACGAAGATGAAATACATAGACGAGTAATGAAATCAATGGAGATGGTAGGTCTTGATTATGAAACTTATAAGGAGAAATCACCTTTTGATTTGAGTGGAGGACAAAAAAGAAGAGTTGCTATAGCGGGTGTTATTGCTATGGAACCAAAAACTCTTATACTGGATGAACCTACAGCTGGACTTGATCCTAAAGGAAGAGATGATATATTAGCTCAAATCAAACTTCTTCATACAAAATATAAAATGACGATAATACTAGTTAGCCATAGCATGGAAGATGTAGCTAAGCTTGCAGAAAGAGTTATTGTTATGAACAAAGGAACTGTGGCCTTACAAGGAACTCCTTCTGAAGTATTCAAGGAAGTCGATACTTTAGAAAAAATTGGACTTGGAGTACCACAAGTTACTTATCTTATGAGAGAACTTAGAAGAAGAGGTTTTAAGGTAAGTGATGAAGTGTATACTATAGAACAATGCAAAAAAGAATTAGTAAGATTATTTGGAAATAAGTCAAAAAGTCAGGGGGATGAATAGGTGATAAAGGATATAACTATAGGGCAATACATACCAGGGAGCTCATTTACTCACAAGCTAGATCCTAGAACGAAGATATTAATATCTCTGTTATTTATTGTTTCTCTATTTTTAATAGATAAATTTGTAGGATATATTTTAGTTGTTGCATTTATAGCTGCAGTAATAATTAATTCTAAAGTACCGCCAAGATTTATATTAAAAGGGCTAAAACCTATTATCTTCTTAGTAGCATTTACTTCAATATTGAATGTATTTATGATAAAGGGAAGTCCTGATACATTATTATTTCATTTTGGATTTTTAAATATATATGTTGAAGGTATTAGAACAGCATTATTTATGGCATTAAGATTAATATTCTTAGTAGTTGGTACATCATTATTAACTCTAACAACATCTCCTATAGAACTTACAGATGGCATAGAGATCCTTCTTAGACCTATAGGTAAGGAAATAGCACATGAACTTGCAATGATGATGACTATAGCATTAAGATTTATACCAACTCTTATGGATGAAACTGATAAGATTATGAAAGCACAAAAGGCAAGAGGTGCAGATTTTGAATCAGGTGGAATTATTCAAAAAGCAAAGAGTTTGGTACCACTTTTAGTACCACTATTTATAAGTTCATTTAGAAGAGCTGATGAACTTGCAATGGCAATGGAGGCTAGATGTTATAGAGGTGGTTCGGGAAGAACTAGAATGAAACAATTAAAGTTTTCTAAGGATGATGCAATAGCATGGGGGATATTTGGAATATTATTTATAGCTAGTATAGTAATTAGAATACTTTAAGTTTTAGGTGAGATTATGAAAAATATAAAATTAACAATTGAATATGATGGAACTAATTATCTAGGGTGGCAAAAGCAAAAAAGTAGTAAAAACACAATTCAAGAAACGATAGAAATAGCAATTTCCAAGATAGTTAAAAATGAAGTAGCTATTACAGGGAGCTCTAGAACTGATTCAGGGGTGCATGCTAAAGGTATGGTAGCAAACTTCTATACAGACAGCAATGTGCCGCCAGAGAAGTTTAGAGAAGCTATAAATACAAAATTACCAGATGATATTGCTATTGTAAAATCAGAAGAAGTTTCAGAAGAGTTTCATTCAAGATATGATAGTAAAGGAAAGACATATTGCTATACCCTAATAAATAGAGTAGAGAAGGTAGCACTATATAAAAACTTTTCTTATCATGTTAGAGAATCTCTAAATGTAGATGAGATGAGAAAAGCATGTAAATACTTTATAGGTAAACATGATTTTAAAGCTTTTAAGACAACAGGAAGTTCAGTAAAGACGTCTACTAGAACAATTAGTGACCTACACATAGAAAGAGAAGGAGACTTTATAAGAATTTTCATTACTGCTGATGGTTTTTTATATAATATGGTAAGAATAATAGTAGGAACTTTAATTGAAGTAGGACATGGAAAAATCAAGTCTGAGAGTATTGAAAAGATAATAGAAGAAGGTAAAAGAGAGGAAGCAGGCTTTTGTGTTCCGCCAAATGGCCTTGTTTTAGAAAAAGTTTATTATTAATACAAAAAAATACGGAAAATTTGTTGACACGCCCGTAAGCGTGTATTATAATAATACATGTTTGTTAGAATATTTATGTATATAAGATTTAGTGAGCTAACATCTTAACATAAATGCAATATGTAGATATTGCGAATCGTAAGTTCAAGGAGGGAAACAGAGATGAAATCATACATTGCAAAAGCACAAGAAGTTGAAAGAAAATGGTATGTTGTTGATGCTGCTGGTAAGCCACTAGGAAGAGTTGCTAGCCAAGTTGCTTCAATCTTAAGAGGAAAAAATAAGCCAACATTTACACCAAATGTTGACTGCGGAGATTTCGTTATAGTAATCAATGCTGAGAAAGTTGTTTTAACTGGTAAGAAGTTAGATCAAAAAATGATGAGAAAGCACAGCTTATACGTTGGTGGATTAAAGGAAATCCCATACAGAGAAGTTCTTGCTAAGAAGCCAGAATTCGCATTTGAAGAAGCAGTTAGAAGAATGCTTCCAAGTGGTGTTTTAGGTAGAAAAATGTTAAAGAAATTAAAAGTAAACAGAGGTTCAGAGCACGAACATCAAGCTCAAAACCCTGAAGTACTTGAATTAAAGTACTAATAACCGAAACTCGGGAGGAGGATTTAAAATGGCAAAAGTTCAATACATGGGAACTGGTAGAAGAAAAAAATCAGTTGCAAGAGTAAGACTAGTACCAGGAAATGGTAAAGTAGTTATAAATAAGAGAGAAATCGAAAACTATTTCGGTTTAGAAACTTTAAGAGTTATCGTTAACCAACCTTTAGTTTTAACAGGAACTAAAGATAAGTTTGACTTATTAGTTAACGTTCATGGTGGAGGATTCACAGGTCAAGCTGGAGCAATCAGACACGGTGTAGCAAGAGCATTAGTTAAATCAGACGAAGCTTTAAAGTCAGAATTAAAGAAAGCTGGATTCTTAACTAGAGACCCAAGAATGGTTGAAAGAAAGAAATACGGTCTTAAGAAAGCAAGAAGAGCTCCACAATTCTCAAAGAGATAATATTTGGAGTACGGAATATGGAAGAGAAGAGTTTTATACTCTTCTCTTTTTTTGTAGAATTTTATATTATTATGGAAGTTATGTTTTGTCCAAAATTTAATCTATATACATAAACTTAACAATAAATATATGAACTTTTAATAAAAAAGGATATTTATGAAAAATAAATGGCAATAAAAGTAAAGCTATATTAAATCTAGGTTAAAAAATAAGAATAAATATTAACAAATGTTAAGAAATAATGTACACTTAGATTGTAAAATTGAGAATATAAATAGTAATTTGATTAAATAAATTTCTTTTTGGGATGGAGGATAAAAATTTGAATTCTATAGTAATGACGATTATAAGCTTAATGGGTGGTCTAGGACTATTCCTTTACGGAATGAAATTAATGGGAGATGGACTAGAAAATGCAGCTGGAGAGGGATTAAAGAAGATCCTTGAGAAAGTTACATCAAACCCTATAATTGCAGTGCTAGTTGGGGCAGCAGTTACTGCTGTAATACAAAGTAGTAGTGCAACTACAGTAATGGTTGTTGGTTTCGTTAATGCAGGGCTTATGAACTTAGCACAAGCTGCTGGAGTAATAATGGGTGCTAATATAGGTACAACAATAACAGCTCAATTAGTTGCATTTAAGCTTGATCAAATAGCGCCATTATTCGTATTTGTTGGTGCAGCTATGGTTATGCTTGCAAAAGCTAAAAAGAGAAGAGATATTGGTAACATAATACTAGGATTCGGTATATTATTTACTGGTATGGGAATGATGAGTGGAGCTATGAAACCACTTGCATCATCACCTATGTTTGAGCAATTAGTACTTTCTATAAGTGATAATATGTTTATAGGTATAATAGCCGGGGCTGCACTAACAGCTATACTTCAAAGTTCATCAGCAACGACAGGTATACTTATTGCTCTTGCAACAGCAGGTGCAATTAATATCAATGCTGCTCTTCCAATATTATTTGGATGTAATATAGGTACATGTATAACAGCTATGATTGCAAGTGTTGGTACAAATAAAACAGCACATAAAGCAGCCTTTTTACATTTAATATTTAATGTAGGTGGTACAATATTATTCATACCATTTATGCACATGCTTGGTACATTAGTTACAACTATGAGTCCTGGAGATGTTGAAAGACAAATAGCAAATTCACATACAGTATTCAATATAGCAAATACAGCAGTAATGTTACCTCTTAGAAAGTATTTAATATTAGCTGTTAATAAGCTAGTTCCAGGAGATGATGAGATAGAGAAGGTTGGTCCTAAGTATATAGATGATAGGTTACTTGAAACTCCAGTTATTGCAGCTGGACAAGTTATAAAAGAAACTATAAGAATGGCTAACAAGGCAAAACAAAATCTTGAATTATCAATGGAAGCATTCATGAAAGAGGATGAAGAGCTTATAAAGAAGGTTTATGATAATGAAGAGATAATAAATGTATTAGAAGAATCTATAACGACTTATCTAGTTAAATTAGCGAAGTGTGAGCTATCAGATAAGGAAACTGGAATCGTTGCGTCAACATTCCACATAATAAATGATATAGAAAGAATAGGAGATCATGCTGAAAATGTAGCAGATCTTGCAGCACAAAGATCAAATAAGAAATTACAATACAGCGATGATGCTATAGATGAGTTATATGAAATATATAATTATACAACAACAGCGCTTCAACTTGCTATAGATAGCTATGAGAACAGAGATGTTAAGAAAGCTAACGGAATAAATAGTATTGAAGAAAGAATAAATTCATCTCAAAAAAGCTATAGAGATAAGCATATTAAGAGATTATATGATGGAAAATGCAATGCATATGCTGGAGCTATATTCCTAGATTTAATTTCAAATTTTGAAAGAATCGGAGATCATGCAAAAAACATTGCTGAAAGTGTAATAGAAAATAATGCAGTATAATTAAATTTTAAAAGAAGCTAGATATAAATCTAGCTTCTTTTTTATATAATATTTATCTATTTTTATTGGATATAATTTCAAAAAACTTATCTATCATAAAAAACATTTTTTATCACATAATAAAATTATAAGTTTTTAGGAGGATAAGCTATATGAAAATTTTAAAAAATATATGCATAGCCTTAATGCTATTATTAGTAGGCATAATACCAATAGAAACAAATGCAGTACAATTAGACTCAAAAGAATCAGTTAAGGACTGTAAAATATTAATTGATCCAGGACATGGAGATTGGGATGGAGGAGCAAAAACAAAAAATGGAACTATAGAAAAAGATATAAATCTTCAGATAAGTTTAAAGCTAAGAGATGCACTTAAGAAAGAGGGATATGATGTTTATATGACTAGAGAAGAGGATACATCTCTATCAAATAAAAAGAAAGACGATTTACAATTAAGATGTGATAAAAAGAAAGAAACAAAGTGCGATATGTTTATATCTATTCATCAAAATATGTTTACAAGTTCAAGCAGTAAGGGGACTCAAGTTTGGTACTCAAGTGATGAAAAGAGTAAAGGGCTTGCAGAGAGTATTCAAAGTGCAGTAAAGGAAACGCTTCAGCCATCTAACCATAGAGTTGCTAAGGATGCTAAAAAATCATATAAGATACTTAGAGATGGGTATGAAGGAGCAAATATTATAGTTGAATGTGGATTCTTATCAAATCATGATGATGAAAAAAACTTAAAGGATAATTCATATCAAGATAAGTTGGTTGATTCAATAATTAAAGGAATAAATAAATATATTGAAGAAAAACCAGAGAAGCCAATATTAGAATGACTTAACATATTTCCGAGGAAATTAGGGGCTAATAAAAAATATTAGTCCTTTTTGTAGTATTATAGAAAAAATTGTAATCTATAATCAAAACATCTTGTAAAAATAGTAAAAAATTAATAAACTAGGAAGGAGAGGAGATGGATTTTATGAGAGAGATTAGTGTAAACAAGATTAGAGATAGTGTAAGGGATTTATGCATTAGTTCTAATTATTACATAGGGAGTGACGTAAAGGATAGTTTGATTAATTATAGGGATAGAGAAAATTATCCTATTGCAAAAGAAGTGTTAGGAAAAATAGTTGAGAATGCAGATATATCCAAAAATGAGAATATGCCAATGTGTCAAGATACTGGAATGGCTTGCATATTCTTAGAAGTTGGACAAGATGTTCACTTTATTGATGGTGATATAGAGGAAGCTATCAATGAAGGTGTACGAAGAGGATATGAAGAAGGATATTTGAGAAAATCAGTAGTTAAAGATCCTATTGATAGGGTTAACACTAAGGATAATACTCCAGCAGTTATTTATTATAACTTAGTAAAAGGTGATAAAGTAAAAGTAACAGTAGCACCTAAAGGATTTGGGTCAGAAAATATGAGTAAAATTGCTATGCTTAAACCATCTGATGGATTAGAGGGTGTTAAGAAATTTATATTAAAAACTGTTGAGGAAGCTGGTCCTAATCCATGCCCACCTATGATTGTAGGAGTTGGTATTGGAGGAACATTTGATAAAGCTGCATATCTTTCAAAAAAGGCTTTATTAAGACCTATAAACGAAGAAAATAAAAATGAATTTTATGCACAGCTTGAGAAAGATTTGCTTAAAGATATCAACAGTTTAGGAATTGGTCCACAAGGATTTGGTGGATTAACAACAGCATTGGGGATAAATATTGAAGTTTATCCAACTCATATTGCAGGATTACCTGTTGCAGTAAATATTAGCTGCCATGCAACAAGGCATAAAGAAGCAGTAATATAAAAGGAGTGTTTTAGGTATATGGTTAAGAATATTAGGACACCTTTAACAGAGGAGAAGGTTAAAGATTTAAAATGTGGAGATTCAATACTTTTATCTGGTACGATATATACAGCGAGAGATGCAGCACATAAAAGATTAATTGAGCTTTTAGATAAAGGCGAAGAATTACCTATAAATATAAAAGATGAGATTATATATTACGTAGGACCAACTCCAGCGAAGGAAGGACAAGTTATAGGTTCAGCAGGACCAACAACAAGTTATAGAATGGATGCTTATTCACCAAAGCTTCTAGATTTAGGTCTAAAAGGAATGATAGGCAAGGGGCTAAGAAATGATGAAGTAGTAGAATCAATAAAGAAAAACAATGCAGTTTATTTTGGAGCAATTGGAGGGGCGGCAGCCCTTATAGGAAAGAGCATAGTATCTTCTGAGATAATTCTTTATGAGGATTTAGGCGCAGAGGCTATAAGAAGATTAGAGGTTAAAGATTTTCCTATAATTGTGGTTATAGATTCAGAAGGAAATAATCTTTATGTAGAGGGAAGAGAAGACTATAAAAGCACACTTAAATAAATATATATATAAGAGTAAATATAAATAGATAAAAATATAAGGTAGAAATTCATTAAGAATCTCTACCTTATTTAAATATGACTATACACTCTTAAAGCCTTTACCCTTAACTTCAGATGTATCCATTATTGTTATAAATGCCATAGGGTCTACTGCATAAATTTCATTCTTTAATGACAGCATTTCACGTGTTGTAACTATACAGTAAAGCATTTTAGCCTTTTTATGAGTATATTCACCTTCTATTGGAATTGATGTTACACCTCTATGCATATCTTTAATTACAAAATTAATGATAGCTTGACTTTCGTTTGTAATTATAAGCATAAGTTTTCTACTATTAAGACCTCTTAGAACTCTATCTAGTACTACACCTTGAACAAAGATAGATAATAGAGTATAAAGTGCTTTTGGTATACCAAAGATGATAGCACCAACTATAACTATTATACAATTTAATATAAATCCAAGTTTACCAATTTCAAAGCTTGAATATTTTTTTCTAATAAGCATAGTTATAATGTCCGTACCACCTGTTGAACCATTTCTTAAAAATACAAGTCCGTAACCAGCACCACAAAGTACACCACCATATATACAATAAAGTAATATGTCATCTACTTTAATTAATGCAGAAAGAGGTTTAGTTATAATAAGTGCAAGTGATAATGAAACCATACCTATTGCAGAATAAAGGGTAAATGATTTACTAAGCTGTTTGTAACTTATTAAGAATAAAGGTAAATTAATAATAAATACAACAATACCGGCTTGTACGCCAGTTAAATATTGAAATATAAGTGCTACCCCTGTTGCTCCACCACTTAATAACTTTGCATGAGTTAAAAATAGATTAACTCCAAGTGAAGCTATAATACAGCCAATAAAAATAAGAATTACATCCAGTATAAAGGTTTTACTTTTTAGTAGTTTAATCATGATCTTCTCCTAAGTACCTGTAAAAATTTATATAATACCTTTGTTTATTATATATAAAATATTAAATAAAGTTAATGCGTAAAAAATAGTGGTTTTAGCTAGATTCAAGTGAATTTCATGAATACAAGGAATAACATCATTAAATTTATTAATACCTTTAAATATATAGCAATAGCTATACTAAGTAATTATATTTTATAGACATTAGTATAAGTATGAAGGATAATTATAATATAAAATAGAAAAAGAGAGGATATAATTATGTTTAGAATGAATTTGCCAGGTAATTTAAAGACGAAAAAGATAATATTAGCTGTACTTATAGTAGTGTGTATAGGTATATTAATAAAGGTTTCAATAGATAATAAAGATAAAAGTAAAGATAGTAATATAAATACAAATGTAGAGACAAAGTTAGAAAGCAAATAATAAAAGTGTAACAAATCAAATTTTTAGGATTCATTACACTTTCATTAAAAAATTAAAATATAGTAAGGTTTTAAAATTAATACTTGTATTAAAGCTCTATAGTATCAAAGATACTTTTAGAAAGATTCATTAGTATAATAGAAGCTATTAAATTATATATAATAACACCAGCATATATTGCATAGTGACCTAAAAAGCTAAGTTTTATTCCTATAAAAGCACCTATTAATATTGCAGGAGCTATATATACAAATATACTAAAGAACATAACTAAAGATTTGGTAACTTGATTAGAAACCCTATCAAATATTTTATAGTTAAACACTCCACCATAAGTAGTTAAAAATCCAAAGGATATATAAGTTATTATACATAGAATTATTTCTATAGGGTTTGTTCTAAGAAGTGCACCAATCAACAGGAATACAATAACTCCATCTATAGATACTTTTATAATAGATGTTAGAGTTGAGTAAAATAACTTTCTTACACTACTATCAGGTATGAGAAAGATAGTGGGAGTATTGAATTCTAATGACCATTTAGAAGCAGAAACAGATAATACTAAGATATATACTATTATACAAAGAAAAATAAAGATATCACCTTTAACTACCTTTGCAAAGAATATTGCACCTAATATTAGAATTAAAGTCATTAAATTTAAAAAATAAAATCCAGTTTTCTTATATTCAAGCAATTGTCTTCTAAAGATAGCTTTAGAAAATTCAGATGAATAATTATCTGTTATATTTTTTCTAGTCCAGGGCTTATACTTAAATTTACTATAATCTAATTGTTTAACATCATATCCACTATTTTTATAGCTCATTGCAGCTTCTCGTGTTTCAGCTGAAGATAATACATCTTCATAGAAATCTAAGTTAAGTTTACACAATACAATTACAAAGAGAGAAGAAGAGGCAATCAATCCTATAATAGACAATAGCATTGAAATTGAGAACCCACTAAAAATAGATTCACCGATCATCTTGCAAAAGCCTACTAAGGGAACAAGGTTCCAAAAATTATCATTAGATAAATTTAAAATTGAATTAAATAAGTTTCCTCTTTGCTTATAAATAGTTAAAGCAAAATAAACAAAAACTAAAATTATGATAGATATAAATATATTTTTAGCTATTTGCTTTCCTTTGGGGAAGTGAGTGAATATTCCATAAATCATAAGTGACAGTGCACTAGTAGTAATGGATATTAATATAATCAGCATAAATAATATAAAGATTCCTTGCGCAGTAATTCCAAACTTATCAATTAACATAGGAATCTGAAAAATTAAGAAAAGTCCAAATATAAATACATATCCAATTTCTTTTAAAAAGCCATAAAGTAAAACTTTAGTTGGACTTATCTCAGAAGTAAAGATTAAATTAACATCAGCCATAGAATAAGAAAAGCTCTTTCTAGTTATACCAGAATATATGGAAATCAAAATCAGTAATAAAGAAACGATAGTAACTATTCCAGTAAATATTTTGGAGTCAGTAAAGGTAGTATTTTTTTCTCCTAAAAATACAGATGAGAAAGAAAACCCTAAAATAATTATAAAAAATATATAGGGTATCACTTTTGATGGCTTGGACTTAAAACTCTTAAAGTAGTTTATAAAGTTTCGTTTAGCTAAGTATAAAAATGGACTCATTAAATATCACCTTCTATACTAATATTTTCTTTTTTAGATTCAGTGTATTTAAAGAATATATCTTCTAAACTTTCACCACTTTCCATAAGCTCTTCTTCAAGCTCATTTTTAGTTTTATCTAAAACAATTTCTCCAAGCTTCATAAGAAGAACTCTATCCCATAACTCTTCAACTGATGAGAGAAGGTGGGTGCTTATTAAAATAGTAGTTCTGCTATCCTTTAGCTTTAATATAAGATTCTTAAGTTCTTTAATAGCTTTAGGATCAAGTCCTATCATAGGCTCATCAAGTAATATAAGTTTTGGATTAGTTATAAGTGCAATACAAAGACTAACTTTTTGTTGCATACCTTTTGATAATTCAGATCCTAATTTATCTAGTTTATCCTCAAGATCAAAAAGATCAAATAAATAATTGGCATAATTCTCATAATCCTTAATACCATAGGCTCTTGCGATAAAATGTATATGTTCTCTTATAGTTAGAAGAGGATATAATCCAGGAAGTTCCGGAACATATGAAAAGTACTTTTTACCTTTAGGACTTTTATTAAATTCACCATTTATAAGGATTTCACCATCATACCTTAAAAGCCCCGCAATAGATTTGATAGTAGTAGATTTACCTGCACCGTTTGGGCCTGCAAGTACGCATACTTCACCAGGTTTTATATTGAAGCTTATATCTTTTACTACAGGGATTTTTTTAAAGGATTTTGTTAGATTAGTAATTTTAAGCATTAAGATTAGTCCCCCTTTTTACAAAATTTATATAACTATATAATACATTATTCAATATTTCCTGTAAATTCATTAATAGTATAATTAAGTTAACATTAAGCTTAATAATTTCGTAACAAAGGTAGATGCTTTTTCTACTGATTTACGATAATATAATTATAAGGAAAGGAGTGTCTAGGATTATGTTTAATATTTTAGTCGTAGATGACGAAAAAGAAATAAGAGATGCGATAAATATTTACTTAAGAGGTGAGAACTTAAGAGTATTTAATGCGAGTAATGGAATAGAAGCTCTAGAGATATTAGAAGAAAAAAATATTCATCTTATAGTGCTTGATATAATGATGCCAAAGATGGATGGAATTAAAACATGTCTAAAGGTTAGGGAGAATAACAATATTCCTATAATAATGCTTTCAGCAAAAGGGGAAGATTCAGATAAAATTCTAGGATTAAATGTAGGAGCGGATGATTATATAACAAAACCATTCAATCATTTAGAACTTGTGGCAAGGGTTAAGTCACAGCTTAGAAGATATGAAAGTCCATTATCTATGGAAAATAAAGATTTTATAAAAGTAAAAGACTTAGAAATAGATACGGTTGCAAAAAGTGTTATAGTTAGGGATGAAGAAATAAAAGTTACAGCAACAGAATATAAGATACTTGTACTTTTAGCGTCAAACCTTGGAAGAGTATTTTCAATTAAAGAAATATACGAAAAGGTTTGGGAAGAGCCATTTTATAAAAGTGAAAATACAGTAACTGTCCACATAAGAAGAATAAGAGAAAAAATTGAGATTAATACTAAAGAGCCTGAGTATATAAAGGTGGTATGGGGAATTGGATATAAGATTGAAAAATAAGATGAAAAAATATTTCAATAATATATGGCTTATAGAGATAGTAATAGTCGTTATAATAACAATGATATGTATAGATATATCAGTAAAATATATAAATAGTCCGCAAGCTAAAGATGGAACGGGAGTAATGGAAGCTGTCTTTGATAAGGATGCATTTTATAAGAATTCATTAAAAAATGAAAGTAAATTATTAAGTGAAGATATCTATAAGAGAACCAATGGTTTAAATAAATTTTTATATTCAACAGAAAATGAAAAAGATGCACTTAGAAATAATATATATGATAATAGCTTTTATTCAAATAAAGGTGGATTACCTGAAAATATATATTTCGTAATAAGAAATAAATTTAATGATGATATATTTACTAATGATCCATTCTTTCAAGGTGTAAAGAAGATACAAGGTGAAAATCTTTATAAGGTAATTAATGAAAAATATAAAGGTGAGAATATTGTTACATATAGCTGTAATAATGTAAACATATATAATAAGGTTGTAGAGGACTCAAAATCAACCGATAATGATAATATAACATATTCAGAAAAAGTATTAAAAAACTTTGAGGAAATATATTATACACAACAAAATAATTATGCAGAGCTATTAAACGCCGATGTTAAAGAATTCTATCTTTTTATATCCATTCTTGTAATAGATATATTCTTAATATGTAAGATTATTTATATATTTTTAAGTAAAAAAGGAAGAGTTGAATTAAGAGGAAATGTAATAAAAGATATAATATATATATTTAGACATGTATTTAAGTATAAAGGTCCACGAAGAGCGATGTTAACAGCTATAGTAGTCAGTATTATATTCTATATAATATATTTGTATCTTTTAGCTTTAGGTGGAGATAAAAATAATATAATAGTAAATTTCTTTGGAGCATATCCATTTAAGGGGAGTTTACTTATAGTAGCATTACCTATGATAGGAGTAATGTATTCAATAAAAAGAAATATTGAAATTGGAATGGTTAAAGATGATGTAAAAATAATAAATGACGGTAACTTTGAACATTCAGTAAAAGAAATTGGTGGAATTGAAATCAGAGAGCTTATAGAAAATATAAACAGAATGAAAGAAGGATATAATGTTGCTGTAGATGAAGCACTTCAAAATGAAAAATTAAAAACAGAACTTATATCTAATGTATCACATGATTTAAAAACACCTCTTACATCAATAATTAATTATGTAAATATACTTCAGGATTCTAGGATATCAGAAGAAGAGAGAATGGATTATTTAAAGATATTAGAACAAAAATCGAATAAACTAAAAACTCTTATTGAAGATTTATTTGAAGTATCTAAAATAAACTCTGGAAGACTTCAACTTCATAAGGAAGAGATAGATATAGTATCTCTTATATATCAAGTAATAGGTGAGTATTCATCTCTTTATGAAGATAAAGGTATAGAATTTAAAGTAGAGTGTGATGAAGATGAGATTATAATGGACTTAGATGGAATAATGATATCTAGGGTTATAGAAAATATAGCAATAAATTCTCTAAAATATTCTTTAGAAGATACAAGAGTATATGCAAAAATAATAAAAGAGGATAATGGTGTATTAATCTCATTTAAGAATGTTGCAAATTATGAAATGGACTTTAATGAAACAGAAATGTTTGAAAGATTTGCAAGAGGAGATAAGTCAAGAACTTCATCGGTAGAAGGTTCTGGTCTTGGTCTTGCTATTACAAAGAGTATTGTTGAACTTCATGGTGGAACAACAAGGATAAAAAGAGAAGGAGATCTATTTAAAATTTATGTATTCCTTCCTTTTAACCCAAACATCATTAGTATAGATGAAAATATAAAAGAGGTATGATATAATTAATAGTAAATATTAGTTGATAATAATTAAAGGAGAGAGAATATGAGTTATTTATTTGTTGAATATCCAAAATGCACAACATGTAAGAAAGCAAAAAAGTGGTTAGAAGAAAATAACGTAAATTTTATAGATAGAGATATAAAGCTAGAAAATCCAACTAAAGAAGAATTAAAATCATGGCTTGATAAAAGTGGATTAGAAATAAAGAAATTCTTTAATACTAGTGGAGTTCTTTATAGAGAGCAAGGAATGAAAGATAAGGTGAAGGTTTTATCACAAGAAGATCTTCTAGAGATACTAGCTTCTGATGGAATGATGGTTAAAAGACCACTTATAATAGGTGAAGATAAAGTTCTTGTTGGCTTCAAAGAAGCAGAATGGCAAAGTAGTTTAAAATAAGGATATTAGAAGCCCGTTAATACGGGTTTCTTTTTTATTATAATAGAGAAATTTCAAGGTTATATTTGGGAGTTTGTATATAAAATACATGTTTTTACATATAATAAAGATAAGATTTAATGATTTTATAGGAGATGACTCTATGAATACAAGAACTGTAAAGATGATTATGAGTACTACAATTATAATTGTAGGGTTATTACTTTTAATAATTCATAATGAAAGAATAACATTTTTGTTTGCAGGAATGATAATAGCATTAGGAGCTGGATGCTTATATATAGAAAGTGAAGATTGGGAGGAGTAGACTATAAAATTTATAAAGTATAAACCAGATAATGTATAAATAATTAATGTCTTATAGTTTGAGTTGTCAAAGGATAAAAGTTATTAAAAAAGAGAGATATTTAAAGCTTATTAGATAAAATTACGCAATAAGATACAATAGCAAGCTTTATAAAATTTTACACATTACTTTATAAAAACTATAATATATTAAGTCAATATATTGTGTTGGTTCGGTAAAAACACAATATTAATATACTACATATTGTTGGAGGGGACTTTGGTGGATAGAATACAGGAGCTTTGTGCATTAGGGTTAGAATCAATTAATGATTCTGAAACGTACACTATAGATAGATTAAAAGAAAAGTTAGATTTAATAATAAGACCTGGAATGAGTCATTTAGAGATACGAGATTCATTAATTCAGGTTTCGTTAGAACTTACTACAGATATGGAGCCAGATTGGCAATATGTAGCTTCTAAGTTACATGTGTATAAACTTTATGATGAAGTAAGAAAAAATAGGGGTTTAGATAATGAAGAGAATCCATATAATGATTTATATGGATTTATAGAAAGCTTAACAGAACAAAAGTTATACGGAGAATATATATTAGAAAATTACTCAAAAGAGGATATATATGAGCTGGAAAGAGAATTAAAACCAGAAAGAGATTTTCTATTCACATATAGCGGAATAAAATTATTAAGTGGAAGATATCTAGTTGAAAATTTCAATAGAAAAGTCTTAGAGTTACCACAGCAAATGTTTATGGGAATAGCAATGCATTTAGCTATACCTGAAAAGCCAGAGAGAAGAATATACTGGGCAAAGAGATTTTATGATGTTTTAAGTTCACTTAAAGCAACAATGGCAACTCCTACAATGGCTAATGCAAGAAAGCCTTTCTATCAATTAAGCTCATGTTTTATAGATACAGTAAATGATAGTTTAAAGGGAATATATAAATCACTTGATAACTTTTCAGAGGTATCAAAATTTGGTGGCGGAATGGGTATTTATATAGGTAAGATAAGAGCACTTGGATCACCGATAAGAGGATTTAAGGGAGCATCAGGTGGAGTAATACCATGGGTTAAATTATTTAATGATACAGCTATAGCTGTTGATCAATTAGGTGTTAGAAATGGCTCAGTTGCTATATGGCTTGATGCATGGCACAAAGATATCCCAGAGTTCCTTCAAGTAAGGACAAACAATGGGGATGATAGAAAGAAGGCACATGATGTATTCCCAGGTTTATGTTATCCAAATCTTTTCTGGAAGATGGCAGAAGAAGATATAGATGGTAACTGGTATATGATGTGTCCACATGAGATAAGACAGGTTAAAGGATATTCACTAGAAGATTTTTATGGGGATGAATGGGAAAAAAGATATTATGATTGTGTAAATGATGAAAGAATTGATAAGCGTGTTATGAAAGTAAAAGATATAGTACGTCTTATAATTAAGAGTGCAGCAGAAACTGGAACACCATTTGCATTCTATAGAGATGCTGCAAATAAGATGAATCCTAATAAACATACTGGAACTATATATTCATCAAATCTTTGTACAGAAATAATGCAAAATATGAGTCCAATGGATATACAAAAGTCAGAGATAATAGATGAAGATGGCGAAAAAGTTGTTGTTGAAAAGACTAAGGCCGGAGATTTTGTTGTATGTAATCTTTCATCAGTTGTTCTTGGGAATGTTGATGTTACAAGAGAAGAAGAGATTGAATATGTAGTTGAAACTCAAATAAGAGCTATGGATAATGTTATTGATTTAAATTACTATTCAGTGCCATATGCAGAAGTAACTAACAAGAAATATAGAGGTGTAGGACTTGGAACATCTGGATATCATCATATGCTTGCTAATAATAGAGTACACTTTACAGCAGAAGAACATAAAGAATTTGCAGATAAAGTATATGAAAATATAAATTACTATGCAATAAAGGCAAGTATGAAGATTGCGAAAGAAAAGGGAAGTTATAGTGTATTTAAAGGATCAGATTGGGAAAATGGAGATTACTTTAAGATAAGAGAGTATAACTCAGATAGATGGAATGAACTTCAAGATGAAGTTAAAAAGTATGGAATGAGAAACGGATATCTTATGGCAATTGCACCAAATGGATCAACTGCAACGCTAGCTGGAACCTCAGAAGGGGTAGACCCTGTAATATCAAGATTCTGGCTTGAAGAAAAGAAAGGAAGCATAGTTCCAAAGACTGCGCCTAATCTTTCAGAAGAAACATATTGGTATTATAATTCTGCTTATAATATAGATCAAGAATGGTGTATAAAGATGAATGGAGTAAGACAGAGACATATTGACCAAGGTCAGTCATTTAATCTTTATATAACAACAAATTATACAATGAGAGCAATAATGAATCTTTATATAGAAGCATGCAAATCAGGTGTGAAATCAATATATTATGTTAGAAGTAAATCACTTGAAGTTGGTGATTGTGAGAGCTGTTCTGCTTAGAATTTAGGAGGTACTACTATATGTTTGATATAAATAAGAAGCCGCTTTTCAATGAATTTGGAGATACAGAGACTTCAAAAAAAAGAATGATAAATGGAAACACTACAAATCTTAATGATTTTAATAATATGAAATATACTTGGGTATCAGATTGGTACAGACAAGGTATGAATAATTTCTGGATACCAGAAGAAATAAATTTAGCACAGGACTTAAAGGATTATAAGAAATTAACAGAAGAAGAAAGAACAGCTTACGATAAGATTCTTTCATTCTTAATATTCTTAGATTCAATACAAACAGCTAATCTTGGGAACATAAATAATTATATAACAGCAAGTGAGGTTAATCTTTGCTTAACAATACAGGCATTCCAAGAAGCTGTTCACTCACAAAGTTATAGTTATATGCTAGATACAATATGTTCACCAGAGAAGAGAAATGAAATTCTTTACCAATGGAAAGATGATAAGATACTTCTTGAAAGAAATAAATTTATAGGCGATCAATATAATACATTTGTAAATGAGCCAACAAGACATAACTTAATGAAGACAATAATGGCTAATTATATACTAGAAGGAATCTACTTCTATTCAGGGTTTATGTTCTTCTATAACTTAGAGAGAAATGGTAAGATGCCAGGCTCAGCACAGGAAATAAGATATATAAATAGAGATGAAAATACTCATCTTTGGTTATTTAGAAGCATAATAAGAGAACTTCAAAAAGAGGAACCTGAAATGTTTACTGAAGAGCTAAAGGCTGAATTAATAGAAATGATGAAAACTGGAGTAGAAAACGAAATTGCATGGGGTCACTATGTAATAGGAGACAGTATACAAGGAATAAATAAAAAGCTTATTGAAGATTATATAAAGTATTTAGGTAATATGAGATTAAAAGCTATAGGATTAGATCCTTTATATGCTGGATATGATACAAATCCAGCTGAATGGGTTGATAGACAAGCGAATGCAAATTCTGTTAAGACAGACTTCTTTGAAGCCAAATCAACTGCATATGCAAAAGCAGCAACATTAATAGATGATTTATAAGAATTAAGAGAACCATCTTAAAATAGTTTCTTTATAGCAAAATAAATAAGAAAAATACACATAATAGTTAAGCCTATTATGTGTATTTTTTTATTAGATAAAATGCATATTTACTACAAGGATGTACTTATTATATATATTGTGTAAAAAGTATATGTAAATAAATACTCTTATTTCAAAACCGTGAAATTACAATTTTAAAATGATAAAATTATTAAAATGAAAAATATATCATTTATAAAAAGGAGTAAGAGAGTATGAGTCAATTAAATTATAGAGAGACTTTAAGCAAAGAATTTAAAAGTTATAAAGGTGGACTTAGGGCATATAGAGATTATATTGTAAGTGATAATAGTGTGGAAGTTTATTTCTCATCAGTTAAGCTAGACATAATCTATTTTAATGATTCTATAGTAAAGGTTTTCTTAGGGGAGAAAAATGAGAAATCAATAGAAACTAATGCAGTTATACTAGAATCAAATAATACTAGTATTAACTTAGATGTAGAAGAAGTAGGGACTAATATTGTAATAAAGGGTAGAAAGATAGTTACTATAATAAATAAATTAACTAGTGAAGTTAGATTTGAAGATATAGAAGGAAATGTTGTTTGTGAGGATTTTGAGCCCTCTTTTAAAGACAATGAAGGAACTATATATATATCAAAGATAAATGATTGTCATGCTTACTATGGCTTAGGAGAAAAAGGTGGAGATTTAAATAAGAAGGGAAGCTATACAGAAAATTATAATACAGATGATCCTGAAACTGATGATGATTCAACAATGTATTATAAGACAATACCTTTTTATGTTGGACTAAAGGAAGAGAGTTGTTATGGCTTATTCTTTGATAATAGCTTTAGAAGCTTCTTTGATATGGGAAAACAATATGGAGATAGAATATTCTTTGGAGCAAATGGTGGACAAATTCAATACTACTTTATATTAGGTGATGATATAAAGGAAGTTGTACAAGAGTATTCAAACTTGACAGGGAAAATGGAAATGCCACCACTATGGAGTCTTGGATATCAGCAAAATAGATTTAGTTATTTTACTCAAGAGGAAGTTGATGAATTAGTAAAGACTTTTGAAGAGAAAGAAATACCACTGGATGTAGTTTATTTAGATATAGATTACATGGATGGATTTAGAGTAATGACATTTAAAACACCACATTTTGATGATGCGGCTGGACTTATAAGTAGATTAAAAGAAAAGGGAATAAAGACTATAACAATATTAGATCCAGGAGTTAAGGTAGATGAAGATTACGAAGTATATAGAAGAGGAAAAGAACTAGGACACTTTACTAAAAAGTTAGATGGTGAGGTATTTGTTGGTGCAGTATGGCCAGGGGATAGTGCTTTTCCTGATTTCTCTAATGAAGAATGTAGAAAGTGGTGGAAATCAGAGTTAAAGTCATTTATATCTAAATATAATATAGATGGTATATGGAATGATATGAATGAGCCTTGTGTATTTAATAATGATCATAAGACTATGCTAGAGTCATGTATTCATAATAGTGACTATGGAACAATTGAACATAAAGGATTCCATAATAGATATGGACTTGAAATGAGTAGATGTTCTCATGAGGCACAGAAGGAATTAGATAAGAATAAAAGAGAATTCTCAATGACAAGAGCAACATATGCAGGTGGGCAAAGATATTCTTCAGTATGGACAGGAGACAATATGAGCCTTTGGGGTCAAATGAGGATGTCTATATCAATGAATGCTAATTTAGGTATAAGTGGATTCTCATTTGTAGGAAATGATGTAGGCGGATTTGGATTAGATGTAACAGAAGAGTTATTTATAAGATGGATGCAACTTGGAACATTTCTACCTATATTTAGAAATCACTCAAATATGTATACAAGAAGACAAGAACCTTGGGCCTTTGGAGAAAAAACAGAAGATATATCAAGGGATGCAATAAAGCTAAGATATGAGTTACTACCATATATATATGATTTATTCTATGAATCACATAATAGTGGATTACCAGTATTTAGACCACTAGTTATGGAATATCCAAAGGATAAAAATGTTCAAAATATGAAAGAAGAGTTTATGCTTGGGGATAAGATGTTGATTGCTCCAGTACTTTGTGAAGGTGAAAGAAGTAAGGTTGTATACTTACCTGAGGGAAATTGGTACAACTATCATACAAATAAAAAGTATGAAGGAAATAGAAGATATAAATTAGATTGTGAATTAGAAGATATATTAGTGTTTGTAAAAGAAGGAAGTATGATACCTGCTTATACAGAGAGCTACATGAATGTAGAGAATAGACCAGATAAGGTTACATTTAAAGTATATGGCGAAGAAGCTAGTACAGTGCATTACTTTGATGATGGAAACACTATGGAATATAAAGAAGGAAAATATAATTTATCTAAGGTAAAATGTAGCAAAGAAAATACAAGCATAGAGTATATACATCAAGGCATAGAAGAAGAGAAAGTGGGATTTATATTTATAAAATAATATAGAAAATAAGGAGAAACTATGAGAAATAATTTTATGACCTTTAACTTAAAGTATGATTTTATAGATGATGGAACAAATGATTGGGAGATTAGATTAAAAAGGATAGGTAAAATAATAAAAGATAATAATCCTATATGTATAGGAACTCAAGAAGGACTTATTTATATGCTTAATGATATGAGTAAGGAATTAGAAGAATATTCTTTTATTGGAGAAGGTCGTGATGGTTTTGATAAAGGAGAATATAGCGCAATATTTTATAAAAAAGATGAATTAGAATTAATTAAATGGAATCAATTTTGGTTATCGGAAACACCATTAGTAAAGGGAAGTAAAAGCTTTAATAGTGCATGCACAAGAATTTGTACATGGGCAAAATTTAAAGAAAAGAAATCGGGAAAAGAATTTATAATTTACAATACTCACCTAGATCATGAAAGTAAACTAGCTAGAGAAGAGGGAATAAAAATCATATTACATTTTGCTAGATTAGAATTTAAATCTAGTGAAATACCATTTATTATAATGGGAGATTTTAATTGTTATTTAGGTGATAAAGTTCTTGATATTATAAAGGAATTTAAGATAGGTGATTCTTACTTAAGAAATATCTATGATGAAGTAAGTCATAGTATAAAAGGTACTTTCCACGATTTTAAAGGAGGATATGATGGAGGAATAATAGACTTTATACTAATATCAAATGGTATCAGTTGCAATAAATTATATATAGATGATAGAACAATCTATGAGGGGTATCCATCAGATCATTATCCGGTAATTGCAGAGCTTGAGATAAATTAAAAGAATAGGATTATAAAATTTATAGATAGAAATATAATTTAGCTCATTATTAAGATAATAAATCTATGTAATTTAATTAAAGTAGTAAGTGTAATTTATGTAAAGTTTAATTTGAGTATGGAAAAGGCGAAATAAAATATAAAAAATTAAATTTATAAAATAATTTGAAGTGAGGAATATATATGAAGCCAGTAAACTTGAATAGAAAATGGGAAGTATTACTTATACATCATTCACATACGGATATAGGATACACACAAAGCCAAGAAACCATAGAGTTATATCATATAAATTTTATTAAACAAGCTATTGAAATAAGCGAAAAGCTGAGACAAGTAGGAAAAGAAGGAGAGTTCATTTGGACCTGCGAAAGCTTTTGGGGTGTTGAGAGCTTCTTAAAATATGTAGATAATGAATGGAAGAAGCGTTTTGAAACTTGTGTTAAAAACGTAGGAATAGAGATTACAGGTAACTATCTGAATTTTAATGAGCTTATAGATTATGATAATTTGAAAAATCAAATTTTAAAAGGGGTTAATTACTGTAAGAGTATAGGAATAGATATAAATAGTGCAATGACCGCTGATATTAATGGATATAGTTGGGGTTATTCAGATGCACTATATGATTGTGGAATAAGAAATTTATTTTCTTGTGTTCATACACATCATGGAATGTATCCACTATTTAAAAAACAAACTCCATTTTATTGGGAAACTCCAAAAGGAAATAAAATATTAGTATGGAATGGAGAGCATTATCATTTTGGAAATGAGTTTGGAATGGTAGGCACTGCTACAGGCTCGTATATAAATAGAGATGAATTAGAATCAACATTTACTAGAGATAAATTAAAAGAGTATGGAACAATTAGAATGTTTAGATATTTAAAGGGGCTTGAAAAACAAGATTATGAATACAACTTTGTTCCTATAACTATTCATGGGTTACCAACAGACAATGGTTCTCCTAATATAGAAGTATTAGACTTTATTAATTGGTGGAATAAAGAGTTTGGAGAAGAAGTAACTATAAAGATGACAACATTAGAGAATTTCTTTAAGAATTTAGAAAAAGCTAATGAACAAATACCTACTTATAGAGGAGATTGGCCTGATTGGTGGGCGTTTGGTGTTGGAAGTACTCCACATGTAAATAAAATATTCAAAGAAGCACAAAGAGTATTAAAAACCACTAAATTACTAGATGAAGATTTTAAATTAAGTGATAGAAATCTTATAAATAGATGTGAGGATATGCTAGCACTTTATGCAGAGCATACATGGGGACATTCTTCATCAATAACAAACCCATGGAATAGTTTTGTAAATCTTCTCGATTATAAAAATGCATCATATGCTATAAACGCTCATGAGGCTGCAATAAGAAATTATAACTTTATATTAGAGAAGAAAGGTATGAGTAGTTTAAAGCCTAACAGAAAACCAAAATTTAAAATAATTAATCCTCATAATATAAAAGTAACTGAATGTGTTAAGTTGTCATTAGATTATTGGGAGACATCAGATCTAGAAGAGGTTGTAGAGGATAATTTAGGGAATAGATACTTAACTCAAAGCGAAAATCATCCAAGAGGCAAATATATTAATTTCATAATTACTTTAAATCCTAAAGAAGAGCGAACTTTAATAATTAAAAGGCTAGAGAATGAAGTTCCATATGTAAAAATAAAAAATGAAAATATGTGTTGTCAAAGAATAGACGATATATATGTGTATGAAGAAGAGAATAATATTAAAAAGTATGATCAAATTTATGAAAATAATCACTTAAAAATAGAGTGGAATTACGATAGAGGGATAATAAGTTGGTTTGATAAGATAAACAATGTAGAATTGATAGATAATGATGCGAAAACAGGAGCATTCATGCCTATATATGAATTAACTAGGGGTGAAGGACAAACTGCTGAAGCTCAATATAAAGTTAGACAAGTATTAGGCCGCAATATGAGAGGAAAGAATGCAAAGGTGCATTATCCTACTATAGATTCAATAGAAGTAACGGAAGTTGGGAAAATATTTGGTAAAATACACTTAAAATTAAGCCTTAAAGGAACAAGCTTATTGGAAGTAATAATTAAAGTTTATAATGATAACAAGAGAGCAGATATAAATGTACTAGTTAATAAAGATAGTGTATGGGATCCAGAAAGTTTATACATTGCAATGCCTTTTGCATTTAATAATAAAAAGATGGATTTATATTGTGAGAAAACTGGATGCACAATCCAAGTAAAAAAAGATCAATTACCTGGAACTAATTGTGACTTTTTTTTAGTTCAAGATGGAATTGCTTTAATAGAAAATAACTATGGAGTTAGTATATCAATGCCAGATACATCATTAATATATACATCAAAGCTTCAATATGAGAACTCTAAAAAATTGTTTCATGAAAAATATACAAATCATAATGAGTATGAGTTATATTCATGGGTTATGAATAATATTTGGGAGACTAATTTTAAGGCATCTTTAGGAGGATTTATAGAATTTAATTACTCTATGAATTGGTCAGATAATGTTTCAAATGTTGAAAAATTAATAGAGAAAAATAGAAATATGAATATAGGGTTTATAAATTATAGAATTGATTAATTAAATAAAATAATGGCTATCTTAAAATGAATTTTAAGATAGCCATTTTTATTTAAAGGTGTATTTGATTTTTAACTATTGTTTCATAAATAAAATGTGCAAATAGAGAGTTTGACCAAGCAAACCAATCTCTAGTAAATTGATTTGAATCATTACAATAGAAGCCTTCATGCATAAAGCCTGTACCAGCATCAGTTGAAATTAAAGTTTTGATTAAGTCTTTAATCTCATCTGTATTATTAGTAGTAAGACCTTGCATTGAAAGTGCTATATGCCATATATACTCAGGTGGAGTATGAGGACTTCCTATACCACAAGCTTCAGTT
This sequence comes from Clostridium sardiniense, assembly GCF_019753795.1. Lineage (NCBI taxonomy): Bacteria > Bacillati > Bacillota > Clostridia > Eubacteriales > Clostridiaceae > Clostridium > Clostridium sardiniense. The sequence continues at coordinate 229,369 of NZ_JAIKTU010000003.1, read as the reverse complement.
CCTTCGTAGTAGAATGGATTATTTTTACTTAGTATAAATCTTCGTGTATTCTGATATATTTCATCGTCAATTCCTCTAAACTCAAGATAAGGTATTGATAGAAGACTAGGGACATTTGCATCATCCATAAAGTTATAATTTCCAAGGCCATCTACTTCATAAGCGTATATATCACCAAATTCTTCATCATGAACTATACCAAACTTTTCTATACCAGCTTCTATTTCACATCTTAGGCTTCTTGCTTTTTCTTTAAGCTCAGTATCTTTATATATAGTTTCAGCAATTTCTTCAATATAACCTAAAGCTACACTTGCAAACATATTAGCAGGAACTAAGTATCCATATTGGCAAGCATCATCACTAGGTCTAAATCCTGACCAAGTCATACCTGTGAATCCTACTGGATTTCCAAGCCCATTATTACATAGTGTATCTGTAGGTGAGCAGTTTAATCTTTGGAATGAGTAATCCGACTTCTCAAAGTGATATTGCTCAGTTTTCCATAAGTCAATTATTATATTAAACACAGTTCTTATTTCTTTATCAAAGAAAGATGTATCGTTAGTTTCTTTAAAATATTTATACATTAAACGTACAGGATAACAAAGAGAATCTATCTCATATTTTCTTTCCCATACCCAAGGACTATCTTTAGTTATGTCGTTGTCCCACTTTTGACCATTAGCTTCTTTATTAAAAGCATTAGCATAAGGATCTATTAAAATGCATTTCATTTGTCTTTTAATAAGACCAGTAAATATATCTTTTAAGCACTCATTCTCTTTAACAAATGGTAAGTAGTGCTCTATTTGTGATGTTGAATCTCTAAGCCACATAGCAGGAATATCTCCTGTTATTACAAAAGCATCATTTTCTGATACATCAACAGTTGTCTCTATTGTATTTATAAAACAGTTATAAAATAAAGTCTTTAATTTTTCATCAGATATTTTATTTGATAAGTCAGTTCCTATTTCTCGTACAGTATCTTTAATAATATCTAGTTTATTAATTGTAGTAGTGTTCATAAAATTTCCTCCAAAATATTTATAATTAAGAATTATTTTTTGATGCTTGTTCAAGTTCAAGTAATAGTGCTTTATTCGTAAATATAAGTGAAAAAGCAAGTATACTAGCTATAAATAGTGCCATTGTTCCAGGTGCTATTTCAAATAATACAAGTGAAACAATTAGAATTAATATATTAGTTATAGTTATTATTGGTCTTGTAAAAGTTAATATAAAAGAAGTCTTCAAAAGATCGAAGTTCTTCATTGAAAATCTACTCATTAGTATATATAAATGAGGTGTTACTGCAGCTGCAAGTATAAGCAGTGATGCAAATAAACAAGTAAGTAACATATTATGATTAACAGTAGAGAAGAACTTAACATTAGAGTATAAAGCTAATATTATAAGAAGCTCAGGAATCCACATTGATAAAGATTGAAGGAAGTTTAATTTAACTCCTTTAATGAAATCTTTAACTATATCTAAACTTTTAGTACGTATAAGCTTTCCCATGCAATATAAAAGTACAGTGAAAGCAGGTACTGTAGGAATTAAGCATACTAAGAATAGTGGAAAGTACGTAAAAACATTACTTATACCAACAAATAAGAAAAACAAAATAACCGGAATATTAAATATCATGAAGAAGATATTTAACAAAAAGAACCAAAAAATATAATTAAAAGTATCGAATATTTTGTCTAAATTAAAAATTTCTTGCATAATGAACTCTCCTTTTGAAAATGTTTACTTTAATAGCTATAGTATAATTTAATCAATGAGTATATTCAATTTATTATGTATTTTTTATACAAAAAACTAGAAAAAATACACTAAAAATATAATATATTACATAGAAAAATCTTTTAATGAAATAATTATTATGGTTAAATATATTTAGAGGTAAGTAAAATTTAGGGGTGTTAAATATGCGTGCCAGAAAATCAATGATATATAAAAGACTATTTATTGTTTATATATCTGTAATACTTCTTTTAATAACAGCATTAGATATTTACTTTATTAATAGGGTACATAAAGAGAATATTGATAATAATATGTATGTAAATGAGAAGGTTGCTTACGATGTAAACGATGTACTTAATGAAATGACTAATTCTAGCAACTCAATAGTTGAAACTATGTATAATGATTCTTATGTAGTAGATGATATAATACATTTTTTAAATACAGATAATGTTACATATTTAAAGAGTAAACTAAATAAATTCTCTCAAAGCAATGAGTATTTTTATAGGGGGGTAGAACATTTTACTAGAAACTCATTTATTTCAAATAGTAGCTTAATAGATATATCATTTATTGGTTATGATAGAATGGAAACCAGATCATTTAATAGAACTAATCAAATAGCAGTCGAAAAAATAAACAAGTCATATATATTTAACAATAAGAATTTTTCTAATGTTATATGTAAAAAAAATGCTGTAAGCTTTGTTAAGGAAATTAGAAATCCAACTAGTTTAAAAAGTGAAGGTCTTATAGTGCTTACGTATGATTTGAATAACATTTCAAATATTGTAAAAAAATATAATGATGAATATGAAGTTATGGTTTTAGATGAAAATGAATTCGTGGTTTATGATTCTAATAAAGACTTTGAGTACAAGTATTATGATGATTTTCCAAAGTTAGAAAATGGGCAGGATATAGTAAAATTAGATAATCAAGAGTATTATGTTTATAAAATAACTAGTAAATCTAATTTAACAACAGTAGCTAAATTTAATAGGAATAGTGTACGCAGTTTACCAAAAGGATTTTTAAATTCTTTGATAGCTGTAGATATAATATTATTTATAATAGCTTTAGGCGTTTTAATTATTAAACTTAAAAAATTTAGTGATAGAACAGATAATATATTAATTGCTATGGAAAAAGTTAGAAATGGTGACTTGAATGTTTCAATTCCTATAGATGAGAAAAAAGATGAGAATGATGAGATTAGATATATATCAGAAAACTTTAATGATATGTGTAGAGATTTAAATAAATATATTGAAAAGAGTTACTTAGCAGAATTAGATCAAAAGAAAGCAGAAATGATAGCACTTCAAAATCAGATTAATACACATTTTTTATATAACACATTAGAGTGTATAAGAATGACTGCTATTTGTAATGGGGACAAAGAAGTAGGTAAAATGTTATATACATTAGCATTTTTATTTAGAAAGCAAGTTAAGGATAAAGATGTAATAACTATAAGCGATGAGTTAGAATATTGCACTAAATATATAGAAATATTTAAATTCAGATATGATGAAAAGTTTAATTTTAAGATTAACTGTGATGAGAGTCTATTAGACAAAGAAATAATAAAATTCACATTACAACCTATAATTGAGAATTACTTTGTTCATGGTATAAGACTTGATGATTTTGATAATTACCTAGAGATAAACATAATAAAAGATGGCACAGATATAATAATAATGGTTAAAGATAATGGGAATGGGACAACTAAAGAAAGGATAAATAGTATAAATAATAGTCTGAAAAATAGAGATTATGAAGGGAAATCTATAGGCATTACTAATGCTCATGAGAGAATTGTAATTGCATATGGTGATGATTATGGTATTGGATTAGAACTAAATAATGGTAGAGGAGTAATGGTTGTTATAAAACTTCCATGTAGAGAGGGGTAATTTCATGTACAAGGTTATGTTGGTCGATGACGAAAAACTTATTACACAAGGATTATTAAATTTAATTGAATGGGAAAATTTAAATTTAGAAGTTGTAAACACAGCACAAAATGGGGAAGAGGCTCTTGAAAAGTTTAAAGAAAATCCTGTCAATATAGTTGTAACAGATATAAATATGCCCAAAATGAGTGGGCTTGATTTAATAAAAGAGATTAAAGCTATAGATGAAGGTGTTAATTTTATAATATTAAGTGGATATGATGAATTTTCATATGCAAAAAAAGCAATAGCATATGGAGTTGAAAGTTATATATTAAAACCTATTAATGAAGAAGAACTTGAAGAATCTTTAATAAGTATAGTAAAGTCTATTAAGTTAGCGAAGAAAAATAAAAATAATATATTAGATAAAAATAGAAAGCTAATTGAATTTATAAATGGGAAAATAAATAAAGAAGAGATATATAAAATAAAAGAAGATATAAATTTAGATTTTAATGAAAAATATTATACAGTAGCAACAATAACCATAAGTAAACGAAATGAAGATGGTAAGTATATAAATATAGATGAAATTATAGAAGAGAATACACTTGGAAACTATGAAATAATTCATAAGTTTGATGGTCAAACTATATTAGTTAATTCATGGAATGAAGGATGCAGTAGAGAAGAAATTATAGAATATTACAATCGTATAAAAGATAAATTAATAAATACTCTAAATGTAGATGTATTTATTGCAATAGGTGATACAGTAGATTCTATAGATAAGCTAAAAAATAGTTACAGAGTAGCATGTAGATTAAAAAAATACATGCTTACAGAAGGAACTAACATGTGCTTGTACAAAGAGAAAGTTTCTGATATAGAAGAATATAGAATGAATTTTTCATCAGAAATAGACAAGCTAAATAAGCTTATAATAGAAAAGAATATAAATAAAACTAAGGATTATTTAACAGAAATATTTGATAATAGTAAGTTAACTCCGAGAAATATATATGATTTATCAGTAAAAATAATAATACTTATTGATAATATTTCTGATGAGTTTAAGTTAGATAAAAAGTATGTACGAGATAGCTTAAGTTCAACTATAGTAGAATTATGTAATGAAAGTACAAGAGATAGTGTAAAAACATTTATAATTAGTGAAGTTGAGGAAGTTATAAATGCTATGTGCTCAAATACTATAAAGTATAGTCCTATAGTACAACAAATTATAAATAATATAAATGATAGATATTATGAAGAGTTAAGTTTAAAGACACTTGCTCAACAATATAATATAAATAGCTCATACCTTGGAAGAATATTCTCTAAGGAAGTTGGAATGTCATTTTCAGAGTATCTAAATAAGACAAAGAATATTAAAGCTAAAGATCTTATATTAGAGACTAATATGAAAATAAATGATATTGCTAAGGCTATAGGATATACGGATACTAGTTATTTTTATAGAAAGTTTAAAAAATATTATGGAGTTTGTCCATCAACATTGAGAGAAATGAAAAATTATTAATAGAGAAAATTAATCCTCTAATTGATTTAAATTATAAATTTATAGTCAATTAGGGGATCTTTTTATGCAATAAAATTAGTTGAAAATAGATACATCTAATTTCTACACTAAATCTAGATTATTTCAACTTTAAAGGTAAATATTAAATATGATATATTTTAAGTAACTTAGGGAACGTTTACAAGAACGGAAGGGAGAGGGGTAAATGTCTAAAGTAGGAAATCTAGAAAAAGTAGAAGAAAAACAAAAAGTAGACAAAGTAAATAAAGTAGAAAAGATACAGAAAGTAGACGAAGTAAAAAAAGTAGAAAAAGCAGAAAAAGTAAATAAAGTTGAAGAGGTAAAAAAGGTAGATAAGTTAGCTAAAAAGAAAAAAGAATCAAGGTTCAAAAGATTAAAGGCTAATAAAGAATTATTACTTTTAACTGTACCAGGAAGTATATGGTTTTTAATATTTGCATACTTACCTATGTTTGGAATTATAATAGCCTTTAAGGATTGGAAAATACATGGTGGATTCCTTGAAAGTTTATTTAAGAGTAAGTGGGTTGGACTTAAAAACTTTGAGTTCTTGTTCCAGAGTAGTGATGCTTGGTTAATAACAAGAAATACAGTTTTATATAATTTAGTATTTATAATACTTGGAATAGTTCTTCCAGTAACTTTTGCAATACTTTTAAAGGAACTTTTAAATAAGAAGTTATCAAAGTTCTACCAAAGTTCAATGTTTTTACCATACTTCTTATCATGGGTTATAGTAAGTTACTGTTTATTCGCATTCTTAAGCCCAGAGAAGGGATATGTAAATGGAATTTTAAATACGCTTGGAATGGATAGTGTATCTTGGTATACAGAACCTAGATATTGGACATTTATAATAATTTTCATGAGTCAATGGAAAGGTGTAGGTTATGGAACAGTTGTTTATCTAGCATCAATATGTGGAATAGATAAATCATACTTTGAAGCGGCAATGATAGATGGAGCTAGTAAGTGGCAACAAATAAAATATATTACACTTCCATTATTAAAACCAGTATTAATTATCATGTTCATAACAGCAGTAGGGGGAATGTTTAGAGCTGACTTTGGATTATTCTATCAATTACCAAAGAACTCAGGTGCATTATACTCAGTAACAAATGTTATAGATACTTATGTTTATAGAGGACTTACTAACCTTGGAAATATAGGAATGAGTTCAGCAGCAGCATTATATCAATCATTTGTAGGATTAATATTAATATTAGTTACAAATGGAATCGTTAGAAAAGTAGATAACGAAAATGCATTCTTCTAGGAGTAAAGGTGGTGTAGATTATGATAGATAAAATAAAAAATAAAATATTCAGTAAAGGTAAAGAAGAAGTGGATGGAGTAAATAAGTTTAACTCTATATCAAAACCTACAAATATTGCATTTAATATATTCTTTGGTATATTAGCGGCACTCTGTATAATACCATTTATATTCGTTATTATTATATCATTTACTAGTGAGCAAGCACTTCAAATGAACGGATATAGATTTTGGCCAGAGGAGTGGAGTTTAGAAGCATATAAATTCGTATTCTCAGGCGGAGAAATAATGAGATCATATGGAATAACTATATTTATAACTATAGCTGGTACATTATTAGGGCTTGTAATTATGACAACTTATGCATATGCACTATCAAGAAAGAACTTTGCATATAAAAAGTTCTTTACAAAACTAATATTTATACCAATGTTATTCTCAGGTGGTATGGTTGCATCATATATGGTTGTAACGAGTTTCTTAGGACTTAAGAATAACTTACTTGCATTGATACTTCCTATATGCGTAAGTTCATTCCATATTATAATACTTAGAACATTCTTTAAGACAACAGTACCAGATGCAGTTGTAGAATCAGCTAAGATAGATGGTGCATCAGAGTGGAAATTATTCTTAAAGATAGTTCTTCCAATATCACTTCCAGCAATAGCAACGATAGCATTATTCTTAACACTTGGATTCTGGAATGATTGGTTTAACGCAATGCTTTATATTGATAAAAATAGTTTAGTTCCATTACAGTACTTACTTATTAGATTGGAGACATCAATGGAATTCTTAGCAAATAACTCGGCTACCCTTGGAACAAATGCAGTAGAAGCTGCTGCAGCAATGCCAAAGGATACAGCTAAGATGGCAATAGTTGTTATAACTACAATTCCTATCATATTTGCATATCCATTCTTCCAAAAGTATTTCGTAAGTGGACTAACAGTTGGAGCAGTAAAAGAGTAAAAATTAAATTAATAAATATAAATTAATCATAAAAGACAATAGAGTATATAAGTTAGAGAGGGATATATTATGTATTATTTATTAGAAAGAATTGATAAAATTTGTGGAGAAATTTCAAAACACGTATATAGAGATCAAATTAATCTTGAGAACTATATGTATATAGATGGAAACTATCATAATATTGATTTAATAAAAGAAGCACCAGAAGATGGTTGGAGAGAATTTAAAACAGGAGATCTATGGGGAGGAAAAGACTGTCATGGATGGTTTAAGTGCTCAGTTGAAGTTCCAGAAAGTTTTGCTGGAGAAACTATAGCTTTAAACTTTCATACATTCGAAGAAGGATGGGATGCAACAAATCCTCAATTTATCCTATATGTTAATGGAGAACAAATTCAAGGTGTTGATATAAATCATAGAGAAGTCATATTAACTCATGATGCAGTTGCAGGTCAAAAGTATGAAATAGACTTACATGCGTATGCAGGAATGCTTGCTGATAAAAAAGCTACATTACATGGTAAGTTAGTAGTAATTGATATGGCTGCAAGAGAATTATACTGGAATTTAAAAGTACCAGTAGATGTTTGCAAAGAGCTAGATAAAGAAGATAAAAACAGAATAGATATGATAACTGTTTTAAATGATGCAGTTAACTTAATTGATTTAAGAAGACCAAAGACAGAATTATATGATGAGAGCGTAAAGAAGGCAAATGAGTTCTTAAATGATAAGTTCTATGGAGAATTATGTGGACATGAGGATGTAATTGCAACATGTGTTGGACATACTCATATAGACGTTGCATGGCTTTGGACAGTTGCTCAAACTAGAGAAAAAGTTGCAAGAAGTTTTTCAACAGTATTAAAGCTTATGGAAGAATATCCAGAATATATATTTATGTCAAGCCAACCTCAACTATATAAATTCTTAAAGGAAGATCATCCAGGAATTTATGCAAAAGTTAAGGAAAAGATTGAAGAAGGTGTTTGGGAACCAGAAGGAGCTATGTGGCTTGAAGCTGATTGTAATGTAACATCAGGAGAATCATTAGTAAGACAAATATTACATGGAAAGAGATTCTTTAAAGAAGAATTTAATGTTGATAACAAGATATTATGGCTTCCAGATGTATTTGGATACTCAGCAGCTATTCCTCAAATTTTAAAGAAATCAGATGTTGATTACTTTATGACAACTAAGATTGCATGGAATCAATTTAATAAAATTCCAAATGATACTTTCATGTGGCAAGGAATAGATGGATCAGAAGTATTAACACACTTTATAACAACAACTGGACCAGGACAAGAAAGAGAATCACACTTTACAACTTATAATGGACATATTCAACCAGATGCAATAATGGGTGCATGGAGAAGATACCAAAACAAGAATATAAATAATGATGTTCTAGTTTCCTTTGGATGGGGAGATGGTGGTGGTGGTGCCACTCTAGAAATGCTTGAAAATGGAAGAAGATTAGCTAAAGGGATACCAGGAGCTCCAAGAGTTAAGATGGGTACATCATTAGATTATTTCAAGAGACTTGAAGAACAAGTTTCAGGAAATAAGAAATTACCAAAGTGGGTTGGAGAATTATATCTTGAATACCATAGAGGAACATATACTTCAATGGCTAGAAATAAGAGAGATAACAGAATCTGCGAAAATATGTACACAGCAGCAGAGAAGTTAAACTCAATGTCAATGTTACTTGGAAATAACTATCCATACAGAAGTATAAATGATTCATGGGAAACAGTACTATTAAATCAATTCCATGATATTATACCAGGTTCATCAATAAAGGAAGTTTATGATGTAACAGATGTTGAATACAAGGCATTAATACAAAATGGTAAAGAGTTAATAGGAGAAGGTTTATCAAATATTACTTCAAACATTAACTTAAAGGATAGAAGTGTTGTTGTATCAAATACTCTAGGATTTGAAAGAAGTGATATAGCCACATTTGATATTCCAGAAGATATAACTAATCCTGCTGTTTTAGATAACAATGGTGAAGAACTAATATGCCAAAAGATAGATGGAAATAAAGCAATATTCTTTGCAGAAAATATTCCAGCTAATGGACATAAGGCATTTAAGATAGTAGAAGCAACTAAAGTATCTAATGATGTTGTAGAAGTTTCTGAAAATGGAGCAGAAAATAAATTCTTCAAGATTGAGCTTGATAATAAGGGACAAATTGTATCATTCATAAACAAAGCATCTAATAGAGAAATATTAAAAGATGGTGCTATAGGAAATGAAATACAAGCATTTGAAGATAAGCCAATGTGCTTTGATAACTGGGATATAGATATCTACTATAAAGAAAAAATGTGGAAGATAGATGATATTCAAAACATTGAAGTAATAGAAAGAGGTCCAGTAAGAAGTACATTAAAGATAGAAAGAAAATTCTTAGAATCAACAATAGTACAAAAGGTATATGTATACAATGACTTAGAAAGAGTTGATTTTGACACATATGTAGATTGGAAAGAAAGAGATGTAGTTGTTAAAGCAGCATTCCCAATTGATATAAATACTAAAGAAGCAACTTACGAAATTCAATATGGAAATGTTACAAGACCTACACATAATAATACTTCATGGGATGTTGCAAGCTTTGAAGTTTGTGGACATAAGTGGGCAGATTTATCAGAAGGAGACTTTGGGGTATCATTGCTTAATAACTCAAAGTATGGACATGACATCAAAGATGGAAATATGAGATTAACTCTATTAAAATCATCTTGTGATCCAAATCCAGATGCAGATAAGGAAGAACACTTCTTCACATATTCAATCTACAGTCATGAAGGAGATTGGAAGAAGGCAAAGACAGCTAATGAAGCTTATAAGTTAAATACTCCACTATATGCAAAAGTTGAAGAAGCACATACTGGAGAATTAGAAGATGAATTAAGCTTAGTTAAGGTAAATAAGGAAAACATCATGATTGAAGTTATTAAGAAGGCTGAAGATACAGATCACTTAATAGTAAGAATGTATGAGTTCCACAACAAGAGAACAAATGCTACTTTAGAGTTCTTTAAAGATATAGAAGAAATATGCGAATGTAACCTAATGGAAAGAGACTTAGAAGTACTTAATGCAGATGAAAATAAAGTTAACTTCACAATTAAACCATTTGAAATAAAGACATTCAAACTTAAATTAAAGTAGTAGATTAAGAAGGAATATAGAAGAAATCATAGAAGTATCTACGAATAAATAAATGAGTAGATACTTCTATTTATATATCTAAAAAGTTAATTAAGCTAGTATAGTGATACTAGCAGGAGGTAGAGTTATGAAGTCAAGAGATAGAGCTCCTACAATAGTAAATATTTATAATTTTATAAGAAAAACAGTTTATCCTAGTGGAGAGTTTGTAAAGGATGATTTTGATACAGTTTTATATCAAATGGAAACATTAAAACGGTATAATCTGCCGGCAACATATGCATTAAAATATGATGCACTTATGGATGAAAAATATTCTAATCTTATCAAAGAAAATATAGATGATTATGATGAAGTTGCAGTGTGGTGGGAAATTGATGAGACACTTGCAAAAAAGTCTAATGTAGAGTGGAAGGGAAAAACTCCAGTAGATGACCATGTAAATATAGGATATTCACTAGGATATAAACCAGAAGATAGAATGAAAATGGTTGATGTTTATATGGAGGATTTTAAAGAAATATTTGGATATTACCCAAAGACCGTCGGATCATGGGTAATAGATATAATTACACTTAATTACTTTAAAGAAAAATATGGAGTAGTAGCGGCGGCTTTATGTAGAGATCAAATTGGAACAGATGGGTTTACACTATGGGGAGGTTATTTTAACCAAGGATATTATCCAAGTAAATTTAATGAGTACATTCCAGCGCAAAGAACAGAAATGCAAATAGATATACCTATATTTAGAATGCTTGGACCAGATCCTATATATAGTTTTGAAGATGGCTTAAGAAAATCAGTTACTGGAGTACATACTTTAGAACCAGCTTCCGTAATTGGACAAACGGAAGAATGGGTAAAGTGGATACTTGATAGATTTACAAAGGAAGACGTCTTAGGATTTTCCTATGTTCAAGTAGGTCAAGAAAATACATTTTTATGGAATACAATGAGAAAGGGATATGAACTTCAAATTCCTTATATAGCAGAACTTGAAAGAATGGGAGCGGTAAGAGTTCAGACTTTAGAGGAAACAGGTAAGTGGTATAAGAAAAAATATAATTTAACTCCTCCAACAACTTTTGCTGCATCAGAGGATTGGAATAAAGATGAGAATTTGAGAACACTTTGGTACAATAGTAGGTTTTATAGAGTAAGTTTTCTTTGGGAAGATAATAAACTTTCTATAAGAGATTTACATTTGTTTAATGAAAATTATAAATCTAGATATTATGATGATACTTTAGATGATGATGAAAGTATATTTGATTCATTGCCTATATTAAATGCGCATAAGTGGAGTGATGATGAGTCTCGTGCATCAATAGATTTTATAACTTTAGATAGTGAAAATAAAATTCAAAGGTTAAAGGGGAAAGAACCTAAGTTTTCAACAAATGGGGAATCTATTTATAATATAGAATGGAAATGTGAAAATTATAATTTTGTCATAATAAACTGTAATGAAAGTAAGATAAATATATCTATGAAGAGCATTTCTAGCAATGATAAGAAATTAGCTATTCATATTAATAAGTTGCCAGTTTTGAAAGATTTAAACAGAAAGATGTTAATTTGTAATCATAATGGATTTGAATATAGAATTTCATTAGATGATGGTGATTTTAAATTGAAAAATGATGGAAGTATCCTAATAATTAGTGAAAAAAATGAGATTACTATAGTTCTTTCCAAAAATAATATACCTAATAAATCAGGGGAATTCCTAAATAAAGAGTTTGCCGAAAATATAGAATCCATAGATAAATATATTCCTATAAATAAAAGAATTACTAAAAACTCAAAGATGAAGCTTAGAGCTTTAAAGCCTAATATAATTCCAAATGTAATACTTAGCAAAAATGATGATATTCAAATATTTAAAATAGAAAACAATGAGGAGGATGGGGAGATTCATTATACAGTAGATGGAAGTACCCCAGATATAGAATCTCCTGTTTATGAAAACCCTATAATTTTAGGTAAAGAATCAACTATAAAAGCTATTGCTTTTAAAGATGGATTTAAAGAAAGTGAAGTCGTAGAGGGAAGACTTTATAAAACAATGTCTATAAAAGATATCATAGGTAATACCAAGCCAGTGGATATTGATAAATTTAATAAAAAAGGTGTATATGATCTTATAGATGGTAATAAGGGAACTTCAGATTATACAGATGGTAATTGGCTTGGATATTATGAAGATATGGATGTTACTGTTGATTTAGGTGAGATTAAAAAGATAAATAGTATAACAGTTGGTTTCTTACAAGACACCAGGGCTTGGATATACTATCCGAGGTATGTGGATTTTGAGGTGTCAGTTGATGGAAAAGCTTTTAAAAGAATAGATCGCATATATAATGAAAACTCTGTACCTAGAACAGAAGTTGGAGTTAAGAATATATCTACAGACAGCGTATGGAATATACGTTATATAAGAATATTTGCAAAGAGTGAAGGTCTATGTCCAGATTGGAGCATAATGGCAGGAGAAGGTCCAGCTTTTATGTTCGTAGATCAAGTGACAATATTATAAATTTTTTAAAGCAGAGGGGGAAAATAACAATGTCCATCAAACCAAACAAAAATAAAACTAGAGGTTTTAAAAGAAGCTTCGCATCTAAAAGACCATTAGCTTGTGCATTAGCACTTGCAATTACAGCATCAATGGCTCCAAGTCTTGATGCTGTTGCGAAAGAAACTACCAATTATGTGAAAGGAATGTATCAAAAATCAACTCAAGAAAAGGCAGGGAATACACTACAGCCTACAGGGAATGGATACAGTATAAAGACTTTACTTGAATGGAGTCCAGAAAGTGATGAGAATGCAAGATACAACAGAGGAAGTATAAAATTACAGGACAGATTTACAGGTCCTGTAGTGAATAAGAATGCTAACAAGGATGCAAAAATTATGAATTGTGCACTAACAAATCCGCAGTCAGATAATGCGCCATCTCAGGGGGGAGATACAGAAAATGCATATGCTTTTTCATATTGGCAATATGTTGATTCTTATGTGTATTGGGGAGGTACAAGTAAGGGAATATTCTTAGTGCCAACAGCTGATGTAATAGATTCTGGTCATAAAAATGGAGTGCCAGTACTTGGAACAGTAGGTTTTCCATGGGGGCCTGGGGAAGGTCATGTTGAACAAATAAGAGAATTTTTAGCTAAAGATAAAGATGGAAAATTTAAAGTAGCCGATAAAATGATAGAGATGGCAAGGTTTTATGGATTTGATGGATGGTTTATAAATCAAGAAAGTTATGGATGTAGTAAAGAAGATGCTGATCTTATGGTTGAGTTCTTTACTTATATGAAAGAAACTGCGCCGGATATAAGGATTGGATGGTATGATTCAATGACTACAGAAGGTCCTGTTAAATATCAAGATTCTTTGAATCCATTAAACGTAGGCTTTTTCCAAAATGAAGGTAAGAGAGTTACAGATGAGTTTTTCCTAAATTATAATTGGGATATGCCATCAACTAGTTTTCCAGAAAAAAGTAAAGTTGATATGAGTGTTGATACTGCAAAAAGTGTAGGCAGAAGCCAATATGATGTATATGCAGGTGTTGAAGTTCAACAGAATGCATATAATGATAAATTCCCCGTAGAACATCTTCTAGATGAAAATGGGAAATTAAAGACATCACTAGCAATGTATTGTCCAAATTCAACTTTTTCTATGGCAAAGGATGTTGACGATTTTTATAAACACGATCAGAAATTCTGGGTTGGACCTACAGGTGATCCAGCAAATACTGATACAAGCGAAAAATGGGTTGGACTTTCAAATTATGTAGCTGACAAATCAGCAATTAATAGCTTACCATTTGTTACTAACTTTAATTTAGGACATGGAAAAGATTATTATATAGATGGAAAATTATCAAGAGATAAAGAGTGGAATAATAGGGCAATACAAGATTATCTACCAACATGGAGATGGATGGTTGAGTCAAATGGATCAAAATTAAAGCCAGATTTTGATAGAAATGATGCTTATAATGGAGGAAGTTCATTAAAGATAGAAGGGAATTTAGAGAGTAAAAATCCAAATCATATAAAGCTGTATAGTACGAATTTAAATATAGTAGATTCATCAACAGAACTATCTCTTGTATATAAGACACCTTTAAAAGAAAATAATATGAAGATTGGTTTATGCTTTGGAGATAGTTATGATGATGAAAACTTTGTATTCTTTGATGTTAAAGATGGACAAGCAGGTCAATGGAATATTGCAAAAATTTCTTTAGCTAATTATGTGGGGAAAAGAGTATCTGCGATTTCTTTAAAATTTGATAGTTCAGAAGATATTAATAATTACAAAATAAATGTAGGAAACATATCTATAGAAGAAAAAAATAATGATAAGATCCTAGAAGCTACAAGTAAGATAACTTTAGATAAGTCACTTCTTCATAATTCAAAGAAGGCTGAAGCTAAAATTTATTGGAATGATGTAAAGGGTGCAGATTTTTATGAAATATATAGAATTAAGCCAAATGGAGAGAGGGAATATGTAGGATCAACATATAATGATTCTTATTATATAGCTCCATTTAATAGATATGATAATGAGAAATCATTTAATTTCGAAGTAGTTGCAGTTGATAAAAATTATAATAGAGGAAAAGCAAAACAATTAAAATTCAATTGGAATATTGGAGAAAATGATACAGAAGTACCGAATGAAGAAGTTCCTGTAAACGTTGCACTAAATAAAAAGGTCAGAGCAAGTTCTGAAAATGCAGGTGAGCCAGCATATAAAGCTGTAGATGGAACTGTTGATAATAATAGTAAATGGTGTACGACTACTGATATGTTCGGTGGATGGCTTGAAGTAGATCTAGGAGAAGAAAAGACAATTAAAAGATGGGTTACTATGCATGGGGAGGCTGGAGGAGAAGATAAGCTTACCAATACTAAAGACTTTAGACTTCAAGTTTCTAATGATGGTGGAAAAACTTATAAAGATGTGGACACTGTAGTGGATAATACAGAGGGAATTGTGGATAGAAATCTAAAAGAACCTGTAACGGGAAGGTATTTTAGAATAATGATAGATCATCCAGGACTATCACCTTGGAAGGCTATAAGACTGTATGAATTCCAACTATTTGAGGAAGCTCATAGTCCAAAAACTGAAAATATATTTTTAAATTCAGTAAGGGCATTTAACAATGTAGGAGCAAAGGATAGATTTGTTGCAAAAAATGTTCCAGTAGGTCAAGAAGTATCTTTATATAAAAATATTAATGATACAAAACCATTTGCAAGTAAGATTTCAGCAGAAGATGGAATAGTAATATTTGATGATTTAGATTTTGGATCAAAAGAAGGTAGAGTATTCTTTACAACCAAAGCTGAAGGAAAGGATACTAGTATAAAGCTTAGTACAGCTTATGAAAATGAAAATTGGGAGGTTACTCCTATACCAGATAAGTTTAAAATATATGAGTATCAAGTTGCGCCAAGGACATTAGATAATAAATATTATGGAACTATAGAAGCTGGAGATTTAAAACCTGGAGATATATTAAGTTACTATGAGAATGAGGATGATATATTCCCAACTAAAGTTAGCGTAGCTGCTGAGTTAGATACAACAATATTAGAAGGAATAAAGCTTAATAATGATGGAGGAGATTTGATTCTTGAAGTTAGTAGAAAAGGAATGAAGACAACTCCTAAATTTAAATTAGCATATACAAGTGATAAGAAAGCTTCAACTAAAGGGGAAGTTGAAATTAAAGTAGAAGATAGCAAAGGAAATTCTGTAATAAAAGATGCTGTATATGAAGTTTTAAAAGATAATAAAGTAGTAGGTAAAATAACTACAAATGATGATGGAGTTGGGACAACAAAATTAGATCCAGGAACTTATACCATTAAATATACAGGAAACTTAAAAGGATATGAGAAGGATGATAATAAATATGAAATCAAAATAGAGAAGGCATTTGATAAAGAGGTTAAAAAATTATCATTAAATAAGATAAAAGAAGATACAGAAAATAAACCTGATCAAGGGGAAGATAGGCCGGAACAAGGAGATGATAACAGTAAACCGAATGGAGATAAGGATGAAAACCAGGGTAATAATCAAGATGAAAAACCAAATAAGAATCCTGATAAAGATCAAGCCAATGAAACTTTACCTTCAACAGGGTTCACTATACCACTTAAGATTTTCACTATGTCTGGACTATTAACTTTAGTAGGATTAATCTTACTAAAAAAGAGAAGATAATATTAGTTAAATATAAGAGGGTCACAAAGTGACCCTCATAAATGACAAGGAGATGAAGAGATGTATTTAATACCAACGCCTAAAAGTTATAAAAAAACAACGAATAAATTTAACATAGAAAGAGGAACAGAAATTAGTATAGGTCATAATTGTGACTTTAATGAACTTGAAGCAGCTATTATATTACAAAAAGAAATAGAAGGTGTATTTGGTTTTAAAGTACCAATAAACAAATGCTTTGAAGAAAGTTATAAAAGAGGTACTATAAGATTCACTAGAAAAAATTCATTGAAAAATGAAGCATATGAGATTTTAGTAGAAAATGATTGTATTGAAATAAAAGGAGCACAAGGATCAGGAATATTCTATGGGGTACAAACATTAATACAATTAATAAGACAAGAGGGAGCTGTTATATCAGGAATACTTATAGAGGATGAACCCTATTTTAAAAATCGTGGATACTATCATGATGTTACAAGGGGGAAGGTTCCAACTTTAGATACATTAAAAGAATTAGTAGATAGGGCTTCTTTTTATAAAATAAATCAAATTCAATTATATATAGAGCATACTTTTGCATTTGAAGGAATGAGTGAAGTATGGATAGATAAAGATCCACTAACAGCAGAAGAGATATTATTATTAGATGAGTATTGTAGAAGACGACATGTTGAACTAATACCATCACTATCTACTTTTGGACATTTATATGAAGTACTTCGTACAGAATCATATGGAGATTTATGCGAATTGGAAAATAGTAAGGATATAGAGTACTCATTTATTGATAGAATGGCTCATCATACTTTAAATGTAAGTGATGAAAAGAGTTTTGAGTTAGTATCTGATATGATAAATCAATTTATTCCATTATTTAGTTCAAATAAGTTTAATATATGTTGTGATGAAACTTTTGATTTAGGCAAAGGAAAGAGTAGTGAGCTTCGAGAAGAACTTGGAGTCGGAAAACTTTATACTACATTTTTAAACAAAGTTATATCTTTAGTTAAGAAACATAATAAAAAGGTGTTTTTCTGGGGAGATGTAATCTTAAATCATCCAGAATTAATGAGTGATATACCAAAAGATGTTATATGCCTAAATTGGAACTATTGGTATAAAGTTAAGGACGATGATACGAAAAAAATATCAGAAAGTGGATTAGAGCAGTATGTATGTCCAGGAGTAGGTGGATGGAGTCATTTAATGAATCTTATAGAGAATGGATTTGAAAATATAAGTAGAATGGTATCTTATGGAGTGGAATATGGAGCTACAGGAGTATTAAACACTGATTGGGGAGATTATGGACATATTAATTTACTATCAAATTCAGTTCCAGGAATGGCTTATGGTGCTTCGTTATCATGGAATCCAAATATAGAAAAAGATTTTGAAAAAGCATATGAAGCAATATCTTTATTAGAGTACGGGGATGAGTCACTTAAGTTAATTTCATTATTAAAAGAGCTTGGGAATTGCCAAAAGGTAGGTTGGTCAGAACTTGTGAGATTTAAAGAACGTCCTAAAGAAAGAGAGGAGCTTTTAAAATTAGATATAGAAGAGATAAAAGGAAATTACGAAAAAGGAAAAGATATAGAGAAAACACTTACATTATTAGCTAAAAATATAGATAAGAAACATGATGTTCAAGAGTTTATAGTATCTGCAAGAGGAATAAATTTAATAAATGAATTTTTTATTATGCTGCTTTCTAAAAATCAAAATAGTAAAGATGAGATAAAGGGAAATAATGAAAAGAATTTAGCGGAAAAATTTGAACTTTGGCTTTATGACTACTCATTTATATGGAGAAAACGAAATAAAGAAAGTGAATTATATAGAATTAGAGATGTAATAAGATATATAGCAAATTATTTAAGATGTATTTAATATTTAAAGTGAGATTATTTTAAGTAAATGTTGAATATGTACACTATAAAACAATAAATGGATATATTATAATTTTAATTGTAAACGTTATTAAAGATGTTTAATAAGGGTAGGGGAGGAAAAATAATGAAACTTAAAAAGATTGTTGCACTAGCTGCATGTGCTGTGCTAACGACTACAACAATATTAACTGGTTGTGGAAAATCAACCGAAACTTCAGGAAAAAATGGTGATGTAACTACATTAACTTGGTATTCAATTGGGCAGGAGCCAAAGGATTTAAAATTGGTACTTGATGAAGCCAATAAGTACTTAGAAGAAAAAATCAATGTAAACTTAGATATGAAATTCGTAGATTTTGGTGATTATAACCAAAAGATGTCAGTTGTAATAAATTCAGGAGAAGATTATGATTTAGCATTTACTTGTTCATGGGCTGGTGACTATTTAGGAAATGCTAGAAAGGGAGCATTCTTAGAATTAGATCCTTACTTAGATAATCAAGGTAAAGATATGAAAGCAGAAATAGATCAAAGATTCTGGGATGGAGCAAAGATAGATGGAAAGACATATGCTATACCTAACCAAAAGGAATTAGGAGTAGCCCCAAGCTGGGTATTCACTAAAGAATATGTAGACAAGTATAACATACCATACAAAGATATTCATACTTTAGAAGATTTAGAGCCATGGTTAAAAGTTATAAAGGAAAAAGAGCCAAATGTGACACCTTTATATATAACTAAGGGATTCTCATTTACAACATTCTTTGATCAATTAGTTGATCCAGTTGGAATAGATCTTAACGATAAAGATTTAAAGATCAAGAATATGTTTGAAACTCCAGAAATGAAGAAAGCACTAGAAACATTAAGAAGATACTATAAAGCAGGATATATAAATACAGATTCAGCTACAGCTCAAGATGATAAAGCTAAGAAGAGATTTGTAACTAAAGCTGATGGACAACCTTATGCAGATGCAATCTGGTCAAAGGATTTAAAATATCCAGTTGTTTCTTCAACAATCACTGATACTTGGATTACTAATGGTTCAACAACAGGATCAATGATAGCAGTATCAAAGAACTCTAAGAATCCAGAAAAAGCTGTTGAATTCTTAAATCTTTTAAATACTGATGAGTATTTAAGAAACTTAATAAACTACGGTATTGAAGGTACTCATTACAAAAAGACTGGTGATAAGAAAATTGAATTAATAAATCCAGAAGAAAAGAAATACGATGTTCCATACTTTGCAATGGGAAATTTATTTAAGACTTATATTGTAGGTGATGAGCCTGAAACTAAGTGGAAAGAATTTGAAGCATTCAATGATGCTGCAAAAGTATCACCAATATTAGGATTTAAATTTGATCCATCAAAAGTAAGCACTGAAATTGCAGCTGTAAATAATGTTTTAGAAGAATTTAAAGCAACTATTTATAGTGGTTCAGTAGATGTTGATGAATATCTAGGAAAATTAAACGCTAAGCTAAAAGAACAAGGAATCGATAAAATAATAACAGAAATGCAAGCTCAAGTTGATGAGTGGAAAAAGACTAATAATAAATAAATTTATAGCTTAGGATAGTAATTAATTTAGAAGTGGGAGATATTTATTCATTTAACATGAAATAATATCTCCCTTTCTATAAAAATACTAGTAATTTCACTACATAAAAAGATTAGCAGTAAACAAAAAGTAATACTAATTGCAGATAGAATAGGAATTTTTAAAAGGTGTAAGGAGGATTTATAGCATGATAGCTTGTATAGATATTGGAGGAACTGCAATAAAGGTTGGAGTCTTAGATAAAGAAGGAAATATACATCATAGAAATTCATTAAAAGTAGGAGTAGATTTAGAACAGTTTACAGAGACACTATTAAATTGGATATATGAAGCAAAGAAGGAATTTGAAATTGAAGGTATAGCAATTAGTTCTCCAGGGGCAGTAGATACAAAAAGCGGAGTGATAGGTGGTGCAAGTGCAATACCTTATATACATGGCCCAAATTGGAAAGAAATATTAGGACAAGAATTTAATTTACCAGTAAGTATAGAAAATGATGCAAACTGTGCAGCACTTGCAGAAGCATTTAATGGATCTGGAGCAAATATTTCAGATATGTTATTCATAGTTTGCGGAACAGGAATAGGTGGAGCTATAGTCCACGATGGGAAAATACATCATGGCAAACATCTTCATGGTGGAGAGTTTGGATATATGATAATGGAAGATAAGGATGGAAAGTTTAGAAACTTTAGTGAAGTAGCATCAACAATGTCATTTGTAAGAAAAGTGAGAGAAGAGTATAAAGATGATTCATGGGATGGAGTTAAAGTATTTAATGAAGCAGAGAATGGCAATAAATTATGTATTGATGTGATAAATACATTTTATTTAAATTTAGCAAAGGGAATATTTAATCTTCAATATGTTTATGATCCCGAATTAATATTATTAGGTGGAGCTATATCAGAGCGAGAAGATTTTATAGAGAGAATAAATGAGAAGATAGATTTCTTAATGAAAGAGATAGAAATAGCAAAGGTTAGACCTACTATAGCAACATGTACCCATAAAAAAGATGCAAATCTTATAGGTGCATTAGCAAATTTTATTTATGAATATAATTATTAAAATTGAAAGAAATAATTGTTTGGATAGTTTACTAAAGGAGATAGAACTTCTATATGTAGCTAAAAAATAAGTTTAGATATAAATTTATATATAAAAGAGGGAGATAAATGGATAATTTTTATGAGCAATTCTTAACCAAAGATTATGGAAAGCTTCAAAAAAAATTTGAGACTACAAGAAATACATTAGTAGTACTTGCAATGATTGCAGCAGTAATAGTTGGGTTATTTGGAGTTATAGCTTTCATAGTTGGATATATAATATTAGGTCTTATAGCAAGAGCTATGTTCTTAGAATACGAATATGAATTAACAGAAAATGAGTTAGTAATAACTAAGATAATGAATAAGAAAAAGAGGAAAATTATAACAACTTTAGATATTAAAAATATAGTAAATGTAAAAGGTGTAGAAGAGGCAAATCAAAATGGAGCAAAGCTTGTTAAAGCATGCGTAGATGATAGTGGATTAAGAGAGCAAATAATATTTGTACAGAAGAATTCACAACTTATAGGTTTTAAAGTAGCTATGGATAAGAAATTAATATCAATGTGTAAGAGAATAAATCCATTGAATTTTAGTGGAATATAGATTAGGGAGGCAATTAAAATGGCAGGATTAGTATTAAAAAATATTGAAAAAAGATATGAAAACGGATTTAAGGCGGTAAATAATTTTAATTTAGAAATAAAGGATAGAGAGTTTATAGTATTTGTTGGACCATCAGGATGTGGTAAATCAACAACTCTTAGAATGATAGCAGGACTTGAGGAAATTTCAGATGGAGAATTATACATTGGGGATAAGCTAATGAATGATGTAGCACCTAAGGAAAGAGATATAGCGATGGTATTCCAAAACTATGCGTTATATCCTCATATGACTGTATATGATAATATGGCTTTTGCGTTAAAACTTAGAAAAACTTCAAAAGAGGAAATAGAAAAGAAGGTAAGAGAAGCTGCAAGGATTCTTGATATAGAACATTTATTAGATAGAAAACCAAAGGCTCTATCAGGGGGACAAAGACAAAGAGTTGCTATGGGAAGAGCTATTGTTAGACATCCAAAGGTATTCTTAATGGACGAGCCGCTTTCAAACTTAGATGCTAAATTAAGAGTTCAAATGAGAACAGAAATAGCAAAATTATATAAGCAATTAAAAACTACATTCATATATGTAACACATGACCAAACAGAAGCTATGACACTTGGAACAAGAATAGTAGTAATGAAAGATGGGGTTATTCAACAAGTTGCATCACCTAAAGAAATATATGATCATCCAGCTAATATGTTTGTTGCAAGCTTTATTGGAAGTCCTCAAATGAATACCTTCTATGGAACAACTTATGAAAAGAATGGAAAAGTATTTATTAAGATGTTAGATAATGAAGTTGAGCTTCCAGCAGATAAAGCTAAGATAGTTAGAGAAACAAATCATGCAAATTCAGATGTTATTGTAGGAGTAAGACCAGAGAATATAAGTTGTAAGAGAGAAGATGTAGAAAAAGAAGGTGCCGTAGTATTTAAATCTGAAATAGATGTATCAGAAAACTTAGGAGCTGAAACATTCTTATACCTTAAGAGTGAAGGAAGAACAATGATAATAAAAACAGCAACAGCTGATAATGTAAATACAAAAGGAACTGTTGAATATGTTATGGATTTAGATAAGCTTCATATTTTTGATAAAGAGGAACAATACACAGTATTCTAAAAAGTATAAATTTACTTTAACTAATAAAAAATAGATGAGGTTAAGGGAGGAGTCACTTTATGGGGAAGTTATTTGTAGGGGTTGATTTGGGTGGTACTAAGATATATACAGCATTAGCAGATGAGACTGGGACTATTTTAAAGGAAATAATAGTTGGAACAGAAGCTAACAAAGGACCTGAGCAAATTGTAGAAAAGATAAAAAGTAGTATAAGAAATGTATTAGAAGATATAAATATAGATGATATAAAAGCTATAGGCATAGGTTCACCAGGACCACTTGATATAAAAAATGGATTAATTGCAGAGCCTGCAAATTTACCGTTTAAAAATTATAATATAGTAAAAGAAATTAAAGATGAGTTTAATGTACCAGTATATTTAGATAATGATGCAAATGTGGCTACACTTGCAGAGTTTAAGTTTGGAGCTGGAGTTAATACAGAGAATATGATATATGTTACAGCCAGTACTGGAGTAGGCGGTGGGGCCATATTAAATGGTAAAATATATAGAGGAAGTACAGCAAATGCTTTAGAAGTAGGACATACAACTATAAGTACAACTGGAAGAAGATGTGGATGTGGAAATAGAGGGTGTGTTGAAGCTATGACTTCAGGAACTGCAATTAAAAAAGCTGCTATAGAAGCATTAGAAAGCCGAGTTGAAACATCATTAAGAGAGTATGAAAATATTTCAGCAAAAGAAGTATTTATAGAAGCAGAAAAGGGAGATAAAGTAGCAAATGAAATTTTATCAGAAGCATTATCTTATCTAGGTGCTGCAATATCTAATTACGCAAATATATTTGATCCAGATATGATAGTAATTGGTGGTGGAATTACAGGTGGAGGAAAAATAGTGTTTGACAAAATAAATGATGAGATGAAAAAGAGATGTCTAGGCACTATATTAAATAATTGCAAGATAGAGAAAGCAAAATTAGAAGGTCAAGCTGGGGTTCTAGGTGCAATTGCTCTTGCTATGATGGAAACAAAATAATAAATTAATAATTAAAGTTAAAAACCCTTAAATTATATATAGATTATTGTTTGAAAAATAAGCTGGATTTTAAATCTAGCTTATTTTTATTTTTTAAGAGCACATTAAATTAAGTGAATTTGTAGAAAATAAATATATAAATATAAAATATTAAAAAACTTTTAAAAACAAATATTCTTTAAATTTCAATATATGATAGTATATGTAAAATTTTGTGGATAAATGTTAATTTAGAGAATAAATATGTAAAAAATTCAAAAATATATATAAATAATCCATTATTTTTGGACAAAAAATATCTTATAAGGTATTAACAAGGAAAAAAATTATGTTATAATTGATAAGGGTTGTACTTAATATGTAAAAGTTATCATAAGACTTGTTAAATTGTAACAGTTTTATTTATGTACTTAATTTTTTTAATAGGTAACATAATTAAGGAGGATTTTATTATGAAAAAAGGTATTGCTGCTTCAAAAGGATACGCTATAGGAAAAGTATTCTTACAAGAGCATGAGGAAATAATTATAACTGATGAAAAGGTTACAGATGTAACTTTAGAAAAGGAAAAATTACAAAAAGCGTTAGATGCGTCAAGAGACCAATTAGAGAAAATAAAAGCTAAGGCTGCTGTAGAAATGGGAGAAGAAAAGGCTGCTGTGTTTGAAGCACACATAACTTTACTTGATGACCCAGAATTCACAGGAACTATGGCTATGGAAATAGAAAATAATCAATTAAACGCTATGAAAGCTGTTGAAAATGTAACAAACACTTTCGTTATGATTTTCGAATCAATGGAAGATGCTTACATGAGAGAAAGAGCAGCTGACATAAAGGACGTTTCAAAGAGAATAATAGCAAATTTATCAGGTAGAGGCGGAGATGCTTTCGCAATAACAGAAGGAAATACTATAGTTGTTGCTGAAGATTTAACTCCATCAGATACTGCACAATTAGATAGAAGCAAAGTTGTAGCATTCTTAACTAACATTGGAGGAAGAACTTCACACTCAGCTATAATGGCTAGAACATTAGAAATTCCTGCAATAGTTGGTCTTGGAGATATCACAACTTCAGTTAAAACTGGAGACAAAGTAATAGTTGACGGTATTGAAGGTATAGCTATAATCAATCCAGATGAAGCTACAATTAAAGAATATGAAGCTAAGAGAGAAACTTTCTTAGCTGAACAAGAAGAACTTAAGAAGCTTATCGAAGTTAAGACTGTAACTAAGTCAGGTAAGAGAATTGAAGTTTGCGGAAATATCGGAAAGGCAGAAGATGTTGACGGTGTTATAGCTAACGGAGGAGATGGAGTTGGACTATTCAGAACTGAGTTCTTATATATGGATAGAGACAATGCTCCAACTGAAGATGAGCAATTTGAAGCATATAAATATGTTTTAGAAAATATGAATGGAAACCAAGTTGTTATAAGAACACTTGATATTGGTGGAGATAAGACATTACCATACTTACCATTACCAGAAGAAATGAATCCATTCTTAGGATATAGAGCAATCAGACTTTGTTTAGATAGAAAAGAAATATTTAAGGTTCAATTAAGAGCATTACTTAGAGCTTCAGTATATGGAAATCTTGCTGTAATGTTCCCAATGATTTCAGGAATACAAGAATTTAGATCTGCTAAAGAAGTAGTTGAAGAATGTAAAGCTGAACTTAGAGCTGAAGGAAAAGAATACTCAGATACAACTCAATGGGGTATCATGGTTGAAATTCCAGCAGCAGCTGTAATGGCTGATGAGTTAGCTAAAGAAGTTGACTTCTTCTCAATTGGAACTAATGATTTAATTCAATATACATTAGCAGCAGACAGAATGAGTGAAAAGGTATCATATCTTTATAATCCAATGCACCCAGCTGTACTTAGATTAATAAAGATGACTATAGATGGAGCCCATAAGCATGGCAAGTGGGTAGGAATGTGTGGAGAAATGGCAGGAGACGAAGCTGCTATACCAACATTAGTTGAATACGGACTAGATGAATTCTCAATGAGTGCTTCATCAATTTTAACTGCTAAAAAAATCATTTTAGAACAAGAATAGATTTTTTTATAAATAACACAAACCCAAAATCTCAGCGTGGACTTAAGTCCACGCTTTTTTTGATTCTATATGTTGTTAAGGTATAAGGAAGATATAGATAAGTATATGGATAGTGTATTTAAAATATTATGAATGAATTTAAATTATATAATATAGATTATAAATGAAATAAAATTTAATTTATTAGTATTCAATAAGTTTACTGATTATAAAAAGTTAATAGGTATATATAGTAACAATACGTTAAAAAGTAATATAGAAAAGTATTTATAAAATTAAATATGCGGGTTTGTGATAAAATATGTGTATATAAAAGTAAAGATGGAGGAAATATTGTGGATAAAGTTTTAAAGATGTTTATTTCATTTTTTAAGATAGGTGCATTTACATTTGGTGGTGGTTATGCCATGATTCCAATTATTGAAGAAGAAGTTGTAAATAAGCAAGGTTGGGTAACTAAAGAAGAATTTATGGATATGCTTGTAGTATCCCAAAGCTTTCCTGGTGCTATGGCCGTAAATTGTTCTCTTTTTATTGGCTATAAAATAGCAGGCGTAATCGGTGGGGTTATTGCACTTCTTGGAGTTGCATTACCATCATTTTTAATAATCCTTATAATTGCTGCATTCTTTATGCAATTTAGAGATAATTATTATGTAAACCTTGTATTTAAGGGAATATCAGCAGCTGTACCAATACTAGTTTTAACTGGAGTTATAAGCTTAGCAAAAGGTGTTGATAAGAATATTAGAAATGGAGTAATTCTAGTAATAGCATTAATAGCATTAATAATTTTTAAAATAAATCCTATTATAGTAATAGTAGTAGCAGCCTTATATGGAGCAGTATTTTTAAGGAAGAAGGTGGAGTAGATGAGTATATTAATACAATTATTCTTTACTTTCTTAAAGATAGGAACATTTAGTTTTGGTGGAGGATATGCAATGATTCCTTTTATCCAAAGAGAAATAATAGAGAATCATCAATGGATAAATAATAATGTATTTATGGACATAATAGGTATATCACAGATGACACCTGGGCCTGTGGCAATAAATTCAGCAACTTTTGTTGGATATAAAGTTTCAGGAGTATTTGGGAGCATAGCTGCAACTTTAGGGGTGGTAACTATGTCTTTTATTTTAGTATCTATTGCATCAAAAGCCATGGAAAAATTTAAAGAATCAAAGGTATTAAGAGGTGCATTACTTGGAATGAGGCCTGTACTAATAGCTTTGATAATACAAGCATTTTTTGATTTAGCAAAGGATGCTTATATTGATATTAAATCTGTAATAATAACACTTATAATAGGCGCATTGTTACTATCTAAGAAAGTTCATCCTATAATAGCGATAATTATATCCGGAATACTCGGAAGCATATTCTATGGAGTTTTTTAACATAAAAACATCTTATTAAACATAGTGTAAAGGAATAATTAATAGACAATCATTATGGAGAGAATGTGAGAAATATAACTAAATACTATTTATAAAGGCCTTTTTTGGGTTCCTGCAACTAAAATTAAGTAAATAAGGTGTTTGAATGTTTTTTTCTAAAAGACTATTATTTAGCCATAAACAGGGTTGTGCCGTGTTAAAAATTTTAGAATAAAATATTTAAGAAGGTGTTTTTATGAGTTCTAATATGGATTCTTTAATGATGGAGATTAAAAAAAATAGTAATGCGTTACATGATGTGGCTGAGAATACGGGTATTTTAAAGAAGTTAAAGGAAGGTACTGTTTCAGTAGAAAGTTATTCAGAGTATCTATTTAACTTATATGAAATTTATAAAACCTTAGAATTTAATTTGCAAAAGCATGATAAAAATCGTATAGTTAAAGAGTTTACAACAATGGAAGTTTATCGTTCAGAGGCAATATATAAGGATTTGAGAGTTTTATTTGGTAGTAGACTTAGCTCAATGAAACTTTTAGCATCAACAAAAGCTTATATTCAAAGACTTAATGAGTTAAGCGAAAGAGAGCCTGAATTATTAGTAGCACATGCTTATACTAGATTTTTAGCAGATCTTTTTGGAGGAAGAACTATATACAATGTTCTCAAAGAGTCATGTGGTATGAAGGATGAAGCATTAAATTACTATAAATATGAAGCATTAGATGATGCTGAAGGAATGAAATCATTCATTATGGATTATCATGAAAAGCTAAATTTATTAGATATTAAAAAGAACTTTGAAGAAAAGTTTATTAATGAAGTTTCTAATGCTTATGTATACAATATAGCTATCTCAAATGAATTAGAAGTATCAAAATTTAATAAATAAATATATTTAAAAAAGGTTGCATTCTAAATTAGAATGCAATCTTTTTTTATTTTAGGTATATAAATAATATTGAGTTAATTTGGGGGAAAATAAAAGTATCATAATTTTAGGAGTGAGTTTTTAGATGATTAAAGTTATTAAGAACATAAAGATATATTCTCCAAAATACCTAGGAGAAAAGGATATAGTTATAGTAAATGACAAGATTGAGGGAATATATGAGAGTATAAAAATTCCAGAAGATTTTATTAACATTGAAGTTATTGATGGAAAAGGAAAGTATGCTTTTCCAGGATTTATTGATGCACACGTTCATTTAATAGGTGGCGGAGGTGAAGGTGGATTTAAGACAAGGACACCAGAACTGCAATTAAGTAATATAACAAGAGCAGGAATTACAACTGTCAATGGATGTATAGGAACAGATGGAGTATGCAGAAATATGAGAGCATTAATTGCAAAGGTGAAAGCACTCAAGGAAGAAGGGATAACAGCTACCTGCTATTCAGGGTCTTATGAAGTTCCAGTAAAAACTATGACTGATAGTATTAAAGGAGACCTAATGCTTGTAGATGAAATAATTGGAGTTGGAGAGATTGCACTTTCGGATAATAGAAGTTCACAACCAAGATTAGATGAATTTATAAATTTAGTTGCTCAGTCTAGAGTTGGTGGACTTTTATCAAATAAATCAGGAGTTGTGAATGTTCATCTAGGTGGTGGGGCTAGAAGATTGGATTTTTTATTTAAGATGTTAGATGAATCTGAAATACCGGCAACTCAAGTTATACCCACACATATGAGTAGAACAAAAGAACTTTTAGATGCAGGAGTAGATTGGGTAAAAAGAGGTGGATATATGGATTTAACAACTAGTTCAGATCCAGACAATTTAGAAAAAGGAGAAATGATAGCATCTAAGGCATTAAAGTATCTATTAGATAAGGAATTACCAATAGAGAAAATAACTTTTACATCAGATGGAAATGGAAGTATGCCAATTTTTGATGAATATGGCAAGTTAAAAGGGCTTGGAATATGTAGTGTTGAGAGTCTTTATGGAGAAGTAAAAAAGGCTATATTAACTGAAAAAATAGATATTGAGAAAGCTTTAAAGGTAATAACATCCAATGTTTCTGATGCACTTAAGTTAACAAGTAAGGGAAGGATAGAGCCAAAAAAAGATGCAGATATAGTAATAGTTAATGAGTCAGACTTAGCAATTGATAAAGTAATTGCACTGGGAAGATTAATGGTAGATAAGGGGGAGCCTATAGTAACTGGAACTTTTGAAAAGGCAATAAAAGAGTCTTTTGATTAAAAGGAAGATATTGTATAATTAGATGTGATAGGTCATTAGATAGTAGGAAATCTATTTAATGACCATATTATTTATAAAGTGTAGGTAATACATAATCTAAAAGATATGTATAATTAAAATTATTAAAAAAATATCAACAGTATAATAGCCTTATAGTGGATTATTTTATTGTTTTTGTGGATAGTTTAATACCAGATGTTAATAATTCAATAGAGGAGAGAATATTTATGAAAGCTATACAAGTTTCATCATTAACTAAAAATTATAATGGAAAAAGAGCTATAGAAAATATAAATTTTGATGTTGATAAAGGTGAAATAGTTGGATTTATAGGTCCAAATGGAGCAGGTAAATCAACAACTATTAAAGCAATGCTAAATTTTATATATCCTACTAGTGGAAGCTGCAAAATTTTTGGATTAGATTGTGAAAAAGAATCTAAAAAGGTTAAAGAATTAGTTGGATATGTACCTAGTGAAGTTAGATTTTATAATGACATGAAGGTAAAGGATATATTAAATTATGCAGAAAGTTTTTACGACGATATTGATAAGAATAAGGTAAAAGATTTGTGCAGAAGATTTGAGATAGAGGAAAATAAAAAAATGGGGGAACTATCTCTTGGAAACAAAAAGAAGGTTGCTATAGTACAAGCTCTTATAAACTCTCCTAAATTAATAATTTTAGATGAACCAACTAATGGGTTAGACCCTTTAGTTCAGAATGTGTTGTTTGAAGTTCTATTAGAAGAAAAAAAGAATGGTACAACAATATTTTTATCAAGCCATAATCTTACTGAGGTTCAAAACTATTGTAATAGAGCAGTAATAATTAGAGATGGAAATATTGTAGATATAAAAGATATGTCCACAATAAAGGCTTTTAGTAATAAAAAAGTAACGATATTAACTAATGAAAATATAGAAAGAGATATTAGGATACTTGGGGGAGAAAAAGTAAAAAGGATAAAAAATTCAATTAATTTTTCTTATAATGGGAATATAAATACATTAATAAAATTATTAGCTTCATATGAAATTGATGATATAAATATTGGCGAAGAAGAATTAGTAGATACTTTCATGAATTACTATAAAGGGGAGGAATAAGTAGTGAATATTATAAAAGTAGAATTAAAAAGAAGTATTAAATCGCTATTAACCTGGAGCATTGTAACCTCTCTTATATTAATTTTATTTATGTCTCTTTACCCATCTTTTAAAGATAGTGGGATGGTGGATATAATAAATGCAGAAATAGATGCTCTTCCAAAGGCAATGCTTGAAATGTTCAATATTAAAGATACACCGAATTTTTCTAATATAATAGAATATTTTGCTTATTCATTTCAATATATATTGATGGTATCAGGAATATATGGTGGTATACTTGGTGTTAATTCATTAATAAGTGAAGAAAGTGATGGAACTATAGAATTTCTTTATTCAAAGCCAATATCAAGAGAAAAGATAGCAGGAATGAAGATAATATCAAATTTATTAATATTTTTAATATTTTCTATAATTATAAGTATAGTATCCATAATACTTATGATGGTTCTAGCACCTGATGGAGCAGACTTATTAACGGTATTAGTAGATACTAGAAATATATGTATAGGATTTACTGTAGTTGGATTAGTATTTTTAAGCGTAGGATTCTTAATTTCAACTATAATAAAAAGTTCAAAGAGTGCTATAGCACTATCTCTTGGAGTATTTTTCGCAACATATTTCATTGGCGTAATCTCTAAGATAAAAGAAAATGTAAACTGGTTAAGAATAATTTCTCCTTATGAAAATTTTATTCCAGGTGAAATAGTAAAAGATGGACTAAATGTTCCATATATTATAGGAAGTCTTTGTATTATACTAATATGTATCATATATAGTGTGATTATATATAAAAGGAAAGACTTTAGAATTTAAAACTAAAAGTGCAGACTCTCTAGATATTAGGGAGTCTGCACTTTTATATATGAGAAGCTATTTATAGAAGTAATAAATTTTAATTCATTTATTATTTATTTAGATTTAAAATATTATCTATTAATTAATAGTATAATACAAAGAAAAATGGAGAATATGATTAGATGGATAGGAGATGATAGGTATGAAGGCTATAAGAGAAGAGATAAACAAAGATATAAAGTTTGTAGTCATGTTTAGTATCTTTACTTCAATTATTATTATATTATTTTTATCAGTATATCCGCTAATTGAAATCAATATAAAAAAAAATATAGATTCAAATATTCTTAATATAAATAAATTTAGTGAAATGAGACCGGTAGTTAACTATGATAGTATAGTTAATTATATTGCATATATGTTTGATTACATCTATATAATTGCAGGTATTTATGGAGGAGCTCTTGGAGCATGCACATTTTTAGATAAAAAAGAGAGTAATATGAGTACTAATGATTATTTAGTTTCTAAGATATTAGGAAATATAGAAAAATTTTTAGCATATACACTGTTGATAGGAATGGTAACCTTTGTAATGATTGTGCTTGTTACTCCTATGGATGGAAAGATAGAGTATGTCTTATTAGAGGAAGTGAATCTACTAATAGGGCTATTTATAATAGGTATATTTTTTATGAGCATAGGATTTATTATATCAGTAGTATCTAAAAATAAAGTTATGAGTATAGTAATTTCTTTCGTAGTAGTGGTTTATACATATATTTTAGGAGTAGTCTCAAGGTTTTCATATAAATTAGAAATTTTAAAGATATTTTCTCCTTTTGAAAATATTAAACCTATAGATATAATCAATTATGGATATTATGGATTAGTTGTATTTAGTATTATAATTACATCCATATGCTTTATATTACTAACAATTCTTGCATATAAAGAGATTGATGAGAGAAAAAATATTTAAAAGCTTTTAAATCATAGGTATTTACCTATGATTATCATAATAAAATCTTCGTTTACGATGTACATTTCAAAGGATAAAATAAATAGAAGAGGTGATTGTTAATGAATAAATTAAATAAGGAACTAAATAAAATATTAAAGGAAGAAATTATTACGTTTAGGGAAAATGGACATAAGTTTTTAAACAAAGAGATCAATGTAGCACAATTTAAAGGAATGTCTGGAGGAATGGGTGTTTACGCACATAGGGGCGGACAAGAGTTCATGATAAGATTAAAAACTCCTTCAGGAAGAGCAACTAAAGAAGAGCTTGCTAAGATATATGAATGGGCAAGTAGATATAACTTAGAATGGATTCATCCAACAACAAGAGAAGCAATACAATTACATGGATTAGGAATAGATGATGTATGTGATTTAATGGAAGAAGCAATGGATTATGGAATATATACAAGAGGATCAGGTGGGAACTTCCCAAGAAATGTTGCAATATCACCTCTTTCAGGTGTAGAAAAAGGAGAAGCTTTTGATGTGACTCCATATGCAGAAGCTGTAAATGAGTATATTATGCAAAGAGTATATACTTATAAGTTACCTAGAAAAATAAAGATAGCAATGGCTAATAATTTAGCCGATGCACCACACTGTACAGCAA
Source organism: Clostridium sardiniense (assembly GCF_019753795.1). Lineage (NCBI taxonomy): Bacteria > Bacillati > Bacillota > Clostridia > Eubacteriales > Clostridiaceae > Clostridium > Clostridium sardiniense. The sequence continues at coordinate 195,914 of NZ_JAIKTU010000003.1, read as the reverse complement.
CAGATTTAGGATTCTTAGCAGTAAAAGAAAATGGAGAAAATATGTTTAAAGTTTATCTAGGTGGTGGACTTGGAAGAAATCCAAGATTATCAGTTGAATATGATGAACTTATAAAACCAGAAGATGTAATATATCATGTTCAAGCTATGGTAGATTTATTTATGGCAGAAGGTGATTATTCAAATAAAAATAAGGCTCGTATAAGATATATTGTTGAAAGAATGGGAGAAGAAGAGTTTGTAAAATGTTATAAGAAACATTTAGCAGAACAATTTGAAAATAAAGATTTAAAAATAGATGTTAAAGAATATGAAATTACTAAAAAAGGATGTAAATCCGATGCAAAACATTCAAGATTAGTAGAGCAAAAACAAGATGGACTGTATAGCGTTTATTTCCATCCATTTGGTGGGAAATTAAATATGTCAGATCTTAAAGATATTATTGATGTGACAAAAGATATGGAAGCAGTAGATTTCAGATTTACTATGGAAGAGGGCATGTATATAAGAAATCTTAATGGTAAAGAAGCTGAAAAGATGCTAGAGTTAACTCAAGGTCGTGGTGGAGAAATAAAGGTAATGCAATCTGTATCATGTATTGGAGTACCAATATGCCAAATGGGGCTAGCTAACAGCCAAGGATTATTAAAGAGTATTTTAGATAAACTTTCAAATGAAAATGTAGAGAAGGACCTATTACCTGTAATACATATATCAGGATGCTCAAATTCATGTGGTGTACATGAGATTGGTGAACTTGGATTTACAGGAAAATCAAAGAGAGTAGATGATGCACCAAGAAAATGCTTTGAACTTCATGTAGGTGGAAATTTTGCAATTAGAGAAGCAAAGCTTGGGGAAGTATATGGTGATATACTAGATGAAGAAGTTCCTAATTTTGTATATGATTTATATACTGCACTTGAAAAAGATAATGCTAAATTCAATGATTGGTATATAGAAAATAAAGAAGAATTTAGAAATATAGTAAACAAATATTTAGTTTAATATAATAAAAAAGTGGCTCAGCCACTTTTTTTTTATAAAATTTTGTTTTAAAATACAGATAATATAAAAATATAAGGAGAATAAAGATGGCAAAGAAAACAAGTAAGAATAATGATTTATTATATACAGCAAGAGAAAATACCTCACCAAAGGTTTATGATATAATACTAGACTTAGTTAATAAGGATAAAGAAAATATTGCAAAAGATGTAATGAAAGTAGATTATCTTTTAGAATATACTAGTACTTGCATAAAACAAAAAGATTTTAGAGAGGCTAGAGAGACTATAGATAGAGTTTCTGAAAGAATAAAAATATTAAAAGAAAATGGAGCAAATACAGAATATTTAGAATATCTTAGAGATGGGATAAAAAATAAGATAAAGTAATTAACTATAGGGATTAATAAAATATTTTATTAATTTCTAAATTTTTATATGTTAATTGATAATTATTATTTGTTAACAAAAGATTAAATTTAATAAAAGTTATTTTTAAAAGACGTATTTAGTGTTATTATTAAATAAATGATAAGTAAACTCAATTAGAATATTTATTGATTACTTACAAAAAAAAGAATCCATAAAGACGATTATTAGGAGATGACGTTTATGGAAGATAATTTAAATAGAATATTATGCAAAACAACAAAAGAATATACAGTTAGAAGAATGAAAGCGCTATTACAAAAGGCAAAAATGCAGTATAAAGATTATACAAACACATTAATAGATGCTGAAAAAGAAGATTATGAGAATGAACTTATAAACGAGGTTGAAGAAGCTAATGTGGATAATCCTCTACATGATAAATTAGATGATTTAGAGGATATATTAAAAAGTTTAGTTAATGACTGTAAAGAAGAGAATATAGAGATAAATTTACAGCGTGCTTATAAAGAATTCTCAAATGGATTTTGTAATAAATGTGTTGATTATTTAAATAGAGAGAAACTAAAAGAAGAATTAATTGAATCTATTTTAGGATTTGAATGCCAAGATAAGGACATGATGAATAAAATAGTGGAAGAATGGATAAATAATTTAATGAAATGAAGCAAGATAAGGAGGGCTCATATTATATGTTTAAAGAAGAAAAAAATGGAGTTTCTATATATGGAAACTTATTAAATGGTAATTGGGTAGTAAAAGATAGTACTAAATTAATAGAAATAAAATCACCTGCAAATGAACAAATAGTAGGATTTGTAGAAGCTATGAGTAAAGAAGCTGTAGATGAAGCTATTAGCGTAGCTAAAGATGCTCAAAAGAAATGGAAAGAAGTTCCGACTAATCAAAAATCAAGATTATTACACAATGTAGCCGATTTATTAGAAGAAAGAATAGAAGAAATGGCTGATATTATGGTTCTTGAAATATCTAAGGATAGAAAGAGTTGTATGTCAGAAATAAAAAGAACTGCTGATTTAATAAGATTTACAGCAGATACTGCAGAAAATATAAAAGGTGAATCAATACCGGGAGATTCTTTCCCTGGATTTAAAAATGATAAGATATCAATAGTTACAAGAGAACCACTTGGAGTTGTACTTGCAATTTCACCATTTAATTATCCAGTGAATTTAGCGGGATCTAAAATAGCACCTGCATTAATGGCTGGTAATACTGTTGTATTTAAACCTGCAACTCAAGGTAGTATATGTGGATTATATCTAGCAAAAGCATTTAACGAAGCTGGAATACCAAGTGGTGTTTTAAATACAATCACTGGTAAAGGAAGCGAAATTGGAGATTATGTTGTAACACATAAAGATATAGATTTTGTTAACTTTACTGGAAGTAGTGAAGTTGGAAGAAGAATATCTAAGATTACTGAAATGAAGCCACTTTTAATGGAACTTGGTGGTAAAGATGCAGCTATAGTTTTAGAAGATGCTGATTTAGATTTAGCAGCTAAAAATATAGTGGCTGGTGCATTCTCATATTCAGGACAAAGATGTACAGCTGTTAAGAGAGTACTTGTTATGGAATCTGTTGCAGATGAATTAAGTAGCAAAGTATTAAAGGAAATGGATAAGGTAACAGTTGGAAATCCATTAGATGGAGACTTTACAGTTGGACCTCTAATAAGTAGTAAGGCATGTGACTTTGTTCAAGGTATAATAAATGATGCAGAGAAAAAAGGTGCTAAACTTTTATTAGGTGGAACAAGAGAAGGAAATATAATAATGCCAACATTATTTGATAATGTAACAGTTGACATGAGAATAGCATGGGAAGAGCCATTTGGACCAGTTCTTCCAATAATAAGAGTTAAAACAATTGATGAAGCAATAAAAATTGCCAATGAATCAGAATATGGACTTCAGTCATCAGTATTTACTAGAGACATAAATGAAGCATTCTATGTAGCTAATAGATTAGAAGTTGGAACAGTTCAAGTAAATAATAAGACTGAAAGAGGACCAGATCACTTCCCATTCTTAGGAGTAAAATCATCAGGTATGGGAACACAAGGTGTTGCTTACTCAATAGAAGCAATGTCAAGACCAAAGGCTACAGTTATAAATTTAAAATAATAAAAAGAGGCTCCAAAAATTGGAGCCTTTTTATTGTTTAAAAAATGTGTGATTTCCTATTTTTTTAGAATCTTTTTTTGCTGTTTCCTTCATCCAAGAGCAAGTTGCTATTGTAGGATTATAGAAAAATAAAGCTTCATTAGTTGGATCTTTTCCTCTAATGGCTTCATATACTGCGTCATAGCAAGATTCATTTGGCTGGGCAACTATCTTTCCATCAAACACACATGAGAATGCATTTTTCTGGAAGATTACATCAGATATAGTATTTGGGAACTTAGGGCTCATAACTCTGTTTAAAACTACAGATGCAACAGCAACCTTACCTTCAAAAGGTTCACCTCTGCTTTCACAATAAACAAGTTTAGCCATAAGATCAATATCAGCCTTTGTTATTTTAAGCTGAGATCCATTTTGATTAAAAACTTCTATATCATTTTTAGAAACTTCATTTTTAGTGGCTGATGTTGCTTTTACAGCTGTCTCCTTTTTAAGAGCAACTTTATTTTCTTCCTTCTTCTCATTAGTATCTAATTTGTCTTCACTTAAAGAAACATAATCAAATAAACTAAGCATAGAAGCATTTGCCTCTACAGATGACATTAACATAATAGAAAGTAAAAAAAGACTTACAAACTTTTTCATAAAAAACCTCCTTTTTACAACCCAGTCAAAGAATATTATTGCCAAAAGGAGAAATTATATACTATTTTTCTTTAAAAGATTCAAAATCCTTACATGATTTATTTAATGAATCTATAAACTCTGTATATTTTGAAAAGGAATCTTCATACTCATCTAATTTTTTTGGACTATCTTTAGAATCAATATCAGAATCTACTGTATCATCAATTAAATTTATATAAGATTCATAAGTGTTTATAGATTGTAGTAAACTTGAATGAAGTTCTGTAGCTTCTTCAGGGACACTTAGCGTATAAAAATCATTTTTAATATTCTCAAAAATAGATTTTTTATTCGTAATATCTGTAAGAAGTACGTTTAAATCTCTCTTATTTTCCTTAATATCCTCTAAAGCTGGTTTTAAATCATCATCAATTTCTTTAAATTTAGATATTAATTTATCAGCTGATAACATGTAAGATGAATTTTTTTCTTTAGTTATATCTTTCATGATATTAATTTGAATTAATGTATCAAAATACTTATAAGTTTTATCAAAAAATTCTAAGCTATCTTCTGACATAAGGCTTTCTATTCTAAGTTTAGTTAAAGAATTATTACTTTCTTTAAAGCTATCTAAAGCGCCTTTATAATCTTTGAGTTTATTATCAAGGCTAGGGCTTGATTGACTCATATACATAGATAGAACTTGTTCACAAAATGCTATGTTATAGTCTAGGGTTTCATTAAATTTTGTCTTTGTCTCAGTAACAGTTTCTGATACTTCAAGAGCATCTAGTGAGCCTTTTACTTTATTTAAATTAATAATAGCAATTGAGAGATCATTTTTTGCAGTTTCAGAATTTAAATTATCAGAGTCATTTGAATTTTCTAAAGTTGCATTTATAGATGAGACCTCCTTAGCTAATCTATTGATTTCTCTAATATTTCTACTAGATGGAGTCATTTTGGTTATAATAAGTAGTATTAATGGAATTGAAATAATTATTAAAGCAATAGAGAACAACACCTTTTTTGTTTTGATATAATCAATAAATTTATTTAGCTTTTCTTTACATATCTCCATAATATTCCTCCTTTTCATAAGATAAATAAAGTAATCTTATAAATTATATTATTTAAGGTTTTAAAATATTATTAAAAATAATAAAAAGTAAAACTCTGTTATACTAAGGTTAGAGTATTTGGTGTATAATTTAGAAAAGATACAATAATAAGGGGTGAAACTGATGCAGGATTTTTTTATTGGAGCAATAAATTCAATTAAACATATATCTATTTTTTCAATAGTAGATATTTTAGTTGTTTCATATATTTTTTATAAAGGATATATGCTTATGAGGGAAACAAGAGCGGAACAGCTTTTAAAAGGAATTCTGTTTATTCTTGCATTAATTCCAATAAGTTATGTTTTGAGACTAAATATGTTATATTTCATATTAAGTAAGACATTAACAATAGGAGTTCTTTCTTTTGTAATTATATTCCAACCGGAAATTAGACGTGCACTTGAACATCTAGGTAGAAGTGCTTTTGATGAAACTCATAATATTAGAGATGTAAAAGAGAGAGAAGCAGTAGTAGATCAAATAGTAACAGCAGTAGAAGATTTAGCAGGAACAAAAACAGGAGCATTAATTGCAATAGAACAGGGAACAGGACTCGGAGAAGTTACTGGATCAGGTACTATAATAGATGCCGAGGTTAGCTCAGCGCTTTTAGAAAATATTTTTGTTGTAAATACACCTCTTCACGATGGGGCAACAATTATAAGGCAAGATAGAATTTATGCTTCAGGTTGTGTATTACCATTAACAAATAATACTGGAATAAATAAAAAATTAGGTACTAGACATAGGGCTGGTATTGGTCTTTCAGAGAACTCAGATGCATTAGTTATAATTGTTTCAGAGGAAACAGGAGTAATTTCCCTTGCTATAGGTGGAAGACTAACTAGAAATTATGATAAAGAAAAATTAAAAAGAACTTTATTAAGCATTATGCATGATAAAGAAAATAAAAAAGTAAAATCAGCTGGTGAGAGGGTGAAATCATGGATAAAAGGAATACAAAACAAACGTTAGTTATAAAATTGGTATGCGTACTTCTATCCTTTGGTCTATGGCTTTATATAACGAATATTCAAAGTCCAACTAGAACTTATACTTTAAAAGATGTTCCAGTTAAGTTATTAAATACTCAATCATTAAAGCAGTTTGGATTGGCAATATCTCCAAAACAAACTTTTACCGTAGATTTAAGCCTTGAAGGAGATGCAAAGGATATTTATTCAGTAACTAAAGATCAGTTTTCTTTGACAGCTGACCTTGGAGAATATGCTTTAAAAACTGGAATAAATAATATACCAGTTCAAGTAGTTAATTATCCAGAGGAATTAAATATAAAAAATAATGGTAATTTAGTAATTAAGGTTAAATTGGAAAAATTAATAACTAAAGATTTTAATACGGTATCGAAAGTTAAAGTAAATTATGCACAAGGCGTATATAAGCAAAAAGAGCAGTTTACTTCAGAAAAGGTTGAGGTATCAGGGCCACAAAGTTCTGTAGATAAAGTTGCAAATGTAGCTTTAGTTGGTGACCTTAATAACGTCAGTGGAAGTGTAACTAAAGAATTTCCTCTTAAAGCATTAGATGCAGATGGAGATATAGTTGAAGGGGTTACTTTAAGCAAAGAAACAGGAACGATTGCTATTGACGTCAATAATGGTAAGAGTGTTGATTTAAAAACTGAATATACAGGTCAAGTACCAAAGGGATATAAGTTAGTTAGTACAACACCTTCAAGAACTTCAGTTCAAATTGTAGGAAACGAAAATATTATAGCGTCTATAAATTCTGTGCAAACTGAAAAAGTAGATTTATCAGATATAAGAAGTAACACAGAGAAAAAAGTTAAAATAATATTACCTCAAGGGGTTAGTCTAGTTAGTGGGGATAATTATATAACTGTAAATATTGTTGTTGAAAGTGAAAATAGTAATAATCAGACACCATCTAATAAAATAACTAAGGTATTCGATGTGTCAGTAAATTATACTGGAATTAATAGTGAATTTGAGATGTCTAATGAAACTAAGACAATTAAGGTAACTGTACAAGGAGATGAGGCAGACATAAATAATATGAAAGCATCAGATTTTGTGTGCAATTTTGATTTAAGTAAATTTAAAAATGAGGGATCATTTGAAGAAGATGCAAATGTTACTATGGCAAATAGTAATCCAAATGTAACTATATCAAATGCTGATAAAGTTAAATTTACATTAAAGAAGAAACCAGCTTCAACTACAACGGATCAAAACAAAGATAAAGAGAATGGTAAGAAAACAGTATAGGAGAAATACGGTATGGCGATAAGAATAAATAATATTATTCTAAGTATAGAAGAAGATACTGCACTTCTTAAGAAGAAGGCAGCAAAAAAAATAAGGATAAAAGAACAAGATATAGAATCATTTAAGATTATAAAAGAAAGTATAGATGCACGAAAAAAGGATGCAATTAAGTTCAATTATTGTGTTGATATAAAATGTAAAAATGAAAAGAATATAGTAAATAGACTTAACGATAATAATATAAAATTTGAAGAAGATGAAATTGCAGAAGAGTTTATTTACGGAGATGAAAAATTAAATTCTAGACCAGTTGTAATTGGATTTGGTCCGGCTGGGATATTTGCAAGTTTAACTCTGGCAAAACATGGATATAAACCGATAGTTTTTGAAAGAGGAGAAGATGTAGATAATAGAACAAAAACTGTAGAGGAGTTTTGGAAAAGTGGAAAACTTAATTTAAACTCTAATGTTCAGTTTGGTGAAGGTGGAGCTGGAGCGTTCTCGGATGGAAAACTTACAACTAGAATAAAAGATAAAAGATGTTCATTCGTGTTAGAGGAACTCGTTAAAAATGGAGCACCAGAAGAAATAATGTATGTTGGTAAACCTCATGTAGGTACGGATATATTAAAAGGTGTTGTTAAAAATATAAGAGAAGAAATAAAAAGTTTAGGTGGAGAAGTACATTTTAACTCAAAGCTTGAAGGAATAAATAAAGAAAATGGAAAACTAAAAAGCATAGTAGTAAATGGCAAAGAAATACCTTGCGAGTCTTTAATAGTTGCCATTGGACATAGCTCAAGAGATACTTATGAAATGATATATGATTCAGGAGTATTAATGGAGCAAAAAGCCTTTGCTATAGGAGTTAGAATAGAGCACCCACAAGAGATCATAAATGAAAGTCAGTATGGTAAGTATGCAAATCATCCAAAGCTTAAAGCTGCTGATTATAGATTAGTTTATCAAAGTAAAAAGTATAATAGAGGGGTATATTCATTCTGTATGTGCCCAGGAGGTGTTGTAGTTGGTGCTGCCTCAGAAGAGGGAAGACTTGTTTCTAATGGAATGAGTTATCATGCAAGAGATCTAGATAATGCAAATTCAGCTCTAGTAGTAACAGTTGGGCCTGAAGACTTTAAAGGAGATCATCCACTTGCTGGTATGGAATTCCAAAGACATTATGAAAGTATTGCATTTAAATTAGGTGGTGGAAACTATAAAGCGCCAATTCAACTTATAGGTGATTTCTTAAATGATAGGAAATCAACGAAGCTTGGAAGAGTGAAGCCTACATATGAGCCAGGATATGCTTTTAGAGAATTAAAGGAATGTCTACCAGAAGTTGTAGTAGATACTATAAAAGAGGGTATACAGGTGTTTGGTAAGAGAATAAAAGGTTATGATATGGAGGATGGAGTTTTAACTGGTATAGAAACTAGAACATCAGCACCAGTTAGAATTCCAAGAAACGAGAGTTTTGAAAGTTTAAACTTAGAGGGATTCTATCCAACAGGAGAAGGTGCAGGTTTTGCTGGTGGGATAATTTCAGCAGCTGTAGATGGAATAAAGGTAGCAGAAGTAATAATGAAAAAATATAAAATAGACTAATTTTAAAAGTGGATTTATGCCACTTTTTTTTTGCTAAATTTTCTGACAATTCGTATTTTATATAAATTATCTGATACAATATAAATATTAATATTGTTATAAAATTAACGATAAAAAATTACATTTATGATTAAAGTATACAAAAAGATATTAATTTAAAATATAAAAGTAAGAGGTGCGTTGAAAATGAGTAGAAATTTTGATGATTTATTATCAAAGGTTAAAGAAATTGAACCAAAAAAAGTAGCAGTAGCAGTAGCTCAAGATGAGCCAGTACTAGAAGCAGTTAAATCAGCAAAAGAGCAAGGAATTGCAGATGCTATACTAGTTGGAGATAAACATGAAATTAAAAAGGTAGCTGATAAAATAGGAATGGATTTATCAGAATACGAAGTAATGCACGAAAAAGATACTAAAAAGGCAGCACTTTTTGCAGTTCAACTTGTTTCAAGTGGAAAAGCAGACATGGTTATGAAAGGATTAGTTGATACTGCAACTTTCTTAAGAAGTGTATTAAATAAAGAAGTTGGATTAAGAACAGGAAAACTTATGTCACATGTTTCTGTTTTTGAAATAGAAGGAATAGAAAGATTAATATACTTAACAGATGCAGCATTTAACACATATCCAGATTTAAAGGCTAAAAAACAAATAATAGAAAATTCAGTAGCAGTAGCACATGCTTGTGGACTAAAAATACCAAAGGTAGCTCCAGTTTGCGCTGTTGAAGTTGTAAATCCAGATATGCCAGCTACTTTAGATGCTTCATTATTATCAAAGATGAATGATAGAGGACAAATAAAAGGATGTATCGTTGATGGACCTTTAGCACTTGATAATGCATTATCAGAAGAAGCAGCACATCATAAGGGAATAACAGGACCAGTTGCAGGAAAAGCAGATATAATAATGCTTCCAAATATAGAGACTGCAAATGTTATGTACAAATGTTTAACTTATACATCAAGATCAAAAAATGGTGGATTATTAGTTGGAACATCAGCACCAGTAATATTAACTTCAAGAGCAGACTCATTTGAAACAAAAGTAAATTCAATTGCATTAGCAGCTTTAGTTGCTGAATCATTAAAATAACATATTATTAGGAGGAAGTTAAAACTATGTCATATAAATTATTAATTATAAATCCAGGTTCAACTTCAACTAAAATTGGAGTTTATGAAGGTGAAAAAGAAATATTAGAAGAAACGTTAAGACATTCATCTGATGAAATAGGAAGATATGCTACAATATTTGACCAATTGAACTTTAGAAAAGATCTTATATTAAGTATATTAAAAGAAAAGAATTTTGATATAAATACATTAGATGCTGTTGTAGGTAGAGGCGGAATGCTTAAACCAATTCCAGGTGGTACTTACAAAGTAACAGATGAATTAGTTGAAGATTTAAAAATTGGAGTTCAAGGACCACATGCTTCAAATCTAGGCGGAATATTAGCAAGAGAAATTGGAGGAGAACTAAATGTACCATCATTTATAGTTGATCCAGTTGTTGTTGATGAATTAGATGATGTGGCAAGAATTTCAGGTGTTCCAGAATTACCAAGAAGAAGCAAATTCCATGCATTAAATCAAAAAGCAGTAGCTAAGAGATTTGGAAAAGAAAGTGGACTAGGATACGAAAATTTAAATCTTATCGTTACTCATATGGGTGGTGGTGTTTCAGTGGGAGCACATAAAAAGGGTAAGGTTATTGATGTAAATAATGCACTAGATGGAGATGGTCCATTCTCACCTGAAAGAGCAGGTGGAGTTCCAGCTGGAGACCTTATAAAGATGTGCTTTAGTGGAAAATATTCAGAATCTGAAATTTTTAGTAAGATTGTAGGTAAAGGTGGATGTGTTGCATACCTTAATACAAATGACTTTAGAGATGTTATAAAGATGTCTGAAGAAGGAAATGAAGAGGCACAATTAATATATGATGCATTCATATACCAAGTTTCAAAAGAAATAGGTGCTATGTCAGCTGTTCTAGAAGGAAAAGTAGATAAAATAATATTAACTGGTGGATTAGCTTACTCAGAGAAAGTTGTTAATGATATAAAGAAAAGAGTAGGATGGATTTCAGAAGTAAAAGCTTACCCAGGAGAAGATGAATTACTTGCATTAGCACAAGGTGCAATCAGGGTATTAAGCGGAGAAGAAGAAGCTAAGATTTACTAATATAAATATCTTTAGAGAAAGTGTTTTATTTACACTTTCTTTTTTTATGTAATTTAATTGTGAAAGTATTAAGTTATCTTAAAAAATTCCGTATAATAAAGTTATAAAAGCTTTGAGGTGATATAGTGATAAATAGAATTAATAGTATGGACTTAAGTGCTATAAATAATTTAACTGGATTGGGAAATTTAAATGAAGGATCAAAAAGTAATATTTTTCAAACTGTATTGATAAGTTTACTAAGTGCAATAAGTGAGAAGAATAAAACTGTTACCAATCCAAATGATAGGGTTTCTATAGATAATATAATTGGATGCTTAAACAGTGTTAAGTTAAGTGATATAGGATCTAATGGCAGAAATTTTGTTAATAAAATAAATTTAGATAATACTAATGACTTAAGTAAAAAAGATAGAATTGAAAAGGCTATAAACACTTACAGTGAAAAATATGGAGTAGATAAAAATTTAATTGAGGCAATAATTAAAGTAGAATCTGATTTTAATCCAAATACTGTTTCATGGGCAGGGGCAAAGGGTCTTATGCAACTTATGCCTGAAAATTGCAAAAGTTTAGGTATAGTGGATCCCTTTAATATTGAACAAAATATAGATGGTGGAGCAAGACATATTAAAGAATATATAAATATGTATAAGGGAGATATTAAAATGGCATTAATGGCTTATAATGGAGGCCCTACTAGAATGTTTAATAGAGGAGTTAGGTCTATAGATGATATATATAAAATGCCAAAAGAAACTCAAAATTATGTTACAAAAGTAATGAATTATTATAAAGGATTGTAAGATGAAAATCGATGGAATAAATAATAGAAAAACCATAAATATTAAAGAAAAGCCTAGTACAGTGAAAAATGATTTTTCAGACAATTTTATGAAATCATATAAGTCTACAAGTAAAGAAGAACTTGAGAATTATATAAAAGAAATTAGAAAAAAGGGTACTAGATTAGTGGTAAGTAAAAATTATGCTGATGTAAAAAGCTATAAAAATACAATTAAAAAATATTTAGAAACTATTGTTGAATATACATATACCCTTAATAAAAATATTGGATTTTGGGAAGATAAATATTACTCAACAGTTGATACCATAAATAAACAATTAGAATCTTTAACTGCAAAGGTTTTAAAAGAAGAGAAGGAAAATTTAGATGTAAGTTCCACAATAGATAATATACAAGGTCTTTTAGTAGATTTGTATAGATAAAGGAGAAAACTATGAGTGAAAATAAAATGAAAGATTTATATGAGGTTGGATTTGAACCTTTACAAAAAAAAGAAGTAGAAAATTTTGAAGATAAAACAAGGTTATTAAATTCTAAATTAGATATAACTGTAACAATAGGTAGTTGTCAAAAAAGTATAAAAGAAATATTATCCTTTGAAGAAGGAGATATATTAGAATTAGAAAAGATTATTGATGAAGATTTGGATATTAATATTAATGATAGAATGATAGCTAGTGGAGAGAGTATTAAGATAGGAAATAAAATTAGTGTAAGATTAAACTCATTTAAAAATAATTAGATTAAAGTATAGGTGTAGAAAAGTATAATCTACACCTATTATTTTTTGTTAAATATAAAAAAGAACTAAATTATTTTTGAAATTAACCGATAGTTATTAATATAGGAATAAAGAATAAATAAAAGGAGGCAGAATATGAAGATAGATTCTATTAGAACTAATAATATGATAAATGTATATAAACAACAAAAGTTTTATGAAAAGACAAGCGCAGCAAAGAATGAGATAAAAGATAAAGTAGAAATATCAGATACTGCTAAATATTTAAATAAAATAGTAAGTGATAATGAAAATATTGATATAGATAAAATTAATGAGATAAGAAATAGAATAAACCAAGGAACTTATAGTGTAGATAGTAAGGATTTAGCTAAAAAAATGATTGAAGTTATAAAAGGAGAATAATTTAAATGTATTCAGATTTAAAACTAACAATTTTCGAAGAAAAAAGAATTTTACAAGAGTTAATGGAATTATTAGACGAGCAGTATAATGTAATTTTATCTAATGAAGTATTAGCATTAGAAAAAGTAAATGAGAATATAGAATTAATAGGTAAAAAATTAGCAGCTATTGAAATTAATAGAAGAGATATAATTAAAGATAAAAATTTTAAAGGAATAGTTGAAAATAGTAATGATGAACATCTTAAGGATGTTTATAAAGAAGTTAGAGGTCTACTTAAGGATATAGAGTTACAAAAAGATACTAATGATACTCTTATAAAACAAAGATTATTTTTTACAAATAAAATGATAAATATTATAAGACCTTCAAAAAATATAGGTACATATAATTCATATGGAAATGTAAGATAGGAGATTAATATGCCAGGCTTATTAGGAACTTTACAAACAGCAAAATCAGGAATGGCTGTAAGTCAAGCAGCGATACAAACAACATCACATAATATAAGTAATTTGAATACACCAGGATACTCAAGACAAAGAGTGGAACAGACACCGGGTAGACCTTATACTTCAATTAGTTATAATAGTTATCATGGACCAGGTCAGCTTGGAACAGGTGCTAATATTAATGATATAACAAGAATAAGAAATACTTTTTACGATTTTCAATTCAGAAGCGAAAGTCATGAATATGGAGAGGAAAGTGTAAAAGCTGATTACTATAGAAGTATGGAGAATATTTTTGATGAGCCATCAAAGAATTCAATATCAGCATCTATTAATGATTTTTTTAATTCATTAAATGAATTATCCAAAAATCCAAATAGCATTGGAGCAAAAAATGTAGTAATAGAAAAAGGAAAGTTTTTAGCTAACAACATTAATAGTGCTAATTCTAAACTAGAATCATTGCAGGAACAATTAAGTTTTCAATCAGATAATATTGTATCAGATATAAACGATAAAATCTTAGCAATAAAAGAATTAGATAAGAATATAAAGTTAATTCAAGGAGCTGGGAAATCGCCTAATGATTTATTAGACCAAAGAGATAATCTTATGGATGATTTAAGCTTTAAGATAGATGTTAATGATGAATTAGTAAAGGCTGTATTTGATGTTGAAGGAAAGGATTCTAAAACTCAAGAGGCTGATTTGAAGGCTTTAAAAGCTAAAATAGACGGAAAAAGTTTAAGTGGTGAATTAAGTGGAGTTAAAATTATTAATGATGAAATAGAGAAATATAAAGATAGATTAAGTACATTAGCTAGTGCTATAACTACAAATATAAATGATGTATATAAGGGTGGAGATAAAACAAAACCAGATATATTTGTAGCAGGAAGTAAGGGCAAGCTTATTGATATAAATCCTGATATTGTAGAAGATGTAACAAAATTAGAAATGACATCTGATAAATCTTTAGAACTATATGATTTAAGAACTAAAAAGGTAAGTATAGATGGAAAAGATATTACTATAAGCAGTTATTACAATGATACAATTCAGGAATTAGGACAATCTTCACAGACAGCCATAAGGCAAGAGGCTAATAATGGTAAGCTTTTATCTAGTATAGATAAATCTAGAATGAGTGTCTCAGGTGTTTCTATGGATGAAGAAATAGTAAGCTTAGTTCAGCTACAACATGCCTATAATGCAAGTGCAAAGGTAATTTCAACTATAGACTCATTATTAGATGTAGTAATAAACGGATTAATTAGGTAGGGGGATAAGAAATATGAGAGTAACAAATAATGGTATTATGAGCAGTTATTTAAGAGACATTCAAACTAATCTTCAAAATATGGATAAATTGAATGAACAATTAAATACAGAAAAGCAGGTTAATAGAATATCTGATGACCCATTAAAAACAGTAAAAATACTTAACATACAAAATGAAATAGAAAATACTGAAAAATATAATTATAATTGTGATGAAATTACAGGGTGGCTTGATATTACTGATGAATCTTTAGATAGAATAGCTAATTTAAGTAGTGATATTAAGACTAAATTAACATCTATAAGTGGAGCTTTTGGAAAAGATGAAATAGCTGCAACTAGATCTGAGGTTAATGAGAAAATTAAACAAATAGGAGAAATTTTAAATACAACTTATGCTGGTAAATATATTTTTGGTGGACAACTTACAGATATTCCACCTGTAAATACAAATGTAGATAAAAATGGTATTGTTTCATTATCAATAAAAAATAAAGATAATGATAATCTAAATAAAAAATTAAATAGTGCAATTTCTAGTGGACTTAACATAAATTATAATCTTACTGTTAAAGATGTAACTGGTGGAGATAAAGGATTAAAATTATTTAATGATTTAAGTGTAGCTTTAAGTGGAGATGTTGTAGATACTGATGAAATAGGAAAATTATCTACTAAAATAGATAATTATATGAATGATATATTAAACAATAGATCTATTGTTGGATCAAGAACTAATACAATAGATAAAGTAAAGGAAACTAATGAGCAGAATATTTTATCTATGAAAGGAGCACTTTCTAGTATTCAAGATGTAGATATGACAAAGCAATTTATGCATTTAAAAGAAGCTCAAATGGTATATGCATCAAGTTTACAAGTTGGAGCTAAATTAATTCAAGGTACTTTATTGGATTATTTAAGATAGGAGATATGGTATGGAAGTAATATTTAAAAAGGGAATACCAGGATTTGAAAATATTGATAAATTTAAAATTAAAGATTTAGAAAATAATAATAAATTTAAAATAATGGAATCTTTAGATAGCACAGTAAGTTTTGCAACAGCTAATCCATTTGAATTTTATAACGAGTATGAAATTGACTTAAATGATGAAACTATTAAAGAGTTACAAATAGAAAATCCTAAGGATGTTATGATCTTAACTATTATAACTTTAGGTAAAACTTTAGATAGTAGTACTATTAATTTAAAGGCACCTTTAGTTATTAATGTTAGAAATAAATTTGGTAAGCAATTTATAATACAAGGTGATAAATATGATACTAGACATCCTTTAGTTAGGAGAAATTAATATGTTAGTAGTTACAAGAAAAAAAGATGAATCTATATTAATTGGTGATGATATAGAAATTAAAATAACAAAGATAGAAGATGGAAGTGTAAAGATAGCTATTGAGGCCCCTAAAGAGATTACTATTTTAAGAAAAGAAGTATATGAAAGAGTAAAGGAAGAAAATAAGAAGGCTGTTAGTAGCGATTTAAATTTATTAAAAGAATTTAAATAGGAGGGCAAAAATGTATAACAGTAGTAATAATCCATATAATGCATATAAAAATAATACTGTGAATATGGCTTCCAAAGAGCAACTTCTTTTAATGTTAGTTGATGGAGCAGTCAAGTATACAAAGATAGCAAGACTTGCTATTGAAAAGAAAGATATTCAAAAAGCACATGAAGAATTAGTTAGAGTGCAAAATATATTTACAGAACTTATGTCAACCTTGGATAGAAGTTTGGGAGAAGATTTTGAAAGTCTTTTTAAATTATATGGTTTTATAAAAGATAGATTAGTACAAGCTAATATAAAAAAAGATATACAAATAATAGATGAAGTATTACCTCTTATTGAAAGTGTTAGAGATACTTGGTATGAAGTAATCAAAAAGGCAAAAGGATTATAAAAAGGAGGGAAATATATGTCTTCAATAAGTTCAACTACCAATACAAATAGGATAACTGGTATGGCAACAGGCATGGATATTGATGAAATGGTTAAGGGAATGGTTGCACGGGAACAGTCTAAAGTAGATAGTGAAGAACAAAAACAACAAATAAATGAATGGAAGCAAGAAGAATATAGAGATGTTATTAAAAATGTTAAAGGATTATATGACAAATATTTTTCAGTAGGTTCTAAAGATTCAATAATGATTAGTAAAGTATATAGCACAAAGACTATAAATAGTTCAGATAGTTCTATAATAAGTGCTACTGCTGGTTTAGGAGCAACTAGTATTAACTATAATATTAAAGTAGATAAATTGGCTAAACCAGCAGAACTACAAAGTTCTAAGGTTAACTTAACTAAAGATACGAAAATATCTGATTTAGGACTTACTAATAGAATGATAAAAATAAATGATGTAGAAATTGATTTAAAAGATGCAAAAAATATT
The DNA here is from genome assembly GCF_019753795.1 of Clostridium sardiniense. Lineage (NCBI taxonomy): Bacteria > Bacillati > Bacillota > Clostridia > Eubacteriales > Clostridiaceae > Clostridium > Clostridium sardiniense. Next base: position 178,452 of record NZ_JAIKTU010000003.1, on the reverse strand, counting down.
AATGATGTAATAAACACTATTAATAGTAGTTTCCCTAAAAATGATGTACAAGCTTCTTTTAGTGAAATGAGTGGAAAATTTACTATAAAAACTAATAATACTGGAATATCTTCTAAGTTTACATTTGAAGGAGAATTATTTGAAAAATTAGAGTTAAAAGATGGAGATAAGTTAGTTGGAACTAGTGGAACTGTAAATGGAAGTAATAATTCTATAAAAGTTTTTGATGTAGAAGGAAAAGAAATAAGAACTATAAATAATGAAAGTAATACTTTTACTATAGACAATATTACATATAATGTAAATGCTGTAAGTTCAGAGCCTATCTCTATGATTTCTGTAACTGATACTTCAAGTGCAGTAAAAAAAATGAAAGAATTTATTGATGAATATAACAAAGTTATTGATAATGTGTATGATTTAGTAACAGAAAAAGGAGATAGAAATTATAAACCTCTTACCCAAGCACAAAGAGATGATATGAGTGAAGATGAAATCAAAAAATGGGAGAGTAAAGCTAAAAAAGGTATTCTAAGAAATGATAAAGAAATGAGACAATTTATGAATAGTATTAAGTCTTCGATATCAGGAGTTATAGAAAGTACTGGGTTTACATTAAGTGATATTGGAATAAAATCAAATGCTGACTATAATAAACAAGGACAACTAACTCTTGATGAGGATAAATTTAAAGAAGCTTTAGAGAAGAATGGAGAAAATGTATTTAAAACTGCAACAGAAGCGTTCTCTAATATTAAGGATATTACTTATAATTATGCAGGAAATTCTTCTGGAATATTTTCAAAGAAGGCTGGAATGAATAATTCCTCTACAGAAGTAAATAATCTTTATTCTAAACAAATAAGAAAACAGGAAATTTATATAAAAGAATTAAAGACTAAGATGCAAGAAAAAGAGGAAAAACTCTATAAAAAATTTGCAGTTTTAGAATCAAATATGAGTAAAATTAATGCACAGATAAGTTATCTTATGAATTCATAGGAGTTTTTAATATGATAAATTTATATAAAAATATTTCATTAAATATAATAAAAATTTTAAATGAAGATGACATAGATGATGGTAAGCTAGAGCATAACATAGAAAAAAGACAAGAGGTTATTAATAGCTTAGATGAGCGGGAGTTAGAAGATTTTAAGAAGCATTATAAGGATTCTCAATTGATACAATTAGATAATAAAATAAAAATTTTATTAGAAAAGAAGATTATAGAAGTTAGGAAAGAATTGAATTCATATAAAACTAAAAGAAGTATAAATACTATCTATGTAAATATGAATAAAAATAATTTAAATATTTTTTCAAGAAAAGTATAAAGTAATAAATTTATTTTCCGATATATATAAGGTAAGGCCAATAGGCTTATATAAAAAGACAAGGATGTCAAAATAAGATACTAAGGAGAGTGCAAAAAATGAGAATTAATACAAATATGAATGCTATGACAGCATTAAACTCAATGAACAAAAACACAAACTTAGCTGGAGCAGCTATGGGAAAAATATCTTCAGGATTAAGAATAAACAAAGCTGGAGATGACGCAGCAGGACTAGCAATATCTGAAAAGATGAGAAGCCAAATTAGAGGATTAGATCAAGCATCTAGAAATACTCAAGATGGTGTATCTTTAATTCAAACAGCAGAAGGTGCAACAGAAGAAATCGGAAATATCACTCAAAGAATGAGAGAACTTTCAGTTCAAGCATCTAATGAAACAAACTCAGGTTCAGATAGATCAAAGATTGTTGAAGAATTAAATCAATTACATAGTGAAATAGACAGAATTGCAGATTCAACTCAATTTAATGGTAAGAACTTATTAAATGGAACAACAAAGATTGGTACTGTTGGAACATTTACTACAGATGCTGGTTATACTATAGAAGGATTAGACGGAATTTCTACTAAAGATGATATTAAATTAACTTTAACAAACGGAGCAGGTGCTAATCAAACTAACGTTACTATAAAAGTAGATGGAAAAACTTTCACAGCAACAGATGTTACTATGACAGGGGCAAAAGGAACACTTGATGCTAATAAAGTTATAACATTAAAGAACGGAAGTAGCAGTATTACATTTAAAGTAGACAAAGCAATAACAACTGCTACTACAGATTCTAAAATCGGAGAAACAAAAGTAAGTGATGTTCTTGGAGGAAAAGTTGACTTACAAGTTGGAGCTAATGAAGGACAACAATTATTAGTTCAAATTAATAACTTAGGAACAGAATCATTAGGAATAGCAAAAGCAGATATAGATGCAATAGAAGCAGATAATGAATCAGGATGTAAAGCAGCACAAAAAATGATAACTACTTTAGATAAGGCTTTAGAAAAAGTAAATACTTCAAGAGCTAATTTTGGAGCAATGCAAAATAGATTAGAAAGTGCTCAATCAAACTTAAGTACTTCAAGTGAAAACTTAACTGCAGCTGAATCAAGAATAAGAGACGTTGATGTTGCAAAAGAAATGATGACTTTATCTAAATTCAACCTACTAACACAAGCTTCACAAGCTATGGCAGCTCAAGCTAAGAGCCAACCAGAAGGAATAATGCAATTATTAAGATAATAAATCAATAGAAACTATAGATTTATATTTTAAAATTATAAATGACAAGGATGTCAAAAAATAAATTACTAAGGAGAGTGCAAAATATGAGAATCAACACAAATATGAATGCTATGACAGCATTAAACTCAATGAACAAAAACACAAACTTAGCTGGAGCAGCTATGGGAAAAATATCTTCAGGATTAAGAATAAACAAAGCTGGAGATGACGCAGCAGGACTAGCAATATCTGAAAAGATGAGAAGCCAAATTAGAGGATTAGATCAAGCATCTAGAAATACTCAAGATGGTGTATCTTTAATTCAAACAGCAGAAGGTGCAACAGAAGAAATCGGAAACATCACTCAAAGAATGAGAGAACTTTCAGTTCAAGCATCTAATGAAACAAATTCAGGTTCAGATAGAGAAAAGATTGTTGAAGAATTAAATCAACTACATAGTGAAATAGATAGAATTGCAGATTCAACTCAATTTAATGGTAAGAACTTATTAAATGGATCAACAAAAATTGGTGATAATAAGACATTTACTACAAAGGCAGGCTATACTATAGAAGGCTTAGATGTAAGTGGAATTACAGCTAAAGGGGATATTAAATTAACAACTAAAGCTAATGGTGCTGATACAGATATTACTGTTAAAACAGATGCTGGAAATTATACATTTAAAGCTACAGGTGGTGCAGGTAAATTAAAAGCTGGAGAATATACTTTAACTAGCGCTGGTAAAACAATCACTTTTAAATTAGATACAGATGCAACAGCTGTTTTAACTGATGAAAATATTGGAGAAACAACAATAAGTGATATTATTGGAGGAAAAGTTAACCTACAAGTTGGAGCTAACGAAGGACAACAATTATTAGTTCAAATTAATAACTTAGGAACAGAATCATTAGGAATAGCAAAAGCAGATATAGATGCAATAAAAGCAGATAATGAATCAGGATGTAAAGCAGCACAAAAAATGATAACTACTTTAGATAAGGCTTTAGAAAAAGTAAATACTTCAAGAGCTAATTTTGGAGCAATGCAAAATAGATTAGAAAGTGCTCAATCAAACTTAAGTACTTCAAGTGAAAACTTAACTGCAGCTGAATCAAGAATAAGAGACGTTGACGTTGCAAAAGAAATGATGACTTTATCTAAATTCAACCTATTAACACAAGCTTCACAAGCTATGGCAGCTCAAGCTAAGAGTCAACCAGAAGGTGTAATGCAACTATTAAGATAAGATAATCTAAATATTTAAAAGGATAAGGCCTTTACGCTTTATCCTTTATTTCAGTGTGAGGTTAATAAAAATATTAGAGTATAAGAATAATAGAGTTACATAATGTGTTTATATATTTATGAAAATTATAAATTAAAAAAAGACATATAAGTAAAAATAAGGAAAAATAATGAATAGAAAAATAATGAAATATAAGAAATATAAAGAAAATATGTATAAAATTTAAATAATAAGTAGAAAAATACATAAAAGTAGTATATAATAGAATACATATCACAATTTAATAATTAGCAAAATTAGGGAAACTTAATGACGCAAAGCTATAGGGGCTAAGATCAATATTATGCCAGCCAGTTGCACTAATAAAATAAGAATATTTATCTTATTTTTTTTCTTGTTTTTTGATTTTAGGCTACTCGCGCTTTGTGAGTGGTTTTTTTTTTGCTGTTAAAAATAGTAAGAATATAAACTTTGCAATTATTAGGAAAATATATCCTAATAGTTGTGTTATTCTGAACAATAAGAGGAGGAATGTATGGAAATTTATAAACTAATTAAGACAAGCTTAGACATAGCTAAGCTAAGAGGAGAGACAATATCAAATAATATTGCTAATGTTAATACTCCAAAGTATAAAAGAAAATATGTCACATTTGAAGAAAGTCTAAATGATAAGAGTAACGAAAATAAAATTAAAATTAAGGAAGATAAATCAACAAGTATGAGATTTGATGGAAATAATGTGGATTTAGAAAGTGAAAAAGTGGATCAAGCAGCAAATACGCTTATGTATAATAGTTTAATAAGTATTACAAATATTAAATTAGCTATGGCTAAGAGTGTAATAAGTGGAAGGTAGTAAAAATGAGTATATTTAGTGGAATGAGAATAAGTGCTAGTGGATTAAGTTCTGAAAAATTAAGACTTGATGTAATATCATCAAATATTGCAAATTCGAGGGCAACTAGAACTAAAAAAGGTGGAGCATATGTAAGAAAAGTTGCTGTCTTTTCTGAAAATTATGATAATAAATTAGGTATGTTAGGTGTGAAGGCAGTTAAAATTGAAAATGATAAATCTCCACTTAAAAAAGAGTATAAGCCTAATCATCCAGATGCTGATAAAGATGGATATGTAGAGTATCCTAATGTTGATTTATTAGTTGAGATGTCTGATTTAATAACTGCATCTAGATCATATGAATCTAATGTAGACTCTTTAAATGCGCAAAAAAATATGATTTCTAAAGCTTTAGAAATAGGAAGATAGTAGGAGGATAAAATGAATATAAAACCAATAGAGGTAAATTCATTAGTAAGTGGCATTGATGTACAAAAAATAGGACATGCTAAAGAAAGTAATGGAGATTTTTCAAAAGTATTAGGTAATGCAATAAATAAAGTAAATGATCTTCAAGTAACTGCAGACAATAAGGTTGAAAGTCTAATCAAAGGTGACAATGTTAATATGCATGATGTTATGTTATCAATGCAAGAAGCACAAATATCAATGCAACTACTTATAGAAGCTAGAAATAAAGTCGTTGAAGCTTATCAAGAAGTCAATAGGATGCAATTATAAAAGTCTTTAATAAAAGGAAGATAGTATGCAAAAGAATTTAATAGATAAAATAAAGAGTTTCTTAAAAGGTTTAGGAGAAAAAATTAAAAAATTAAAAATTGGTACTAAAGTTGCCATAGGTATTGGAATAGTCACAGTAATATTAGCATTGGTGTTTACTATAAATTATAGTAGACAGAATAAATACAAGGTATTATTTTCAGGACTAGATTCTACAGATTCTGCAAATATAACAAAAGCATTAGAAGATAAAAAAGTTGATACAAAAATAGATGGAGATTCTATTCTTGTACCTAAAGATCAAGTAGATAAATTAAGAATAGAATTATCTCCAAACATAACTAATGGATCAAAAGGTTTTGAATTAATGGATGAAAGCTCAAATTTGTCTATGACAGATGAGGAGTTCCAAATAGAGAAGACTAGAATGGTACAGGGAGAGTTAGAAAAAACAATAAAGACATTTCCTGGTATAGATAATGCAAGAGTACATATAACGCAAGGAGAACAGTCTGTATTTAATGGGGAAAGTAAGGATGGAAAAGCAGCTGTTTATATTTCTTTAAAAGATGGTAGAACATTAGATAAAAATCAAATTAAATCTATAATATCATTAATTTCAGCTAGTGGTATTAATATTCCGAAGAAAAATGTAGAAGTAATAGATCAAAATATGGTTCTATTATCAGAGGGAATCTATGATGGTAATGGAAATCTTGCTAATGAAGCAGGATTAACAGGAACTAAAAATGCTGAAAAACAATTAAGTGAAGAATTAAAGAAGAGAGTAAAATCAATGCTTGAACCTATATTCGGAGTAGGTAAGGTCGAAATTGGTATAAATGCTACTTTAAATTCTAAAACTGTAGAAAAAAATGAATTAAAATTAGATCCCAAAAAAGTTATTTCATCTTCAACAAAAAGTGAAAATTCAGTAACTGATGAAGATGTTAAAGGCTCACCAGTGGACAACAATATGAATAATACCGCAAATGCAAAGTCTAATAATGATAATTCAAAAGAAGAATCAATTAAATATAAAATAGGAGAAAGTGAAACAAAAACATTAACTCCTCCAGGCGATGTAAAGCGTATTACTGCATCTATTGCAATTGACGGAAATATTTCTGATGATGTAATGACAAATGTGGAAGATATAGTTCAGACAGCTATAGGAATGGATACAAAAAGAGGCGATAGTATATCAGTTATAGGTATGAATTTTAATAAGGGTAAAGCAAATGAACTTAATCCAGAAAATTCTAAAAAGACAGGTATGACGCCTATGAAGATAGGTATAGCAACATTAGTAGTACTTGCAATATTGTTAGTAATAGGATTTATTATATTTAAGAAAAAAGGCAAGCAAAATGATTTGGAAGATACAGAAGAAATGTCAAAGGAAACAGAGTATTTTGCTAATTTATTAAAAGCAAAACAAAAAGAAACTGAATTAGATAATGATGAAGATACTGAATCAAATATTGAAGAAGAAGTTAAGAGTTTAGCAGAAAATAATCCAGATGAAATAAGTGAATTAATAAAGAGATGGCTAAATGAGTAGAGGAGGTATTAGGTGTACAAAAACGAAGAAAAAAACGAAAAAGCTTATAATTTTAAAAAAAGAAGTTCAAAAAGTATTAGTGGCCCAAAGAAAGCGGCTGTTTTACTTATGGCCTTAGGTACTGATATATCCTCTAATATATTAAAAAAGTTGTCAGATAAACAAGTACAAAAAATAGGTGTAGAAATTGCTAATATAAATAATGTTACATCTGAAGAACGTAAGTTGATATTGAAAGAATTCTTACAGGAGAGAAAAAGCAAAAACTTTTCTATAGAAGGTGGAATAGAGTATGCTAACTCCTTATTAAGGGGTGCCTTTGATGAAGGCAAGGTAACTAGACTTATGGAAGGAATAAAATATGACGCTTATACTAAAGTGTTTATTACAGCAAGAAAAGCTGATGCTAAGACAATAAAATCTTGTATTTTAGGAGAAAGTCCACAAACTATTGCCATAATACTTGCTTATATTCAACCAGAGAAATCTGCTGATATATTATCTAGTTTAGATGAAAAATTACAGCGAGAGGTTGCACATAAACTTGGAACAATTTCTAAGATATCACCTATTGTAATAAGAGCTGTAGATAATGTTTTATCTAAAAAACTTAAATCAAAGAAAACAGGTAATGTTGATGAATCAAATGGTATTGATAATCTTTTAAATATACTTTCTAAAGTTGATGGAAAAACAGAGAAGAATATTATTAATTATTTAGAAACGGAAGATAATACTCTAGCTAATGAAATTAAAGCAAGTATGTTTACTTTTGAAGATATAGTAAATCTTGATACAGTAGCAGTACAAAAAGTATTAAAGAATGTAAGTGTGAAAGATTTAGCAATAGCATTAAAGGATGCAAATGAGAATATATTAAATGTTATACTGGAAAACCAATCTAATAGAGCTTCAGATGAACTCAGAGAAGAAATTGAGTTACTTGGAAAAGTAAAGGTATCACAGGTAGATGAAGCTAAGAGAAGTATTGTAAATATAATTAGAAAGCTTGAAGATGATGGAGTTATAAATAGGATTAAGAAATCGGAGGAAGAAATTCTTGTCTAGGTTCGTTAGTATATTAAGCAGTAGAAATGTACAAGTAAAAGGTAAGGTAACTTTAAAAGAGTCTCAAGAAGGTGGATTTTTAAGTGTTGAAGAAAAGCAGATTTTAGAGAAAGAGGATATAGAGAATAAAATTCTAGAAGCAAAAAGACAATATGAAAAGGTAATTATTGAAACTGAATATAAGAAGGAGAGTCTTATTAAAGAAGCTAATGAAAGAGCTAAGGATATTGAAAAAAAAGCTTATAAATCAGGTTATGATCAAGGATTGAAAAATGGATATGAAGATGGTTATAAAGAATCTTATGAGAAAAATATAGAAAAGGCTATTTCTGAAAGCGAAAAGATAAAAGAAGAAGGATATAAGACATTATTTGAAATAAGAGAAAAAATAGCGAAATATATTAAAGAAAATAGAAGTGAAATATTAAATATTTCAATTAAAATTGCAGAGCAAGTTCTTAAAGAAAAATTTGAGGAAAGCGATTCCATGAACAATATGCTCATAAAAATAATTGGAGAATATAATCTTAAAAAAGATTTGATAATAAAAGTTAATCCTAATTATTCTGAGCAATTGGAAACAAGTATAGACAAAATGATTAATGAAGTAAAATCAAATCAAAAAATATTTGTTATTCCAGATAGTAGTATAGAAAAAGGAAATGCAGAGATAGATATTGGAAATGGAAAGCTTACTGTAGGGTTAGATGTAGTATTAGACAGAGTAAAAAGTGAATTGCTATAGGAGGGTATATGATATCTTTAGATTTTAGTAAAGCGCTAGGAAAAATTTCAAATATAACTCCATTTATATCAGAAGGAAAAGTAGAGAAAGTAATAGGACTTACTATTGAGGTAGTAGGATTAAAGGCATCAGTTGGTGAACTCTGTACAGTTTACAATGTAAGCAATATTCCAATAAGTTGTGAAGTCGTTGGATTTAAAGAATCTCAAATAATATTAATGCCATTAGGTGTCCTAGTAGGAATTGGACCAGGTTGTAAAGTAATAGCAAGTGGTAGTCCATGTAGTGTTAAATGTAGCGATGAATTACTAGGAAAAGTAATTGATCCTTTAGGGAACCCAATAGATGGAATTAAGATATTGGGGGGAGAAAAGTGTAGCTTATTTAAAACTCCACCTGATCCTATGAAAAGAAAAAGAATTAAAAATGTTATGCCTACAGGTATAAAAGCTATTGATGGATTTATTACTTGTGGGGAGGGGCAAAGAATTGGAATATTTGCAGGAAGTGGTGTTGGAAAAAGTACAACTCTTGGAATGATAGCAAGGTCTGCAGAAGCAGAAGTCAATGTTATTGCATTAATAGGTGAAAGAGGGAGAGAGGTTTTGGACTTTATAGAAAGAGACTTAGGTCCAGAAGGGATGAAAAAATCAGTTGTAGTTTGTGCAACATCAGATAAACCTCCCTTAGTTAGATTAAAAGGAGCATTAACAGCAACATCTATTGCAGAATATTTTAGAGATCAAGGTAAAAAAGTAATACTTATGATGGATTCTGTTACAAGATTTGCAATGGCACAAAGAGAAATTGGATTAGCTATAGGAGAGCCACCAGCACAAAAAGGATATACACCATCTGTTTTTGCTGAATTACCAAAATTAATGGAAAGAAGTGGATTATCAGATAAAGGTTCGATAACTGCTTTTTATACTGTATTAGTTGATGGAGATGACTTTAATGAGCCTATTGCAGATGCTGTAAGAGGAATATTAGATGGACATATAGTTTTATCAAGGGACTTAGCACATAAAAATCATTATCCAGCAATAGATATATCAAATAGTGTAAGTCGTCTTATGAATGATATATGTGATGAAGAACATAAAGTAACAGCTTCTTATGCTAGGGATTTAATATCTACATATAAAGAAGCAGAAGACTTAATTAATATAGGGGCATATGAACATGGATCAAATCCTAAAATTGATAAATCTATAGAACTTATAGATGATATTAATACATATTTAAAACAGGGAGTAAATGAGAGTAATACTTTTAATGAAAATATAAGTAATTTAAAAAGTATATTTAGATAAGAGGTAAATAACATTGAATAATTTTAAATTTAAACTTCAAAAAGTATTAGATATAAAAATTAAAAATGAAGATGAAAGTAAAGTTAAATATTCAAAAGTACAAAATGAAAAAAAAGTTATAGAAAGAAAATTAGAAAATCTTAATACTAATTATGAAAAATATTCTGAAAATATAAAATTTGAGGATACGATTTCAAGGAAAATAGTTTCTAATTATTTATATTCTCTATTAAAGACAATTGAAAAAACTAATGAAGATTTAAAAGATAAGAATGATTTATTAAATGAAGTTAGATCAGAGCTTTTAAATAAACAAATAGAAAGAAAATCTTTAGAGAAACTTAAAGAGAGTAAACATAAGGTTTTTACAAAAGAAGAGGAACATAAGGAACAAATGGCAAATGATGAGTTTGGAATGTATGCATTTTTAAGAAAAAGAGCTCAAATTGTTTAGGGGTTAGATTATGCGAATAGATATGTTGGAGACAAAAGTTAATTATAAAAGTAATGAAACTGTAAAAGATGATAAAAGTAAAAATGAATTTGTATCTATTTTAGATGAAAAAGCTTTAGATAAGCTAGGTAATAAGAATATAGATAATATTGATAAGAGTAAGCATGATGATAAGAGTGATCATGATGACAAGAAAATGGATGATAATTTAAATGAAATATTAGCTATAGCATTAAGTGAACTTAACATAATAAATGGAAATAAATTACAAGAGAATAAGTCTGATAATATCAAAGAAAATTTAGAAGAGTTTATAGATGCTATAGATACAATAGAAAGTAATTTAAATACTGATAGTAATAATATTAATGAAATGAAACAAAATACATCTAATATGCTTAATGTTAAAAATATTAATACTCATGAAATTGATGCAATAAAAAAAGTATTAGATCTAATAGAAGGTAATGATACTAAAAATTTTAGTGAAGTTGCAAGTAAGAATGAGATTACTAATACAAAAAGATTTCAAGGTGATTCTAAAAATACAATAAACGATAATAGTTTAAGTGACTTAAAGAATTATATTTTAAATATACTTAATGAAACTAAAAATAGCACTAAATTATCAAATAGTAATGAGAATTTAGTAGCTAATAGAAACATAGTTAAAGTTTCTAAAGATGATATAGATATATTAAATTATATAGCTTTAGATGAGGATAAGTTCAATAAACATAGCAATTTAAATACAAATATTAAATTAAATAATACAGTTTTATTAAATGAAAATATTGATTTAAGTGAAGATGGACAAATTAGTGATAATAAAGATTCTAATGGACTAACTATAGAAAGCAATAATTTAGATAATGAGAAAAATAAAAAGACATATTTAGAAAATAACCTTAGTAGTACTTTAGATAGAAGTATAGGCATAGCTAATATAGGTAATAGTAATTCAAATAATGTAATGAACGATAATACACCTATTGTTGTTAGAAGAGAATTTATTAAAAATGATATTGTGCAAGCAATAAACTATCTAAAAAATAATGAATTAGAAGAAATAAATGTAACTATGAATCCTAAAGAGTTAGGAGTTATGAAAATAAGTATTATAAGAACAGATGATAAAAGTAGTTATCTTATTAGTATAGCTAATAAAGATACTTTGCTTATGATTAAAGATAATTTAAATGATATAAAATCACATCTTATTAATATGAATTTGGATAATAGAGAAGTAACTGTTGAAATTAAGTTAAGTCACTTTGAAAATAGTTTTAATGAAAATAGTGATAGACAATTTAATGGAAATAACAATAGAGAAGAAAAAAAAGATAGAGCTTTAATCAAAGAGAATGATAGTGAATTAGAAAACACTGTAGCGGAAGATACAAATATTAATTTATTGATATAAAAGGAGAATAGATATGGAAGTAAATAGTGTAAAAGATGTAGGTAATAATAAGACTGAAAATGGAACAGCTATAGTTAAAAAAGGTGGAGAAATAAATAAAGAAATATTTCTTAAAATGTTAGTTGCTCAGATGACTAATCAAGATCCATTAAATACTCAAGATCCATCACAATATATTACCCAGTTATCACAATTTTCTTCACTAGAACAGATGATAAGCTTAAATGATTCTATGAAAGACTTAATAAGCATGAATAATGGAATATTAGTTAATAGTGCATTACAAACAGCATCATCATTAATTGGAAAAAATGTAGAAATAAATTCTTCAGATGAAAATGGAATTACTAAAAAATTTGTAGGAGATATAAAAAGTGTATCTGTAGAAAATAACTCAGTATTTTTAGAAGTTTCTTTAGATGGTACTAAAGAAACAAAAAAATTTCAGTATTCTGAATTAGTAAAGGTAAATTAAAGCAAACAATATATAGGATTATAAGGAGGATATACAAATGTTAAAATCAATGTATTCTGGAATAAGTGGTATGAAAGCTAATCAAACTAAGATGGATGTGGTAGGAAATAATGTTGCAAACTCAGGAACTACTGCGTTTAAAAAGTCAGGTGTTAGATTTAGTGATGCGTTAAATCAAACAATAATATATTCAAGTTCTCCAGGAAAAACTGTTGGTGGAGTTAACCCTGGACAAGTTGGTGTTGGAGCTAAAGTATCAAGTATAGAAAAGTATATGACTCAAGGTGCTATTCAACCAACAGGAAGACCTACAGATTTAGCAATAGATGGAGACGGTTTTTTTGTAATTGAAATGGATAAGAAAAAGGATATTATTGTTGAAGGATATACTAGAGATGGTTCATTTTCTTTAGATGCTAATGGTAATTTAGTAACATCTAAGGGGTTTAAAGTATTAAATACAAATGATGAACCTATTACAATACCAAAAGAATATGGAGCAACACCTACTGCAGTTAAAAAAAAGGTTGTTTCTTTTAATATTTCAACAGAAGGTAATTTAACATATCTTTTAGAAGATGGCACTAAGGTAGAAAATCTTCAAAAGCTTAAGGTTGCAGTATTTCAAAATGATTCTGGATTAGAAGCAATAAATGGAAATATTTATTCGGACACTGCAAACTCAGGAAAACCTTTATATAATACTGGGGCTGCATCAGCAAGAATTGGACTTGTAAATCAGGGATATATAGAAATGTCTAATATTGACTTATCAGAAGAATTTACAGACATGATAGTTGCGACAAGAGCTTTCCAAGCAGCAGGTAAAGTAATAACAACTAGTGATGAATTATTACAGGAAATACTAAATCTTAAAAGATAAATAAGAGGTTGAAAATATGAAAAAACAAGATATATTAACACCTATAGGGATATTGTTAGGAATAGGATTTATAATTTATGCTATATCCCAAGGATCAGTTGGAATAAATGCATTTTATGATTTGATATCAATAATAATAACAATAGGAGGATCTTTTGCAGCATTATTAATAACATTTCCATTAGATGATATTAGATTACTTATTGCTATGACATCAAAGTTATTTACAAATCCTTCTATGTCAAAGATTAAAACAATTGAAATGTTTAAAAATTTATCTATAAAGTCTAGAAAAGATGGATTACTTAGTCTGGAAAATCAAGTTGATGAAATTAAAGATGAGTTTTTAAAATGTGGTTTAGAATTAGTTATTGATGGAGTAGATGATAAGTTAATAGAAGAAGTAATGAATAATAAAATATTAGAAATTGAAGGTAGATATAATAAAGGATCTAAAATATTTAAAACATGGGGATCATATGCTCCTGCATTTGGGATGCTTGGTACTCTTATTGGGCTTATTCAAATGCTTGCAAAGATTGATAATCCAGATGTTATAGCTAGTGGAATGGCAAAAGCTCTTATTACAACTTTCTATGGAGCATTATTAGCTAATTTAATTTTAAATCCTTTAGGATTTAATCTTCAAAATAAAGGAGATAAAGAAGCAGAAAATAGAGAAATGATGTTAGTAGGTATTTTATGTATTAAAAATTCTGAAACAACAAGAGTTCTAGAAGAAAAATTAATGAGTTTTTTAACAGAAAAAGAAAAGAAAAAATATATGAATGAAAAAAATAGAAATAAGAAGGTAGAGATAAATGCTGCGTAGAAAAAGAAAACCAGATGATATCAATACAAATGGATGGATGGATACCTATGCCGATACAATAACATTATTGTTAACATTTTTTATACTACTATATTCTTTTTCTACAACTGATAATAAGAAACTTAAGCTTGTTGCAGCTGCATTTGAAAGCGAGATATTAGGTAAGACACCTAATAAGATATCTGGAGATATAAATCCCGAAGTTCCAGTTAAAACGGATTATGACAATCTTGTAGATAAGGTAACTGAAATAATAGATAAGAATCATCTAGAGGATGTTATTAAAGTTAGAAAAGAGGATGCAGGAGTAGTTCTTCAGCTTAGTGATAGTATTTTATTTGATTCTGGAAAGTCAGAACTTAAAAAAAATAGCACCAAAATATTGGATGTAATAAGTACAATTATTCCTGAGGTAAATAATGAGATTAGTGTTCAGGGCCATACAGATAATGTTCCTATATATAATAGTAAATATAAATCAAATTGGGAACTATCTACAGCTAGAGCTGTAACTGTACTTCAATATTTTATTGAAGAAAAAAAGATTAGTCCTAAGAGATTTTCTGCAAATGGATATGGTCAATATAGACCTTTAGTACCAAATGATAATGAAAAGAATAGAGCAATTAATAGAAGAGTTGATATATTAATTATGCAACATAGAGATGTTGAAAAGGTAAATGCTAAAGAATTAGAAAAATAGGAAAATTTAAAAGGGAAGGAATTTAAATAAAATATGGACAAAACAATCATGCAGTATTTAATAAATATTATTGTACTTGTACCAGTTGGAGTGCTACTAATAGTTATTTCTATAAGACTTAGTAAGAAAAGTATAAATAAGGTGAATTCAGGTCTATATGTTCAAATTATTGAAAGATTTAATTTAAATAAAGATTTAAGTCTTTATTTTATAAAGACTGGATCTACTGGATGTGTGTTAATAGCCTCAGCACATAATATAGAGAAAATAAAAGAGTTAGATGAAGAGAAAATGAATGAAATAATGATTATGAAAAAACAAAAACAAAATTCTATAGATCTGTCTAGAATATCTGGTATAGATTTTAAGGATATTTTAAATAAAAAGTTTATAGGGAAAAAAGATGATGGATGCAATAAATAGAATTTTTATAAATAACTCACAGATGGCACCTATTATGAAGGTGTTCTTCTTAATGACAGCTCTTATGTTTATAACAGCAATAATTTTTATGATGACAAGTTTCGTAAGAGTAATAATTACATTTTCATTTATTAAATCAGCATTAGGGGCTCAGCAGATAATTCCAAATCAAATACTTATTGGACTTGCCTTATGTATAACTATGTTTATAATGACTCCAGTAGTTAATGATGTTATGGATAATTCAATACAACCCTATATAAATAAAGAAATTAAATTACAAAAGGCAGTGGATGAGGCAAAAAAACCAATTGTAGGATTTTTATTAAAACAAACAAGAGATAACGATTTAGAGTTATTTATTAATAATTCACCAAAAAAGATAGATGTAAAAAATAAAAAAGATTTACCTTTAACAATAATAGTACCAGCATTTGCTATAAGTGAATTAAAGACAGCATTTCAAATAGGATTTATTATTTATATTCCTTTTTTAGTTATAGATTTAATAGTTTCTAGTATTCTTATGTCTATGGGAATGTTTATGCTTCCACCGGCAATGGTAGCACTTCCGTTTAAATTATTATTATTTGTAATGGTTGATGGATGGGGCTTATTGGTCAAATCTTTAATACAAAGTTTTACAGGATAGGAGAAAAGCTATGAGTGAAATGGCAATAATGACAATAGTTAAAAAAGCTTTGGTAACAGGAGCTATAGTAGCAGGTCCTATTTTAGGAATATCATTAATTGTAGGATTGATAATAAGCATATTTCAGGCAACAACACAAATACAAGAGCAAACTTTAACATTTGTGCCTAAACTTGTTGCTATTATATTAGTTTTAATTGTAGGTGGACCATGGATGTTTAATAAGTTAATAATAATGACTAATGAGCTATTTAATATTATAGCCACTATAACTAAGTAAGATGTTTATTTATATATTTTTTAGAATAGCTGCTTTTCTTATAGCCATTAATATTATATTTCCAAATGGAACACCAAATATTTTTAAGATAATTTTCTCAATATTTTTATCAATTATAATAGGAATGAATGTGGATAGTAGCATTAAAGTAGACAATTTGTTCCAATTAGTAAGACTTGGAATTCTAGAAACAATTAATGGCTTAGTATTAGGATACATAGTTAATATATGTTTTTATAGTTTAAGGTTAGTGGGGAAATTAATTGATAACCAATTAGGATTATCTATGGCAAGCATATATGATCCTAATATCCACAGTCAATCAACGATTATGGAAAACATGATGTATTTTATTGGAATAGTAGTATTTTTTGGACTAAATATACATTATATTTTGATAAGTTCTATACAGAATAGTTTCAAAATAATACCGGTTGGTCAATTTATATTAAAAAATAATTTAGGATATATTTTAAAGATATTTTTAAGCTATTTCATCTTAGGAATAAAAATGGCAATACCAATAATACTTGTTCTTATAATTACAGATTTGATAACAGGAATAATATCAAGAAGTATTTCTGGATTAAATGTAATGATAATAGGAATGCCTTTAAAGATGTTAGTTGGGATAGTATTCTTATTAAGTATGTTACCATTCTTAATAAATGGAATGCATGAAATGTTTAAAGGTTTAATAAATGTTTTAAATGGAACATTTGCACTAAATATAATTAATATGATTTTCTATTAAGAAAATCATAAAACTAAAGATTTGGAGGTGAATAATATATCTGAAAAAACTGAAAAGGCTACGCCTAAGAAGAAAAAGGATGAGCGGAAAAAGGGAAATGTTGCAAAAAGCAAGGAAGCTATAAATGCATTTACATTAATAGGTTCTGTATTAGCTATATTTTGTATGTCTAATTATGCAATAAAACAATTAAAAATATTAATAGCATCATTTTTAAGATTCAATTTCAATATAGATTTTAATAAAAATGTAGTTAATTTAGTACTTACTAATGGAATAATTGTTTTTTTTAAAATATTTTTGCCTATCGGAGTTATTGTATTATGTATTGGAGTTATAGCAAATGTAATGCAAACAGGATTATTATTCGCAAAAGAATCAATAAAACCTAAATTTTCAAAAATTAACCCAATTAACGGATTTAAAAATATGTTTTCTCAAAATGCTTTTATTAATTTATTAAAGAATAATATTTTATTAATTATATTAAGTTACATAGGCTATTCTTTTGTTAAAGACAATTATGGTGAGATTTTAAAAACAGGAGATATTTATTTTCCAAATCTTATTTATGTAATATTTGCACTAGTAAAAAAGTTATTTAATATAGCCATATTAATAGCAGTTGTAATTGGTATTTTGGATTTTGCATATCAATTTTATTCTCATAATAAAAAGATGAAAATGAGTAAACAAGAAATAAAAGATGAGTTTAAGCAGTCGGAAGGAGACCCACAAGTAAAGGGACAAATAAAACAAAAGCAAAGAGAGATGGCAAATGCAAGAATGATACAAAGTACAAAAGATGCAACAGTTGTAGTAACCAATCCAACTCACTTATCTATTGCAATTAGATATGATAGAGAGGTTAATTCTGCACCTGTAGTTCTTGCAAAGGGTGCTGATGTTCTTGCTATGAATATAAGAAAAATAGCAAAGGAAAATGATATACCAATAATAGAAAATAAACCTCTTGCTAGATTTATATATAAAGAAGTAGAGGTTAATGAAGAAGTACCAGAAGAAATGTACTCAGCAGTTGCTGAAGTTTTAGTAGCTGTATACAAGATAAAGAATAGATATAAGAAAAATAAGTAGAGGAACTAAAAATATGGCAAGTATGAGTAAAAAAAATAGATTTGAAATAGCCGTTGGGTTTGGAGTTATTGGAATAATTTTAATGATTATAATACCATTACCTCCATTTATACTGGACATGCTATTAGTAGTAAACATTAGTTTATCAGTGTTGATTTTACTAATGACACTTTTTTCAACTAATGTTCTTCAATTATCAATATTTCCAACTATATTATTAATTACAACTCTTTTTAGACTAGGGTTGAATATTTCCTCAACAAGACTTATTTTAGGAGAAGGTTATGCAGGAAATGTAATTGAATCTTTTGGTAGTTTTGTTGTTAGAGGAAATTATGTTGTTGGAATAATTATTTTCTTAATTATTATAATAATTCAATTTGTAGTAATAACTAATGGATCAAGTAGAGTTTCAGAAGTGTCAGCAAGATTTACATTAGATGCTATGCCAGGAAAACAAATGAGTATTGATGCAGATTTAAATGCAGGTATGATTAATGAAGTTACTGCAAAAAAGAGAAGACGGGAATTGCAACAAGAGGCAGATTTTTATGGATCTATGGATGGTGCATCTAAGTTTGTTAAAGGTGATGCTATAGCAGGAATAATTGTAACCATAATTAATATTATTGGTGGAATAATTATTGGTGTTGTAATGCTTAATATGAATTTCATTCAAGCAAGTCAAACTTACATAAGGTTAACAATAGGAGATGGACTTGTTAGTCAAATACCAGCATTATTAATATCTACAGCAGCAGGTATACTTGTTACTAGGGCAGATAATGATGAAAGTTTTGCAAGTTTAGCAGGACAACAACTTACATCTATCCCAAAAGCAATGATGATGACTGGAGTAGTAGTATTTATTTTAGGGCTTATTCCAGGATTACCTAAATTAACACTATTTACTTTAGGAACTGGACTTACTTTAATTGGATTTACTTTGAGAAATAATGAAAATAAGGCTAAAGAAGAAGAAAAAAATGAATTGGTTGCAGTAGATGAAGAACCAGTTACAGTTAATGAAGTTGAGAATGTGACTGAACTTCTTAACGTGGAAGTTCTAGAGGTGGAAATAGGATATGGGCTTATACCCCTTGCTGATGAAAGTAATGGGGGAGATTTATTACAAAGAATATCTTCCATAAGAAGGCAATGTGCAATTGATATGGGAATAATATTACAGCCTATTAGAATTAGAGATAATCTTCAATTAGAGCCAAATGAATACTGCATAAAGATTAAAGGAAATATAGTAGCTACATATGCATTAATGCCAACAATGCTTTTATGTATGGATCCTATGGAATTAGGATTAGATATAGAAGGAATAAAAGCTGTAGAGCCAAGTTTTGGATTAGAAGCTAAATGGATAAATAAAGATAAAGTCGAGGAAGCAGAACTAAGAGGATATACAATAGTAGATCCATCTACTATATTAGTTACACATTTACTAGAACTTATAAAAGATAAGGCTTATGAACTTATAGGAAGAGAAGAAGTAAAAACTATACTGGATGCAACTAAAGAAAAGTATGGCGTAGTTGTAGATGAATTAGTGCCAGATTTAATGACACTAGGAGAGGTACAAAAGGTATTCCAAAACTTACTTAGAGAAAAAGTTTCAATTAAAGATAGAGTAACTATTTTAGAAACTTTAGCAGATAATGCAGTAAATACTAATGATATTGAACTTTTAACAGAGTATGTAAGAATGGCATTAAATAAGAGTATTTGCAATGGACTTGTAGATGAAAATAATTACATAACAGTAGCCACATTATCTAGTGATGTTGAAAATTTAATAGCAAATAATCTTCAAAAATCTATGAATGGAACTTATCCAGCAGTAGATCCTGATAGTACAAATAAGATCTTTTCTAGTATTAAAGAAATTACAGAAAATGTTGATTTTTATAACAACATACCAGTAATTTTAGTATCTCCTAAAATAAGGGCTCCTTTTAGAAAGTTAGTAGAGATGGTGTTTCCTAATATATCAATATTGTCACTTAATGAAATTCCAAATGATGTTCAAATAAGGGCTAGTGCAGTAGTAAATATTTAACTAGGAGGTAGGTTAATAAAATGGATAGGGAAAAGTACATATTAGACAATATTAACCTTGTTAGATATATAGCAGCTAAATATAAAAATAATAGTATTGGCATAGAGTACGAAGATTTAGTAAGTTATGGAACTATGGGACTTTTAGAAGCATTTGATACTTTTGATGATACTAAAGGTTGTAAATTTTCAAGTTATGCTAGTTTAAAAATAAGAGCTGCAATAATAGATGAAATAAGAAGACAATCACCTATATCAAGAAATGATGTTATGAAGATAAATGATTACAATAATGCAGTTTTTACTTTACAAAATTACTTATATAGAGAGCCAACAGATATTGAGATTTCTAAATATTTAAATATACCTTTAAGTGAAATTAATAAAATTGAAAATAATATTTATAAAATGAGTATAACCTCTTTAGATAATATTATTTTTGAAGGAAATACTGATGTTAGCCTAATTGATACAATAAAAGATGATGAAAAGAAAACACCATTAAATATTATTGAAGAAGAAGAGAAAATAGATATTTTAACTAAGGCAATAGACAGTTTAAAGGAAAGAGATAAATTGATTTTATCATTATATTATTATGAAGATCTTACTTTAAAGGAAATAGGAAAGATATTAGAAGTATCAGAGTCTAGAGTGTCTCAATTACATAGTAAGGCCATTATCAATTTAAGAAATGTAATAAAGAAAATGAATTATAATATAGCTTAGGAGGATTAATATGTTAAGAGGAATGTATTCATCAGTATCTGCTATGATTAACTTACAAGCTAGTCAAGAAGTAATAAGTAATAATATGGCAAATATAAATACTACAGGATATAAAAGTGAACATGTTATATCAAAGACTTTTGAAGACATGATGTTAAGTAATAAGGACAGATATTTAAATGGAAAAGGTAGAAAGCAAAATTTGGGGGTATTAAATCCTGGAGTTAGGATTGATAAAGTAAGTACTGATTATTCTCAAGGGTTACTTGTTGAAACTAATAATAATACAGATTTTTCAATAGAAGGAAAAGGCTTTTTTACTATAAAAGATAATAATGGTAATACAAGATATTCTAGAGATGGTGGATTTAAAATAGATAATAGTGGTTATTTAGTTAATAGTTCAGGATATCAAGTTATGGGAATAAATAAAAACATTAATAAGTTAGAGGCAATAAGGGTTGGAAATTCTAAAATTACTATGGATAAAAATAATAATATTTTATTAGATTCAAAGGTAAGATATAAGTTTAAGATAGTAGATTTTGCAGATTATAATGCTTTAAAAAAAGCTGGACAAAACTTAATTGATGGCGAAAATCCCACTACAGTTAATGACTATAAAATAAGAAATGGTTGTAAAGAAAAGTCAAACGTTGATATTATTGATGTTACATCATCATTAATGGTTAATTTAAGAGCTTTTGAAGCAAATCAAAAGGTAGTTCAGATAATGGATTCTACTTTAAGTAAAATGGCTAATGAAATAGGAAATGTTAGGTAGGTGAATATATGTTTGACATAGTTAATATTGCTACAAGTGGTATGAGTTCTAATCAGGAAAAAATAGATATTATATCAAATAACATTGTAAATGTTAGTACTGTAGGATATAAAAAATTAGATACTCAATTTGAGGATTTAGTTAGAAAAAGTATGAAAAGAGATTCTTTTCCTATAAATGATAAGAATACAACTGTAGGAACGGGTTCTAAAGCAACTGAAGCAGTTAGAATCTTTACACAAGGTAGCTTAATTAGAACTGATATAAATAGTAACATGGCTATAGATGGAGAAGGATTATTTAGGGTAATTAAAAGTGATAATACATATGCTTATACTAGAAATGGTGAATTTAATGTAGATTCCAGTGGTAAGTTAGTAGATAATAATGGAAATATATTAGATATGCAGTTTATAGGAAATAATGATTATTCCAATATAGGGCTTAAAAATAACAATTTTACTATTAATAAATTAGGAGAAGTATTTGTTAATAATAGTAAAGTTGCTTATATTAATACATATAAATCTGATGGGAATATGGATTTTTTATCAATTGGTGATAATTTATTTTCTCCTAAAAGGGGAGCTAATATTAAAGTAGAAAAGAATCGTAATATTATGCAAGGATATAAAGAGATGTCAAATGTTAATATGCCACAAGAAATGACTGATTTAATAGCAACTCAAAGAGCATTTCAATTAACTAGCAAAAGCTTTAAGGTAGCAGATGATATGTGGTCTATGATAAATAATTTACAATCAAGATAAGAAAGAGGATAAGATATGAATGATGTACGATTATATGACTTTAAGAAAAGTGAAAAATTTTCTATAGAAAATATAAGACATCTAATAATGATGAGTGAGGAGTTTTGCAAAACTTCTAATTTACAAATAAGTTACGAAACAAAAAAAGAAGGATTTAAATTAGAGTTAGAAACAAGCAATCAAGTTAGCTATGATGATTTTTTAGAAAGAACAAATAAAGATGATATTATAATCGAATATAATATTGATTCTAATGTTCAGAATTTAACTTTATTTATAGATAAAAGTGTTGTACTTAGCTTAGTAGATTTACTTTTGGGTGGTAGTGGTAAGGTTAAAGATATTAATAGAGAACCTACAAAAATAGATTTAGAGCTTACAAGATATTTAATACAAGGTTTATTACAAAGAATATATTTACCATATAAATATAATAGTGTTGAAATAACAGGTATATATACTAATACAGCTCAATATCAAAGACTTACAGGTAAAGATATTGTATTTGAATCAATAATAGGAGTTAAAATTAATAATTGTAATATTGGAAGAATGAGATTTTGCATGCCTTATAAAAGTATGGAACCTGTTATAAATAATTTAGTAAATATAAAAGTTAATTCAGAAGAAGAAGAAAAGTTAAATGATATTTTTTCTAATGAGATTTTTGAATATGTAAAAAATGTTGATATGGATATACAGGCTAATCTTGGAACAATAGAAATAAGCATTAATGACTTATTAAATATTAAAGAAGGAGATGTAATTCTCTTAAATCAACAAATTCATGATGATATTATAGTTAAGGTTGGTGGAGCAGATATATATAAAGCAAAACCAGGAACATTAGGTATTAAAAAAGGAGTTCAAATAACTGATATTATTAGTAGGGAGAGATAAGATATGATAGATAATATAGCTAGAATATTAGATATACCAATAGAAGTAACAGCAGTATTAGGAAGAGCCAGAATGTCATTAAATGAAGTTTTAGCTCTTGGAAAAGGGTCTATAATTGAATTAGATACTTTAGAAGATGCAGAAGTGGAGATACTTGTAAATGGTAAGAAAATAGCATATGGCAAAGTTATAGTTTCACAGCAAAACTTTGGAATAAAGATAACTAAAGTTTTAGATGCAGAAGATTTAGTTAAAACATTAAAATAATTTTAACTAATGGAATTAATAATAGAGAATAAATACTATGAATTAGTTTATTAGATCATTGAATAAGTAAAAGAGATATGTCTATAATTTAGATGTATCTCTTTTTAGATATATAATAACAATTGTAGATTGAATAGAAAATATTCAATTACATACGGAGGTTTTTATGAGGACGAGCTTAGCGTTTGAAAATAAATTAACAATGATTAGTCAAATGACAAATGATTCAAGGTTTCAAATATTAGAATATGATGAATTAAAGGGTGCTACAGAAGTGGACACAGCATTTGATTTAAATATTATGAATAGATCAGGTATTAAATTAAAGCAAATTAGAATAATGCTAGATGAGAGCAGAGTTAAGATAGAATCTGGTGCTTTAAGTTATATGAAAGGTAATATTGATATCATAAATAAAACCGGAGGTGTTATAGGACTTTCTAAGAAGTTTATATCAAGTAAACTAACTGGTGAAGAAATGTTTAAGCCAGTTTATTCCGGAACAGGAGAAATATTTCTAGAGCCATCTTTTAAACATTATGCTTTAATAGAACTTGAGGATGATCACATAATAGTAGATGATGGACTTTTTTTAGCTTGTGAAGAGGGGGTAGATGTATCACCAACTAGTCAGAAGACTATTTCATCAATGATTTTTGGTAATGAAGGAATTTTTCAAACAAGAATACATGGAGACGGAATTGTTGTTTTAGAACTTCCAGTTCCAGAAGAAGAAATTTTTAGATGCAAGCTAAATAATGATACTTTAAAGATAGATGGTAGCTTTGCAATATTAAGAAGTGGTGATATAGAATTTTCAGTAGAAAAGTCAGCAACATCTCTAATTGGTAGTGCAACAAGTGGTGAAGGATTACTTAATGTTTATAGAGGAACTGGTGATGTCTGGCTTGTACCGACTAAAATTGTATATGATAAGATGAGAGAGCTAAATGTTAAAAGTAACTTTAAAGAAGAGGAATTTGATGATAATTAAAAAAATATTACTTCCATATGATAAAGTTATGAATTAATAAAGCAAAATGATATAATAATTAATAGAAAACTATGGAGGAATATATTATGAGCTTAATGAACTCAAAGATACAAGGGAAAGATATGGACCTTTTTTTTGAAGCTATTTTAAAACTAGAGAGTATAGAAGAATGCTATAATTTTTTTGATGATGTTGCTACGATAACTGAAGTTAAAGCACTAGCTCAAAGAATACATGTAGCTAAGCTTTTAAAGTCCAAAAGAACATATACTGAAATTGCAGAAATTACTGGTGCAAGTACTGCAACGATAAGTAGGGTTAATAGATGTCTAAACTATGGAAGTGGCGGATATAACATGGTTTTAGATAGAATAGATGATGAAAAAGTTGTCAATAAGTAAATAAAATAATATACTATATATTAGGTAAAAAAAGTTAATAAGTTAATGTAAATTTAAATCAAAAGAAAGAGGTAAAATTTTATGGGTAGAATGTTTGGAACTGATGGAGTAAGAGGAGTTGCAAATACTGAACTTACAGCAGAACTTGCATATAATCTTGGAAGAGCAGGAGCGTACGTATTAACAGAAGCGGCACACAAACCAAAGATATTAGTTGCTAAAGATACAAGAATTTCAGGGGATATGCTAGAAGCAGCATTAGTTGCAGGGATATTATCAGTTGGGGCAGAGGCTATAGTGCTTGGAGTGATACCAACACCAGCTGTAGCACATTTAACTAGAGAATATGGAGCAGATGCAGGAGTAATGATTTCAGCATCACACAATCCGGTAGAATATAATGGAATAAAATTCTTTAATAATAATGGATATAAACTTTCAGATGAGTTAGAAGATGAAATACAAAGAGTAATTGAATCAAACTTTGAAGGAGTGCCAAGTCCTACAGGAGTTTCACTTGGAAGAGAAAAAGTTGAAGTTGCAGCTTTAGATGATTATATTGAATTTGCAAAAAATACAATATCATCAAATCTTGAAGGAATGAAAATTGCTTTAGATTGTGCAAATGGAGCATCTTATAAAGCAGCAGTTGAAGCATTCAGAGATTTAGGTGCTGAAGTTTATGTTATAAATGATAATCCAGATGGAACTAATATTAATGAAAATTGTGGTTCAACGCATCCAGAAGAATTAATGGAATATGTAGTTAAAAAAGGTTGTGATGCTGGATTTGCCTTTGATGGAGATGCAGATAGATGCTTAGCTGTAGATGAAAAAGGAAATTTAATAAATGGTGACTTTATATTAGCATTATGTGCAAAACACCTTAAAGATCTTGGAAGATTAAAAGATGATACTTTAGTAGTTACTGTAATGAGTAATTTAGGACTAGATATTGCATGTAAAAACTTGGGGATAAAAACTTTAAAAACTAAAGTCGGAGACAGATATGTATTAGAAGAAATGGTAAATGACGGCTATGTTTTAGGTGGAGAGCAATCAGGTCACATAATCTTCTTAGAATGTAATACAACAGGAGATGGATTAGTTACAGCTCTTCAAGTTTCATCAATAATTAAGAGAAGTAAAGAATCTTTAAGTTCATTATGCTCAATAATGAGAGAGCTTCCACAAGTTCTTGTAAATGCAAAAGTTCCTAATGATAAAAAAGATATTTACTTAAAAGATGCTGAAATAATAGCAGAGATAGAAAGAATGGAAAAATTAATGGATGGTAAAGGAAGAGTATTAATAAGACCTTCAGGTACAGAACCATTAGTTAGAGTTATGTTAGAGGGTGAAAATCAAGAAGAGATTGATAAATTAGCTCATAACTTAGCAGATATGATATTAGCTAAGTGCTAATATTTATAATAATTAAAAGACTAAGAATAAGTAATTAAATTATTTATTCTTGGTCTTTTTTATTTTATAAAGCATAGAATTAAAATTGGTAGTATTAAAAATTAGAATGTACCAAAGTAATAATTTTAATATAAGACAAAACTAATTAGATATTACATTGCTTAATAAAGTATTAAAATTTATATATAAATAGCTATTCAGATAATGTCTTTTTAGACATCCCTAATATATATATATATAAAAGAGAGTGCTAAAATAGTTTAGTACTCTCTTTTTATACTTAATAATATATTATGATCTAGGCATTCACTGGCCTAAGACTATAATCTGGATTTATTATTTTAATGATTCTTTCCACTGGTATAAGTTTTAATATAACCATACAAATAACCATTTCACCACCAACTAAAGGTAGATTTACTGCAGCTGAGTAAAGAATAGCTCCCATTCCTGCTGGTGCATATTGCCCAAAGAATACAACACCTGAGATAAAGTGACATAAGAATTTTATAAAGAATGCAACAAATACTCCGAGCATTCTTCTATCTCTAAAATATCCTGCAAACCCCATAGCCATTGCTGGTAACGGATAATCAAATAACATTTGTATAGGATGTATTATATAAGGATCAGTGATTAAGTTGATTAATCCATATAAGAATCCAGTTAAAAATCCTATTTCCTTACCATAAGCGAAAGCTATAATAAGTATTGGAACCATACAGCCTAAAGTGATGCTACCACCCTGAGGGAATCTATATATTCTAAAAACATTAAGCAGTGTTGAAAGCGCTAGTGCTATTGCAACGTGAGTAATTATTCTTGCGTTAAACTTAATTTTTCTAAACTTAAATAAAGCTAAGAATAAAGCTAAGCAAGCTATAATAGTAAGTATTGTCATAGGACTTTCTATGATTGTCCTAAATTTTTCTGGAAGATCAGTATATAGTGAACTGAATCTCTCTCCCCAGTCTTTAAAAAATTCCATAAAAAAAACCTCCTACACTTGTGCTAGAAGGACGTATGAAAACTTAATTGCTTTCCTACGCTGGTATTAGCCAGATCAGGTTTAAGGGTTAATGCATATGCATCTCTCAGCCAAATATTTGGCACCCCTAGCACAGTTATAAATATATATTTTATTAACAAGTTTATTTTAATATTAATTTGATACAATGTCAATAAAATACAAATTGTATTAAAAAGTATTATATTGCATTAAAAAATGCTATATTGAAATATTGATATTATACTAGTATGATATATAAAACACTAAATATAAAATACTACATATAATAATAGATTGAAGGTGAGTAACATGTATATAGCTATAATGCTTATAGTCATAGTAGGAATAGGTATGTTCTTATATGTGCAAAATAATTGGCTACATATAAATGAGATAAATATTGATGATGCAAATTTAGATTTAGATGAAGATTTAAAAGTTATCCACTTAAGTGATTTACATAATAAG
Organism: Clostridium sardiniense; assembly: GCF_019753795.1. Classification (NCBI taxonomy): domain Bacteria; kingdom Bacillati; phylum Bacillota; class Clostridia; order Eubacteriales; family Clostridiaceae; genus Clostridium; species Clostridium sardiniense. The sequence goes on along the minus strand of NZ_JAIKTU010000003.1, from coordinate 150,553 downwards.
ATGTTTGGGGATAACCAAGAAATATTAGTGGATAAAATTAAAAAATTAAATCCAGATATAATAGTAATAACAGGTGATATTATTGATAGTCGTAGATATAATGAAAAACCTGCAATTATTCTTATGGAGAAACTTATAAGAATTACTAAGGTATATTATGTTGCTGGTAATCATGAAATTAGAGCTGGAGTTTATGAGGATTTAAAAGAAAGATTTACTAAAATAGGTATTGATGTTGTAGAAGATAGGATGACCACTTTAAAATTAAAGAATGAGTATATAGATTTGATTGGACTTAAAGATTTACAAATATATGAGCTCAATGATAAGCTTAAGAACATATTAAAAAAGGAGAAATCTAATAATTATAAAATGCTTATAGTTCATAGACCTGAGGCGATCAAATTCTATTCTGAAAATAAAATAGATATGGTATTTGCAGGTCATGCACATGGAGGACAGATTAGAATACCATTAGTTGGAGGTGTCATAGCTCCAGGGCAAGGATTCTTTCCAAAGTATACAGAAGGTGCTTATAAAGTAGATGATACAACAATGATAGTTAGTAGAGGGCTTGGTAACAGTAGGTTCCCATTTAGAGTACTTAATAGACCAGAAATTGTAGTAGTCAAATTAAAAGGAAGAAAATAAATTATTAAATAACAGTTTAATATTAAGTTATAAATTAAATACGGGAAATTAAGATAAAAGATTTATTAGTTTTAAATAAGAACTAATAGATCTTTTTTATTTAAAATATTAAATAAGTAATAAATGGAATAAATAGTATATAATGATAAGTAATAATACTATTTAGGGGGAACTATGGAGAAATATTATAAAAGAATATTTTGGGGCTATTTATTAGTAATACTTGATTTTAATCTGTCTATGAATGGGATAAACATAGATATTTTACCAGATTTTATAGGTTATATTATGATTGGTAAAGGATTATACAATCTCTCTAGAATTGAAGGGATTTTCAAAAAGGGGGTTAATGCAAGTTATATTTTATCAGCAGTGGAGATATTAAAGATTTTTGTAGTTAGAAATGTAGGAACTGCGTCTGCATTCATATTTATGATTATAGAATCTACTTTATGGTTATTTGTTATATATTCAATATGCAAAGTAGTTGAGAATGAAGGAATTAAATATAATAAAGAACATATAAGTAATAGGGCAAAAATAATATGGGAATTAGAATTTATAAGGACTATGATTTTAATGTCAGTCTCATCCGTTACATTTAATTTTAATCAAGGAATTATTTTAAGTGCAGTTTCAATACTTTTAATTGCATTTACAATATGTATAACAGTTATGTTACTAAGATTATTGTATATAGTGGGGGATGAGTTTTATGAAATTAAGTAAAGGTCAAATAATACTGTTAATTATTACGGGTGTAATAGTTATTGGTAATTTTATTTATTTTCAAATAAGCAAGATAGATGAGCCTATATTTATAAAAAGGTATTCGGAGCTATTTTATGATACTAACATAAATTTAGAATTTATAAGAAATAATACTAGCACAAAAGAAACAGAAGAAGATTTTTTTGAAATCAATAGTACAAGGAATATTATGAATATAGAATTTCCGGAAATAAATAAATCCTATGATATGGTTTCATATTCATATAATGAAGTTAAAAATAAATATGAGTATTTGACATATAGATTAGGAGTAAATAGAGATGGTGAAGAGGCTGAATTATACGATTATATAAATAAAAATGGACCAGTTAAATTAACAAGAGCTATCTTAAATACTTATGATGGAAAGACCTATGATATAGATCTTGGTGAAATAATTTTAAATCCATTTAAAACCAATGCAAATATACTTGTTCAAGAGAGAGGAGGATATTCAGAGAGTTATAATGAAAACTCTATGATATGGGCTGCAAATAAAGATATCCATATAAATAAAATAGAAAGTAGATATTTAGAAGATTTAAAGAAGTATTATGATTTTTCTTTACTGATAGGTGATGAAAAAATAGCAATTGATAAAATAGAATATCCTTTTAGTATAAAAGAGAATATTACATTTAGATTCAGCTTTGCTAAGAAAAAAGGTATTGATATTAATGTTAAGAATATCTATGATACAGAAATTAAAATAGAAATAGAAGATAATGATAAAAATAAACAAAATTTATATGTTAGGATAAGAAGCATTAATCCTTATGATATGTTAAATGAGAGAAATATATTGAAATTAAAGTATTAGAATAAATATAAAAGGCTGTAATAGGTGTAGTATCTGTTATAGCTTTTTATGTTTATTTCAATGTATGGATATGATTTTATAGTATTATATTATTAAATATAGATTTTAATAGGAGGAAAGAGCATATGAGAATAATTGATTTAACTCATTTTATAGAAGAAGATATGACTGCATATTGCAAAGAGGAAAGTGCAAAGATAGAGCCTTTATCCACAATAAAAAGAGATGGTTATAATGTATTAAAGATTCAGTTATCAACTCATACTGGAACTCATATAGATTCACCAAGGCATATATTTGAGGATGGAATTACAATATCTGAAATTAACTTAAATAAATTTATAGGTACTGCTTATATGATTGATTGTAGTGATACGGAAGAAATAGATTTAGATACAATATTAAAGCATGAATATGAAATAAGAAATGTAGAGTATTTAATATTAAAAAGTGGATGGGAAAGTAAATGGAATACAGAGATATACTTTAAGGATTATCCTACATTATCTTATGAAGCATCTAAATTTTTAAGTGAATTAGACAATTTAAATGGAATTGGAGTAGATTGTATATCAATAGATAGAGATGATGGAGAATTATATAATCATAAAAATTTATTATTAAAAGGTAAGATAATAATAGAAAATCTATGTAATCTTAATGATATAGAGGAAAGATTTAAAATTATAGTATCACCTTTAAAATTAAAGGATGCAGATGGTGCACCGGCTAGGGTATATGCACTTATAGGATAACAAAAGCTAGTCAATAAATTGACTAGCTTCTTATGGTTGCGGGAGCAGGACTTGAACCTACGACCTTCGGGTTATGAGCCCGACGAGCTACCAACTGCTCCATCCCGCGATATTGTTTTGTGTGTTTCTTGCTTGTAGGTTAACTATACTCCTAATAAGTAACTTTGTCAACTAAATAGCGAATATGGAGAATTATATAATCATAAAAATTTATTATCAAAGGGTAAGATAATAATAGAGAACCTATGTAATCTTAATAATATAGAGGAAAGATTTAAAATTGTAGTATCCCCTTTAAAATTAAAGGATGCAGATGCTGCACCAGCTAGAATATATGCACTTATAGAATAACAAAAGCTAGTCAATAAATTGACTAGCTTTTTATGGTTGCGGGAGCAGGACTTGAACCTACGACCTTCGGGTTATGAGCCCGACGAGCTACCAACTGCTCCATCCCGCGATATTATTTTGTGTGTTTCTTGCTTGTGGATTAACTATACTCCTAATAAGTAACTTTGTCAACTAAATAGTTAAAAAAATTAAATTGTTTATAAATAAAACTTTTAAAATAATAAAAAAATTGATATTATATATAAATATACGGTCAATCCTTAGTAATACTATAAGAATACTAGGGTTTTGATGAATTTCTTTTTAGAATTAACTCCTTTAATGAAGTTAATACTAAAAAAGAGGAGGGATACAGTTTGGAAATTTATTTTGATAATGCTGCAACTACAAAACCTTATGATGAGGTAATAGAAGTTATGGCAGATGGAATGAGAGAATATTATGCAAATCCATCTTCTCTACATAAGTTAGGAATGAAAGCAGAAAAAAAGATAAATGAAAGTAGAGAATTTATAGCTGGTACTATAAATGCATTAAAGGATGAAATTTATTTTACATCAGGTGCAAGTGAAGGAAATAATTTAATTATAAAAGGAATTCCAAAGAGTGGCCATCATGTAATTACTACAAAGTTTGAACACCATTCAGTTTTAAAAGCTTTTGAAGAGATAGAAAAGAATGGCGTTAGAGTAACATACTTAGATGTGGACGAAAATGGAATGATTTCATTAGATGAATTAAGTAATGCTATATGTAAAGATACAGTTTTAGTTTCTATAATGTTTGTTAATAATGAGATGGGTGCAATACAAGATATAGCTAGTATTGGAAGACTTATAAAAGGAAAAAGTAGTAGAGCTAAGTTTCATGTTGATGCAGTTCAAGCTTATGGAAAGTTTCCTATAGATGTTAAGAATATGAATATAGATATACTTACAACTACAGGTCATAAATTCCACGGACCTAAAGGAACTGGATTTTTATATTTAAAGAAAGGGATATCACCCAAATCACTTATACATGGAGGAAGCCAAGAAGGTGGATTAAGAGCTGGTACTCAAAATGTCCCAGGAATAATGGCACTTACAAAGGCTGCTGAAATTTCAAATAAACATAGAAGTGAAAACTATACAAAGGTGATGGAACTTAAAAAATATATGATTGATGGATTAAAAGAAATTGATGATATAAGGATTAATAGTATTGATGATATCAATCATTCGCCTTACATTTTAAATGTTTCATTTATAGGAGTTAGGGCTGAGGTATTGCTTCATATGCTTGAGGATGCAGATATATATGTGTCAACTGGATCAGCATGTACATCAAAAACTAGCATAGCAAGTGGAAGTTATGTATTAAAGGCTTTAGGATTATGTGATAAAGATGCTGAAAGTGCAATTAGATTTTCTTTTAGCGAAGATAATTTAAAAGAAGAAATAGATAAAACAATAGATAAGTTAAAGAAATCATTAACTTTCTTAAGGAGGATAAAAAGGTGAGAAAACTAATATTAGTTAAATATGCAGCAGAGATATTTTTAAAGGGGTTAAATAAAAATAAATTCGAAAAAAGATTAAGAGATAATATAAAGAAGAAACTTAAAGGGTTAGATTTTGAAATAATAAATGATCAAAATAGATATTTCATAAAAATTGATGACTTAGATCAAGGTGTAGAAAGAGTAAAAAGAGTATTTGGAGTAGCAGAAGTATGTATTGTAACAGAAGTTGATAGAGATATGGATGATATAAAAGCAGAAGTTCTTAAAAAGGTAGAAGAAGTAAAACCAGATACTTTTAAGATTGTAACTAATAGAGCAAATAAACAATTCCCTAAAACTTCAATAGAAACATCAATGGAAATAGGTTCTTATGTATTAAAGAATTATCAAGGAGATCTTTCTGTTGATGTTAAAAATCCAGAATGTTTAGTCAATGTTGAGATAAGAGAAAGAGCTTATGTTTACACTAGTGCAGATAAAATAAAAGGTGCAGGAGGCCTTCCATATGGAATGAATGGAAGCACAATGCTTATGCTTTCAGGTGGAATTGATTCGCCAGTTGCTGGATATCTTATGGCAAGAAGAGGTGTAGAGCTAAACTGTATATATTATCATAGTCACCCTTATACATCTGAAAGAGCAAAAGATAAAGTAAAAGATTTAGCAAAAATATTAAGTAATTATACTGAGAAGGTTAGATTATTTATAGTACCTTTTACAGAAATACAAATGGATATTATAGATAAATGTCCTCAAGATGAACTTACAATAATAATGAGAAGATTTATGATGAGAGTTGCATGTGCAGTTTCTGAAAGAGAAGGAATACAATCAGTTTCAAGCGGAGAAAGTATTGGGCAGGTTGCAAGTCAGACAATGGAAGGACTTGTTGTAAGTACAGACTGTGCTGATAGACCAGTATTTAGACCTCTTATAGCTATGGATAAGGGAGATATAATGGATATTGCAAGAGAAATAGGAACATATGAAACATCAATACTTCCTTATGAAGATTGTTGTACAATATTTGTTCCAAAACATCCAAAAACAAAGCCAAGGTTAGAGAATATAAGAAAGTCAGAGGCGCCTCTAGATGTAGATTCATTAGTAGAAAAAGCAATTAATGATATGGAAATCGTAGTATTTTAATTTATAAAGTCAAGTTTAGCAGTATTTTAAGCTAACCTTGACTTTCTTTTTGTCAACCTTATAGCTGATTTATAATATATTGTTTATAGGAGATAATTTAGTATGAAAAGGGGGTTTACAATGAAAGTTAAAATAACTCCTACAGAAGAAATTCAGTATTTAAATGGAGAAGTTAAAGAGGTTCATAACAGATTATTAATTTGTAATGAGCCTAAAAGCTATAATAATGATTCAAATGTTTGTTGGATTTCTTTGAAATTTAATATAAATAAAGATTTGAATTCTATAAAAGACGCTATGCTAAGACTCTATTTAAGTGAATTAAGATTTACTAGAAGTATTCTAATTAAATTTAATATAGTTATTAATAATGAAACTACAGGTACAGTTTTAGATAAGACCTTAACAGATGTAATGGATATGATGGATGAAAGAAGATACGTTCATTTAGATTTATTTAATATTATTAAAGATGAAAATATATCGCGAATAGATGAGATAATAATAAATATATCGGCTGAAAGTAGTGGTATTGCTATATTTAATTCAAATAGCAATAAGAAAAGAACTTCTGTATATTTGGAAGAAGATAATGTTCCAACAAAGTCAATAGTATCAACAGAACAAATTGAGGTAATAAGCCAAACAGAATCAACAGAATCAACTATGTCAAGAGAAGATATAGGAGTAACAGGGACAACTAGGACTAAGGGAGTGACTGGTCCAACAGGAGCAATTGGACCAGCTGGGCCACAAGGACCAATAGGGCCACAAGGACCAATTGGAATACAAGGATTAATGGGACCAACAGGACCAACAGGACCAACAGGAATAACTCCATCAGCAGCTTATGGGTCATATATTAAACGCACTGATCTTTCAGCAACAGAATTAAATAATAATCGTTTAAATTTATTTGATGATATAGTAAGTGAAGAGATCGGAATTACACACACTGCAGATCAATTGATAGTAGCAGAGGAGGGAGTTTATAGAATAACTTTCTTTATATTTGTACCAGTAGGAGTATGTCTTTCAGATATGACAGTTAGTATAACAGGGATAGCAAATGGACTTAGTGTACCTGTTACATTAGGACAGAACTCTGTATTTGATAGAATAGTAACTTTACCTGAATCAGCATTAATATCAGTTACTTTAGATAGTGAATTAACATTAGCGATAGGAGATGGAAAAAATATATCTCACTTCACAATAACTAGAATAGCATAAAATAGAATTTAAATTAAAAAAACTACTGATGATTTATCAGCAGTTTTTTTATTTATAACTAAAATATATTAAGTAGGAGCTTCTTTTTAATTAGGGAAATAGTTACTTTTGTTATTGTGATATATCTAAAGTTTTTTATACTATAGTTGTTCTAAAGCATCCAAAGACAAAACCAAGATTAGAGAATATAAGCAAATCATAGATTCTTTTAGAGATAGATTTATTGTTAGAAAAGTCAATTAATAATATGGAAGTCTTAGTATTTTATTTTGTCAACCTTTTGATTAATTTTTAATATACTATTATAGGATAGAACTTAGGATAAAAAGGAGGTTTACAAAATGAAAGTTAAAATAACTCCTGCAGAAGAATTTCAGTATTTCAATGGAGAAACTAGAGAAATTTGCGGAAGACTATTAGTTTGCAATGAACCTAAGATTTCTAATTGTGATGCTAGAGTATGCTGGGTTTCCTTAAGATTTAATATAGGTAAAGATTTAGATTGTATAAATAATACTATATTAAGATTTTATTTATATTTAGATGAATTAAGGTTTACAAGAAGTATATTAATTAAATTCAATATATTAATTAGAGATATAAATCAAAATATAATTTTAGATAAAACAATAACAGATGTAGCAAATATAACTGATGAGAGAAGATATGTTTATATGAGTTTATTAGATATTATTAAAGAAGGAAATATATCAAGAATAGATGAAATGATAATAAATATGTCAGCTGAAAGTAATGGTACTGCTATATTTAGTTCAAGTAATACAAGACAAAAACCTTATATATGTTTAGAAGAAAAATGTAATCCGTGTGGGCAGACAGGACCTACAGGGCCAACTGGGGCAACTGGAGCAACTGGAGCAACCGGAGCAACAGGAGCGCAAGGACCAGTAGGACCAACAGGACCAACTGGAGTAACAGGAGCAACAGGGTTACAAGGACCAACCGGAGCAACTGGAGCAATAGGACCAATAGGACCGACTGGAGTAACTGGAGCAACAGGAGCAACAGGAGCAACAGGAGCAACTGGGGCAACAGGGTTACAAGGGCCAATAGGACCAACAGGAGCAACTGGAGTAACAGGAGCAACCGGAGCACAAGGATTAATAGGACCAACTGGACCAACTGGGGTAACAGGAGCAACAGGATTACAAGGACCAATAGGACCAACAGGAGCAACTGGGGCAACAGGGTTACAAGGGCCAATAGGACCAACAGGGGCAACAGGGTTACAAGGGCCAATAGGACCAACAGGAGCAACAGGGGTAACAGGAGCAACAGGGCCACAAGGAGCAATAGGACCAACAGGAGCAACTGGGGTAACAGGAGCAACCGGAGCACAAGGAGCAATAGGACCAACAGGACCAACAGGAGCAACAGGATTACAAGGACCAACAGGAGCAACCGGGGCACAAGGATTAATAGGACCGACTGGAGTAACAGGAGCAACAGGAGCAACAGGGCCACAAGGAGCAATAGGACCAACAGGAGCGACTGGGGTAACAGGAGCAACAGGGCCACAAGGAGCAATAGGACCAACAGGAGCAACTGGGGTAACAGGAGCAACCGGAGCACAAGGAGCAATAGGACCAACAGGACCAACAGGAGCAACAGGATTACAAGGACCAACAGGAGCAACCGGGGCACAAGGATTAATAGGACCAACTGGAGCAACAGGATTACAAGGACCAATAGGACCAACAGGAGCAACTGGGGCAACAGGGTTACAAGGGCCAATAGGACCAACTGGAGCAACTGGGTTACAAGGGCCAATAGGACCAACAGGAGCAACAGGGGTAACAGGAGCAACAGGGCCACAAGGAGCAATAGGACCAACAGGAGCAACTGGGGTAACAGGAGCAACAGGGCCACAAGGAGCAATAGGACCAACAGGAGCAACTGGGGTAACAGGAGCAACTGGGGTAACAGGAGCAACCGGAGCACAAGGAGCAATAGGACCAACTGGACCAACAGGGGCAACAGGAGCAACAGGGTTACAAGGACCAATAGGACCAACAGGAGCAACTGGGGTAACAGGGGCAACCGGAGCACAAGGAGCAATAGGACCAACAGGACCAACAGGAGAAACAGGAGCAACAGGATTACAAGGACCAATAGGACCAACAGGAGCGACTGGAGTAACAGGAGCAACAGGGTTACAAGGACCAACCGGAGCAACTGGAGCAATAGGACCAATAGGACCGACTGGAGTAACTGGCGCAACAGGGGTAACAGGAGCAACAGGGCCACAAGGAGCAATAGGACCAACAGGAGCAACTGGGGTAACAGGAGCAACTGGACCACAAGGATTAATAGGACCAACAGGAGCAACTGGGGCAACAGGGTTACAAGGGCCAATAGGACCAACTGGGGCAACAGGGGTAACAGGAGCAACAGGAGCACAAGGATTAATAGGGCCAACAGGACCAACAGGAGCAACAGGGCCACAAGGAGCAATAGGACCAACAGGAGCAACTGGGGTAACAGGAGCAACAGGGCCACAAGGAGCAATAGGACCAACAGGAGCAACTGGGGTAACAGGAGCAACCGGAGCACAAGGAGCAATAGGACCAACAGGAGCAACAGGGCCACAAGGAGCAATAGGACCAACAGGAGCAACTGGGGCAATAGGACCAACTGGACCAACAGGAGCAACCGGAGCAACAGGAGTACAAGGAGCAATAGGACCGACTGGAGTAACTGGAGCAACTGGAGCAACTGGAGCAACTGGAGCAACAGGGGCAATAGGGCCAGCCGGAAATGGAGCAATTATTCCATATGCATCTGGATTACCAGTATCATTAACAACTGTTGTAGGAGGCTTAGTAGGTACGACATCACTTGTTGGATTTGGTAATTCAGCTACTGGAGTCAGCATAGTGGGTGGAGTTATAGATCTAACAGGAGCAGCTGGAACACTTCTTAATATGGCATTTTCAGTTCCAAGAACTGGAACGATAACATCACTTGCAGCATACTTTAGTGTAACTGCAGCTCTAAGTCTATTAGGTTCAACAATAACTATTACTGCACAACTATATCAATCAACAACACCTAATAATAGCTTTACAGCAGTACCTGGAGCATCAGTAACATTGGCACCAGCATTAACTGGAGCAATATCAATCGGTGCTATTAGTAATGGTATTACAACAGGACTATCAATTACAGTCAATCCACAAACTCGTTTATTATTAGTATTTTCAGCAACAGCTTCAGGGCTTAGTTTAGTAAATACTATAGCTGGATATGCAAGTGGAGGATTAACAATAATTTAAAAAATAATTATAACTAAAAAAGACTACTGAAGTTTCAGTAGTCTTTCTTTTAAAATATTTTAAGCAGTAGCTTCTTCTTCATGAGCAAATTGGCTATTATAAAGATCTGCGTAGAAGCCTTTCTTTTCAAGTAATTCTTCATGATTTCCTTGTTCTATAACATCGCCATGATTCATTACTAAAATTAAATCTGCATCTTTTATTGTTGATAGTCTATGAGCAATTACGAAGTTTGTTCTACCTTCCATAAGTCTTGTCATAGCATTTTGGATATAAGTTTCAGTTCTTGTATCTACTGAGCTTGTTGCCTCATCTAGTATTAATACCCTAGGATTAGCAAGTATTGCTCTAGCAATTGTTAATAGTTGCTTTTGTCCTTGTGATATATTTGAAGCTTCTTCATTTAATACAGTATCATATCCATCAGGTAATGTTCTTATAAAGTGATCAGCATGAGCTGCTTTTGCTGCAGTTACAACTTCTTCAAAAGTAGCACCTTCTTTTCCGTATGCTATATTATCTTTTATGCTACCATTAAATAACCAAGTATCTTGAAGAACCATACCAAACATGCTTCTTAAATATCCGCGGCTGAAGTCTGTTATATCTACACCATCAAATGTAATTTCTCCACCGTTTAACTCGTAGAATCTCATCATAAGATTAATTAATGTTGTTTTACCTGCACCAGTAGGACCAACTATTGCAATAGTTTGACCTTGTTTTGCAGTTACATTCATATCTTTCATTAATAGTTCATTTGGAGTATAACCAAATTTAACATTTTTGAAATTAACATTTCCTTTAGGGGCTTCTAAAGTTTTTGGATGTTCTGGGTCTTTAACTTCTTCTTCTTCATCTAAAATTTCGAATACTCTTTCAGCAGAAGCCATCGTTGATTGAAGTATATTTGCTATATTAGCAGTCTGATTAATCATTTGAGTAAATTGTCTTGAGTATTGAATAAATGATTGAATGTATCCGACACTTAGTTTATCCTTAGTAACTAATATACCACCAACTACAGCAATAATAACATAACCTACATTATTTATAAAATTCATTAAAGGCATTATTAAACCTGACATGAATTGTGCTTTCCAAGCTGAATCATAAAGTTTATCATTTATATCATCAAATTCGTTAATAGCTTTCTTTTCATGACCAAAAGCTTTTATAACAGTATGACCTGTATAAACTTCTTCAACATGCCCATTTAATTGACCAAGCTCTTTTTGTTGAGTAGCAAAGAACTTTTGTGATTTACCTATTATAGGTCTAGTTGCAATAATACAAATTGGAAGAGTTAATACACATATTAAAGTTAAAAGTGGGCTTATTGTTAACATCATTATAGTAATACCAATCATTGATATTACAGCAGTAATAAGTTGAGTTAAACTTTGTTGAAGTGTACTACTTATATTATCTACGTCATTTGTAACTCTACTTAATATATCACCTTTTGAGTTAGCATCAAAGTACTTGATAGGAAGTCTATTTAACTTCTCATTAACATCTTTTCTCATATCACGAACTGTATTTTGAGCAACTCCTGCCATTATATACTGTTGAAGATACATAAAGACTGCACTTAATACATAGAAGAATAAAAGTAATAAAATGTAATGAGTTAATTTTGAAAAGTCAATTGAAGCACCAGGTATTCCTTTAAATTTAGCAATCATACCTTCAAGTATTACGTTAATAGTTTCTCCAAGTAATTTAGGACTAAATACAGTAAATGCTGTACTTATTATGGCCATAAAAATTACAGAAATAAGTTTAGTTTTATGTGGATTTAAATATTGTAAAAGTCTTTTTGCTGTTCCTTTAAAGTCTTTAGCTTTTTCACCACCCATGACTACGCCATGGGCACCTTTATTTCCACCCATAGGAGCAGCTGATTTTTGTTTATTCTTATCTATGCTCATTTGAAAGTTCCTCCTCTGAAAGTTGTGATGAGGCAATTTCTTGATAAATTGCACAGTTTTTTAGTAATTCTTTATGAGTGCCCATTCCAACGATGTTACCATCTTCTAAAACTAATATTCTATCAGCATCCATTATCGTACTTACTCTTTGAGCGACTATAATAACAGCTGATTCTGTAGTTTCACTTTTAAGAGCGGCTCTAAGTTTTGAATCAGTTTTAAAGTCAAGAGCTGAGAAGCTATCATCAAATAAGTAAACCTCAGGTTTTCTAACTAAAGCACGAGCTATAGAAAGACGTTGCTTTTGACCGCCTGAGAAGTTTTTACCACCTTGTTCAACGATAGAGTCAAAACCATTTTCTTTTTCTTCAATAAAATTATATGATTGAGCTATCTTTGCGGCATGAACTAATTCATCCATAGTAGCATCTTCTTTACCATATTTTAAGTTTTCTGCAATTGTTCCTGAGAAAAGTACAGCCTTTTGAGGAACAAATCCAATTTTACTTCTAAGGGTCTCTTGGGACATGTCTTTTATGTTAATTCCATCAACTAGAATTTCTCCTTTTGAAGCATCATAGAATCTTGTTAAAAGATTTAATATTGTAGATTTACCGGAGCCTGTACCACCTATAATAGCAGTAGTTTCACCTGGTCTAGTTTCAAAAGAAATATTATTTAATGCAGCAGTTTCTGCACCAGGATAGAAGTATGATACATCTTTAAACTCAACAAATCCTTTTTTATTACTTTTGTTTATAGGTTTTTTAGGATCTACTATATCAGGTTCTATAGCTAGCACCTCATTTATTCTACCAGCTGAAGCTGAAGCTCTAGGAATCATGATAAATAGCATACTTACCATTATAAGTGAGAACATTATTTGCATTACATATTGTAAGAATGCCATAAGGTTACCAACTTCCATAGTACCAGCATCTATTCTATTTGCACCAAACCAAAGTATTGCAACAGAAGTTAGATTTAATATAAGCATTAATATAGGCATTAATGAAGCAATTATTTTATTTACTTTTATTGCATTATCAGTAAAGTCATCATTAGCTTCATCAAATCTTTTCTTTTCAAAGCCTTGCTTATTAAATGCTCTAATAACTCTTATACCAGTAAGATTTTCTCTTAAAACTCTATTTATTTTATCAAGTTTTACTTGCATTGCCTTAAACATTGGCATACCAGTTTTACCAATAAGTAAGATTGCTATAATTACAATTGGCATTGAAACTAAAAGTATTAAGGATAAATCTTTATTAACAGAAACAGCCATTATGATACCACCTATGCACATAAGAGGTGCAGTAACCATCATTCTTAATATCATAATAACAACTTGTTGTACTTGGTTAACGTCATTTGTTGTTCTAGTAATAAGTGATGCAGTACCAACTTTATCAATTTCATTTAATGAAAAAGTTTCTGCTTTAGTAAATATTTTTCTTCTTAAGTCTCTACCAAGGCCCATTGAAACTTTAGAAGAAATGAAACTAGCAAAAATAGTGCAAGCGCTACCTATTAATGCAACACCGATCATTATTCCACCAATTTTAAGTATATAATTAACATCACCGTTAATTATTCCTGTGTCTACTATCTCAGATAATAGAGTAGGTAGATATAACTGAGTCATTGTTTGAATGAATAGTAAAATTAATACAAATATTAATTGTTTACTATATGGCTTTAGATGCTTAAACAGTTTTAACATGTCTTTATCACTCCTTAAGTAATATTATCTTTATTGTCTGTATTTTCTTTATGAACTTTTAAATTTGTTTGTATTCTCTCTAATAAGATTTTTAAAGAATTTATATCGTCATCAGTGAAATTATGCAGGCAAATATCATCAATTTGTTTAACCATACTTTTTAGGTCAACACAAGATGAAATACCTTTCTCAGTTAAATGAATTCTAGAGATTCTTTGGTCATTTTCGTCCGCAACTTTTTTTATAAATCCTGCTTTTTCTAGTCTTTTAATCATTACAGTAATTGTTGCAGGTTTTAAATGTAATTTTTCTGCTATTTCCTTTTGGCTTAATCCATCTTCATCATATAATGCATATAAAAGAGGGGGTTGCCCAGGATATAGACCTTCTTTTTCTAAAGTTTTATGAGTCAAACAAAAATGCAATCTTACTACTTGACCTAATAATTTATGAAAAGAAAAATTATCTTCTGAATTCATAATAGAACTCCTTTCATTAGAAATAGTTAGTCGACTAATAGTTAGGTGACTAACTGTTTTTTATTTTAATACCATTTTATAAAAAAAACAAGCTATAAGTTCTAAAAAATTATGGTAAAAGAATTAAGAAAATATTACAATGATTTAGTAAAACGTTATCGATAAAATATATACTTTGTGATTTAACAATTTAATATACAAAAATAAATAAAAATAAGGTGATAAAATGAATTATGTTTATATAATAAGATGTAAAGATAAATCTCTTTATACAGGATGGACTAATAATCTAGAGCGTAGATTTAGAGCGCATAAAGAAGGAAAAGGAGCAAAATATACAAAGGGGAGAGGCCCATTAGAACTTGTATATTTTGAAGAATTTGAAGAAAAAATTAAAGCAATGAAAAGAGAATATGAAATCAAAAAAATGAGTAGAGAAAAGAAATTAAAAATGATAGAAAATTTTAAAAAAATTTAAATGAAATTATTGAAATTTGTAGCAAAAGTTAGAATAATAAAATATGTTAATCATATAGACAAACTAAAAAAATATGATAAAATAATTTGGAAGGTATAAAGTTTTGTAAAAAGGAAGTGAATGTTATAGGAATAGATTTTTAAATAAATAAAAAGCGCCAGAACTTAGGTAAGCTTATTATGATAAATTTTAATAGCAGCTTAAGTTGACGAGGTTGGGAGTTATCGAAACTTTTCGGCGGGTGCCCCACGGTATCGCACTACCGTTAACGATTGGCAAAACTATGGAGCAATCTATAGCACAAATCCAATCTGGTGTTAAAACCTTCAATTTTATGGTTTTTGTAGTCCTAGGATTATTATACCCATTTTTATTTACGCTAGGAGAAAATCGTAAAGAAGATGACAATTAAATATAATATTAGATACAAAGGAAGGAAGATTTTTATGTGCGGAATAGTAGGATATGTTGGTAAAGGACAAGCAACTAACTTTTTAGTAGAGGGATTATCAAAGCTTGAGTATAGAGGATATGACTCAGCTGGAGTAGCTGTTATAGAGGATGGCAAGATTGACGTTAGAAAGCAAAAAGGACGTCTTGCTAATTTAGAAGAAAGCCTAAAGGAAAATCCTATGAAAGGAAGTATCGGAATTGGACATACTAGATGGGCAACTCATGGGGAGCCATCAGATGTTAATTCACATCCTCATTTAAGTTCAAAAGGAGATGTAGCTGTTGTTCACAATGGTATTATAGAAAACTACATTGAACTTAGAGAATTTTTAAAGAGCAATGGATGTAACTTTGTTTCAGAAACAGATACTGAGGTTATACCAAACCTTATAGAATACTACTATGAAGGAGATTTATTTAAGGCAGTAGTTAGAGCATCAAAGGATTTACAAGGAAGCTTTGCAATAGGAGCAGTTTGTAATGCAGAACCTGATAAGCTTGTAGCTGTAAGAAAGGATAGTCCATTAATCGTAGGATTAGAAGGAGACGAAAACTTTATTGCCTCAGATATACCAGCAGTTTTAAACTACACTAGAGATGTATATCTTTTAGAAGATAATGAATTTGTTGTTATAACAGAAGAAGGAGTAAAACTTCTTGATGAGAACGGCAATAAGATAGATAAAGAAGTATTTAAAGTAACATGGAATGCAGATGCAGCAGAAAAAGGCGGATTTGATTCATTCATGTTAAAAGAAATTCACGAACAGCCAAAAGCAATTAGGGATACTATGACTTCAAGAGTATCAATGGAACATGGCATTTGTTTTGATGATTTTAAAATTTCAAAAGAAGAGCTAGAAAACATTGATAGAATTTATATGGTAGCTTGTGGAACTGCATACCATGCAGGATTAATGGGTAAATACTCAATAGAAAAACTTGCAAGAATACCAGTAGAAGTTGATATTGCATCAGAATTTAGATATAGAGATCCACTAGTTACTGATAAATCATTAGTTGTTGTATTAAGCCAATCAGGTGAAACAGCAGATACTTTAGCGGTATTAAGAGATTGTAATAAAGCTGGAGCAAAGACATTAGCTGTTACAAATGTTGTTGGAAGTACAATTTCAAGAGAGGCTGATCATGTTATATACACTATGGCAGGACCAGAAATTTCAGTAGCATCAACAAAGGCATATACTACACAAGTAGTAATAATGCATACAATTGCAATGTACTTTGGAGAACTTTTAAAAACTGTAAGTGAAGAAGAAATAAGTAATTTAAAGAAGGAATTATTATTAATTCCTGAAAAGATAGAAGAAGTATTAAAAGATACAGAAGATGTAAAGAAAGTTGCAGAAGAAATTAAAGATGAAGATGATATATTTTTCTTAGGAAGAGGAATGGATTTTGCACTTGCTTTAGAAGGATCATTAAAATTAAAAGAAATATCATATATCCATTCAGAAGCTTATGCTGGAGGAGAATTAAAACATGGACCAATTGCTTTAATAGAAAAAGGTACAAAGGTTGTTTCAGTTCTTACTCAAAAGAATTTAATAGATAAAATGATTAGTAATGTTGTTGAAATAAAATCAAGAGGAGCAATTAATTTTGGAATAACATTTAGACAAAGCGAAAAAGCTCAAGAAGTTTTAGATAATGTATTATTCATACCTGAAACTATCGATATGTTTGCACCAATTATTGCAGCTGTTGAATTACAACTATTAGCTTACTATGTTGCAAGTTTTAAAGGATTTGACATAGATAAGCCAAGAAATCTAGCAAAATCAGTAACAGTTGAATAAAATTCCAATTTAGAGGTATAATATACTGTAAAGTAAAATATTACCTGTGCGAGTTAGGAGAGATTTTTTATGAGAGAAGAGTTATTGAAATTGATCAGAGAGTATAAGGAGACTGGGAATAGCCTAAACTCAGGATTAGAATGGATGCCTGATAATGAATCAGCAAAATCAAAGATAGAAGTAATTAACATGATTGTTGAGGACTTAGAAAATATAGTTAAATAATAAAAAGTATTAAGCTTATACATTCTTATATAAGAATGTATAGGCTTTTTTATTTGAGCTAAAAATAATATGATTTTTAAAGATATATGTTTATTAACTAGAAATAAACTAAATTAAGATTGGATGGAAATGTTATATTAAAAAAGTTAAAATTTAAATAAACAATAAACATATTATGGAATTTTTATTGAAATATAAGAAAAATAACTATAAATATATAAAAAAGATGGTTTTATATTATTTACAGAATTAGATAATATGCTATAATAATGTTAAAAATAATGGAAATTTATTGATGAATTAATAGTTGAAAGAGTAGGAAGATAACAAAATATTATCTTCTTTATTTTGTGTTTGGGGCAAAATTAAAATTGAATTTTATAAAAGTAAAAAAGTATATAGGACATCTAAAAGAATTTGATATAAATGATAAAAGTGGAAGAAGATAATTTATAGGTTGTGTATCAAACAATTTTTAGTGTAAATGATATCATATAAATATTATTGACGAAATAAAAAAGTTATAGATAAGTACATAAAAAAATCAGATATAGAAAGATTTAGTATAGGATATGATAGATTAATTTACGGTTGAAATAGAAATGGGATAGAAGCTATATGTAACTATAGTGTAGATAGAGGAATATATAATTAGTTTTAAAAATAATAAGGATTATCAGTAAAAATGTAATATATAATACTGATAATACTTTTTTATATATATTATAGACTCAATAAATTAACTACATACAAATAAAATTAAATAAAGGGGGCTGAGTTTAAATATGCGAAATATAATAAAAAAACTAGGTAAAAAAGATCACTCTAAACTCATATTTGTGGCTGTAGCTATTTTAATATTAATTACCAGTATTTTTACTGGACACAATTATAGTATTAAAAAGGTTGCAAGTGCGACTAATATAGTTACTGAAAATGAAGAAAAAAATACATCTGAAAATAGTATAGATAAAAATTCAGATAGTATTAGTAAAGAGAGCAGTAATAATATAAAGGTAGATAGGGGGAATGAAAGCAGTACAAAATCAGATGCAGATAATAGCAATACTATAAAGACAATAAAAGAATCGAAACAAAGTGAGAATGATAATCGATCTATAAATAAAGATACTAAAGAAGAGAGTAATGGGATTGTAACGAAAATAGGTTATAATAGCAATGCTTTAAATAATACAACAAAAGATGATAATAAAATAGAAAATCAAGAGCTTTTAAATGAAGAAGTACATACTGTTAAAAAAAGAATAGAATTAAAAGACATAGTAGGAATTCAACTTTATAAGGATAATAATGGAACTATAGAAACTATAGATTTAGTAGACATAAAAGATAAATTAAATTTAAATGAGTACTTTGTAGAAATAAAATTAAAGGATATGCCAATATTAAAGGCACCTTTAAAAGGGTATAAAGTAACTAATAATGAATTGGAATTTGAGGTTGATTTTCCTAATTTAGTTCAAGTTTCGAATGATGGAACAAAAACTGATGGGTTTAAATTTAAATATAATTCAAAAGATAATAAAAATAATATAAATATTGAAAATATACAAGGCTTAAAAGCAGTTATAAATTCAAATCCATCAGCAGAAATAGAGTTATCTAAGGATATTGATGCAGGATATTATACTGATGGAGAATCTATAATAACAGAAGCATTTACAGGAAAAATAAATGGTAATGGATTTAAAATATATAATTTAAAATTACCTTTATTTAAAGAAATAAAAAATGCAACTATTAATGGATTAATATTAGATGACGTTAATATAGAAACAAATAAAACTCAAGTAGGAGCATTAGCCAAAGTTTCTAGTAAAAGTGATATAACTAATACTCATGTAATTGGAAAAATATCAGGTGCAGACACAGTTGGAGGATTAATTGGAAAAGATGATGGTTCTTATATAAGTAAGTCATCAGTAGATGCCAATATTGTTGTATCTAATGGTAATGTAGGTGAATTTATAGGGATTAAGAGTTCAGGGGGAGATATTAAAGATTCATATGCTTTAGGTTCAATAACAGCATCACCATCAAGTACTAGTAATAAAGCTGGGGGAATAGTTGGGCAGATTACAGGCGGAACAATATTAAATTCTTTCTCAGCTGTAAATATTAATTCAACGGTTTCAAATAGGCAGGTAGGAGGATTAATAGGTTCAACTTATACATCAGGTAATAGTTTAAACAATATTTCATTTGGAAATGTTACAAATGGATTAAAGGTAGATGGGGATAGAAATTATCTTGGTAGACATAGAAATGTATATGAATATAAAGAAGCTAAAGGAATTAGTATAGAAGATTTATCATCAAAACCATCTGGAATTAATATAGCAACCAAAGAAAATAAAGAGAATAAAGATTTTTACATAAACACTTTAAAATGGGATAGTAACACTTGGGACTTAAGTAAAGTTTCAGAGGGGGAATATCCAACACTTAAAAATAATGATCCAAGAAATAAAAAACAATCTAATGAGTCTTTGGGTGAAACTTTAAGCTCAGGTGATATAAAAGTAGTTAATGATATTGCAAAGAAAAATGGTCTTAATATACCTAATCTAGATAGAATATCTAAATTCAAGGATTTTAATAAAGATAAACTTATAGCATATCATAATGTTTATAAATTAATGCCTTACTATGAAAGTGAGTATATAGTTTCATATGGTAATACAATTAGTAAAGATAATGAATTAAATAAAAAAGTTATTAAAAGTATAGAACCATTAAATTCTGGAAAGGTTAAATTAAATATAACTACAGAAAACTATAAGGATATAGATGAAATAATGGTTATATATGAAGATGGAGCCATTAAGAAGTTTAAAGTAGCACTAGGCACAGAAGTATTAGAAAGCTCTATAGTAAATTATTTAATAAATGGGACAAGTTTAATATATAATCCAAGCAGCTTTATAACTAAAGGAAATTCAGAAGTTATAAATGAATTGAAAGCTCTAATTGAATCTAAATCCTTTGATGATATATTAAGTATTATAGGTGGACGAAATATACAAAAGGATGCACTATGGACTGATTCAAAAACTTCGCATGATTTAGACTGGTATATGCTAGATAAGGATTATAATAAAGTAAAGAAGAATAGTGTTGAAAATTTATATAGTATAATGACAGCTGTTGATGATTGGAATATAACATCATCTAATGCTCTTATAAATAGAAAAATAAAAGAAGATATCGAGAAAAATTTAAATTATATACTACTGTCTAAAAGTTATATAGATAGATGGTATGATATTAAAATTGGAGATATAAAACTTAATGATATTATGTACATTTATCCTAAAACACAAAGCAATACAAGTACTAAGAAATTAATAGATACCTTTAAAAATATAAGTAAGGATGATTTAAAAACAAATAGAACACAAATATTCTATAAAAACTATTTATCAAATTTATATGGTAAAGAAACTGTAGAGAAATTTATAGAAAAAAATATAAAAATATTTGATGGAAGTGATAGTCCAAGCAAGTGGCTAGTTAAGAATTTCTCAGGTAAAATTATTGAAAAACCATCAAAAAAATATCCAAATTTAAGATATACAGCATGGGATGGATTAGTAAGTAATACACAAGCAGGTGATGGTGCTTTTCTTTTACCAGCACTTACATTAAAGGAAGATAGTATTTATATAATTTCAACAGTAGGAACAATTGCATTTGGTAATAGATCAAGTTATACAGCTGATGAAGGAGAATATCTAAGATTACTAAATGAGACAGCAAGTTGGTATGAAAATTACTATAATTCAGTAACATATGTTAGTAATAACGTAGACAAAAATATGAGACAGTTCCCAGCATGGGATACACCTAAATTATCAAATGGAGCATGGATTAATTTATTAGATGAATCTAATGAAGGAAGCGAAGGGTTCTACAAGCCACTTAGAATGTTAACAGGACCCAAAAATAATGGCTCAGCGGCTTTTGCTAATGGGTATTGGGTAACTTATGTACATGCTAGAAACCTGGGAGGAGAATACCCATTCTCAGTATGGACACATGAAAATGCCCATGATCAAGATGGAAGGATAATATTAGATGGGCAAGGAAGAAGAAATGGATTAGGAGCAGAAGATTTTGCGACAGGTCTTTTCCAATATGAAGCCTATAATGGATTAATAGGTATGAACTGGGCAATTAACAAAGATGAGAAAGGTAGTGGATTTTTGAATAAATCTCCAGAGAGGCTTAATTCAAAAGAAAACATGCAATCCTTTATGAAGGGATTAATGGATGCAGTTTATACATTAGACTTAGCAGAAGCAGAAGCTTTACTTGAAATGCCAGTTGAGAAACAGTCAGAGTTATTATGGAAATATGAATATGGTAAAGTAGATGGAACATCAGATAAAAGCTTTAAACATTATAGAAAAGTTACTGTAGATGAAATTAAGGGAATGAACCTAAAAACAATAGCTGATTTAATAAATAATAAATTGGTCATAGAGAGAGATTCAAGGTTAAATACAGATATAAGACCTAATGATTATGGTGGAAGCAATGTATTATCAGCAAGCTATTATCATGGAGTAAATGAAAATGGAAGAGCTGATAATGTATCCATAAAAAGAATGGCATTTGAATTATTGGCAGATAAGGGATGGACAGATGGATTTATACCATTCCTAACTAATAGAGATGGATATAAAAATGATTTAGATGCTTTAAAAGGAATATATAATAATAAAAGCTTGAATTTTGAAAGCTGGAAATTAGGATTATATAAAGAAAGAGAAGAAGAAATAAAGAACAAAGGTGTATCAATTCTTTCTAAGGAAAAAATAAAAGATATGTTTAAAGAAGCATATAAATTAGATAATGCTAATAATAAAAATGCTTCTAAGCAAGTGAGAGAAAAAGTATATAAGCTAATGAAAAATAGTACAGATGATTTTAATAAGTCAATATTTGGAACATCTAATATTAGTGGAAAAATAAAAACTTCTGAGGAATTTATTTTAAAAATAAATAATAATCCAGAAGGTGTTTATTATCTTGAAAATGATATAGATTTTTCAAAAGTTGAAGCTTCTGAATCAGTAGTAAATGAATTTAGGGGATTTATACAAGGAAGAGGCCATAGAATTATAGGTTTAAAGACACCTTTATTTAAAACTTTAAAAGGTGCAGATGTAACATCATTAATTATTGAAGGTGCTAATATAGATATGAAAAGTACTGATAGGGTAGGAGCTTTATCAGGTGATAGCATTAATAGTAAAATTGAAGATGTGCATGTTGTAAATTCATCAATAGTTGGAAAAACAACGGTAGGCGCTTTAATTGGATTTGATAGATCAGGAACAATAATAAAAAAAGTATCAGCTAATGCAAGTGTAGAATCATTAGGTAGATTTGCTGGGGGAATAGCTGGTGCAAAATATGGAGGAAGCATTGAAAATTCATATTCATTAGGGACTATAAAAGGAAAGAGTGATTATGTAGGTGGATTAATAGGGGATAGTAGAACTACTATAAGTAATAGCTATTCTGGAGCTAATGTATCAGGAGGAACTTTAACTGGTGGATTTATAGGAGTTGCAGAAAACCAAGCGGTAGGACAAATAAAAAACAATCTTTCTATAGGTAATTCATCAAATTATAAATTTGTATCAAATAACCTAAAAGATAGATTAACAAATAATTATGAATTTGAAGGTTCAGCTGGAAAGGCTAATGCTATAGAGACATATGTAGGAAAAATAGATGTAGCATCAGAGGCTGATCTAAATGATAAAACGTTTTATACTGATAAACTATTATGGAAAGAAACAGTGTGGGATTTAAGTAATGTTAATAAAGGATATTATCCTAAACTGAAAAATAGTGATATAAATAGCGTTATAAGAAAATAATTAAAAGGTATTAAGCTTATACATTCTTATATGAGAGTGTATAAGCTTTTTCATTAATCTTTTTAAATTAATATTCTATAGCTTGAGTTAATAAAAAGTTAATTTATATATATGAGAAATTTAACAAAAATCATGGTATCATTTAATTAAATTTCAAAATATTAGATATTTAGCGCTAAAATATCAAATTATAATTAAATTTAAAGGAGAAGTTTATGAGTAATATGAAAAAATCCCTAATATATGTTTCGTTAATGTGTTGTGCATTAATATTTTTAGTAGGATGTTCAAAGGACAACGTTAAGAAAGATAAAAGTTCTAAATCCCTCACATTAGATTTTGTTCAGACTAATAGACATGATGATAGCGTAAATAAATTTTCAATGACATATGACACTAAACCAACAAAATCATTAGCCATAACAAATGCTATGATTGAGATGATGTTATCTCTTGATTTACAAAAAGATATGGCTGGAACAGCATATGCTGAAAATAATATATGGCCACCTTTAAAGAAAGCTTATGATGAAGTGCCAGTAATGAGTAAAACGTATCCAGCAAAAGAACAAATATTAGCAAATAATGTTGATTTTATAATTGGATGGGGTGGAGACTTTACTGACAAAGGTGTAGGAACTATTGAGTGGCTAAAAGAAAATAATATAAAAGCATACATACCAAGATCTACAGATTCTAATGCAAATATCGATTCAGTATACGAAGATTTTAGGAATCTTGGAATAATTTTTGAAACTCAAGATAAAGCAGATGAAGTAATAAATAAAATTAAATCAGAGCTAAAAGAAACTACTAGCAAGATAAGTAATATTGATAAAAAAGTAAAAGTATTAGGATATGATTCAGGAACTGACAAAGCTGTTGTTGTAGGCTCAGGATTAAGTAATGATATTATTAAATTAGCTCAAGGTGAAAATATATTTGGAGATATGGATAAAACTTATCCCCAAGTATCGATTGAAGAAATAGTTAAGAGAAATCCAGATGTAATAATGGTTTTAGAATATTCTACTGATAATGGCGGAAAAACCTTTGAAGAGAAGGTGAAAGAACTAAAATCAAACCCTGCATTAAAGGATGTAAATGCTGTAAAAAATAATAGATTTATAAAAGTAGATTTAGCTGAATTATATCCTGGAGAAAGAATTCCAGGAACAGTTAAAAAATTAGCTGAAGGTTTCTATCCTGATAAGTTCAATAAGTAATATGATTAAAAAGAATTTTAAGACAAGTTTAATAGTACTAATATTGGTGTTAATAATAGTAAGCATGATTTGTATAACCTTTGGTTCAGTAAAAATAGATGTAGATATAATTTTTAAGGCATTTACAAATAAACTATTTGGAGAAGATATTTATCCAAATACTTGGGGAAATAATATAGAGTCTATTATTTTCAAACTAAGACTTCCGAGAATATTTCTAGCTATAATAGCCGGAAGTGCATTATCTTTTATTGGAGCTTTAATGCAAACCTTAACAAGGAATTCTTTATCAGATCCATACATTCTTGGAATATCTTCTGGGGCAAGTACCGGTGCAACAATATCAATAGTATTAGGTGCTTTTTCATTCTTAGGAAGCCTTGGGATAACAGCCGGAGCATTTTTAGGAGCAATGCTTTCGGCAATTATGGTATTTAAAATATCAGGAGTAACAAAAAAATATTTAAAAAATAGGCTTATATTAACTGGTGTTGCAGTTTCATTTATATTTGCAGCTATTACAAATTTAGTGATAGTATATGCTAAAAATGATAGCTTAGTAAAAAATGCAGTATTTTGGTCCATGGGAAGTTTGGCTGGAGCAAACTATAATCAAGTGAAGTTTTCAGCAATAATACTAATAATATCTTTTATAATAACTAATATTTTTTATAAAGACTTAGATGCATTGCTTCTTGGAGAAGTTATGGCAAGAAATCTAGGTGTTAATACAAAAGTTTTAATTAGATATATATTATTTATATCAACGTTATTAACTGGAATTATTGTTGCATTTACAGGGGTTATTGGCTTTGTTGGACTTATAGTTCCACATATAGCAAGGCAATGTATAGGCTCTAAACATAAGAGATTAATTCCTTTTAGTATGCTTATTGGAGCAATACTAATGGTTGTTACAGATACTATTGCGAGAACGATATTATCCCCAGAAGAGATACCTATTGGAATTGTAACAGCTCTTTTAGGAGCACCATTCTTCTTATATTTAATAAGATTAAATAATTATGATTTTGGGGGTAATAAATAATTGAAACTTGAGATAAAAAATTTAAATTATAATATTAAAAAGTTACCCTTTCTATCTAATATAAATTTAAATATAAAAAAGGGACAATTTGTTGGTCTGATAGGACCAAACGGTTGTGGGAAAACTACATTATTAAAAAATATTTATAGAACATTAGAGTCTGAGAGTGGAAGTATACTTATAGATGGTAAAAATATAAATGGACTTAAGAATAAGGAGCTTTCTAAATTGATGGCTGTTGTTATGCAAGAGAATCAGTTAGAATTTGACTTTACTGTAAAAGAAATTGTATCTATGGGGAGACTTTCTTCTACAAGTAAATTTTCTTCAGATATAGGATATGAAGATGAAAAGATTATAGATGAATCTTTAGAAAAGGTAGAACTAATAAAATATAAAGATAGTAGTTTTTTTAGCCTATCCGGAGGTGAGAAGCAAAGGGTTATGATTGCACTAGCTCTTTGCCAGGATACAGATTTTATAGTGCTAGATGAACCAACTAATCACTTGGATATTAAAAATCAAATTCAGATAATGAATATGCTAAAGGATTCGAATATTACTATTTTCACCACTATTCATGATATGAATATAGCAGCTGCTTTTTGCGATTATATATATGTAGTGAAAGGTGGAAAAATAGTTGACGAAGGCACTGTAGAAGAGGTCTTTACTAAGGAAATGTTTAAAGAGGTTTTTGAAGTGGATACATATATATATATAAATCCTCATAGTAATAAACTGAATGTAAGTTATTTACTATAAATAAAAGGTTAATATTAAGATTGCTTTTATCTTATAGTAAACTGGAGTTTATTATAGGAAGATAATTTAATGGTTGTATCTTATTTATAGTGGTAGAAGTATTGGAGCTATGAAGCCCAGCAATCTATGAAGATTATATTTAGGATAATTATAAAAAATATGTTTTATATATTGATTCCCTATATCTTAAGCAAATAAATAGTGTGGTGCTAAATCCTACAGTTTGGTAAACTGATAGGTAAAGAGAGTATGTTATAGTGAATTTAAGCACTAGAGATTAATTCTCTAGTGCTTTTTATATATAAGGATTTGGGCTGAAAGGAATGAAGAAGTTATTGTATAAAAAAATTATTAAAAAAGAGACTAGAAAAAATATTATTA
Organism: Clostridium sardiniense; assembly: GCF_019753795.1. Lineage (NCBI taxonomy): Bacteria > Bacillati > Bacillota > Clostridia > Eubacteriales > Clostridiaceae > Clostridium > Clostridium sardiniense. Next base: position 123,573 of record NZ_JAIKTU010000003.1, on the reverse strand, counting down.
AACAAAGAGATGAATTGGATATAACAGTTAAGGAAGCTATGGATAATAATATAATAGAAAAACTTATGATGAATGAAACTTATAAAAGTGCAAGAGGAATATTTATATATATTGGTTTCGGGTCAGAGATAAACACAAAAATAATAATTAGAGAAGCATTAAATAGTGGTAAAGAGGTATATGTACCAAAGGTGATTAAAAAGGATATGATTCTTATAAAAATAGATTCATTAGAAAATTTAGTCACAAGTAGCTATGGAATATTAGAACCAATTGGGGATAAAAGTAATTTGGATGTGAATAAGTTAGAACTTATAGTTATGCCTGGAGTTGCTTTTGATAAATCAGGTAATAGATTAGGCTATGGAGGAGGTTATTATGATAAGTTCTTAGAACAGAATAAAATTGAATGCAAAAAAATAGCATTATCATATGACTTTCAAGTTTTAGAAAAACTAGAAGTTGAAGAACATGATATAAAGGTAGACTTAATAATAACAGAAAACCAGATAATAAATATAAAAAATAAAAGTAATAAGTAAGGATATAAAAAGTGAGCAATTTTATGAGAAGATAATTAAGAGAGGAAGCTATTTATATTCGTAATAAATTTATATAGAATACTCTTAACTATAACTTATAAATTCATTTAAATATATAAGTTAAATGAATTTATAAGTATTATAGTATTGATGTTAATATTTATGTAATGTAAAATAGTAGAACATAATATAATATAAGAAGTAAATTGTATTATCTATGTAAAGGTTTTTATGAAATGTGTATAGAGAGGGATGGGAATTAAATGATAAAAGAAGTTAAAAGAGGATTTTATAATAAAAAAGATGTTATAGAGTATACTTTAACAAATAGCAATGGGGTAAGTATATCTATACTAAATTTAGGTGGAATAATTACAAAGATTATGACTCCTAATAAAGAAGGAAAACTTGAAAATATAGTGTTAGCTTATGAAAATATAGAAGATTATTATAGTAATCCATCCTATTATGGAGCTGTTATAGGTAGAACAGCAGGGAGAATTGATAAAGGCGAAATAACTATAAATGATAAATTATATGAGCTTTCAAAAAATTATGGAGTTAACTCGGGTCATGGTGGACAAGTTGGGTTTGATAAAAAATTCTGGGATATTAAAGATATAAGTGATGATAAAGCTACAAGACTTGAACTTTCAATAGAATCTCATGATCTTGAAGAGAATTATCCTGGAAATCTTACAGTAAAAGTTATATATGAGTTGAATGATTATAATGAATTCTTATTTAAGATTAAAGCTATTTCAGATAAGGATACTTTAGTTAATATGACTAACCATAGTTATTTTAATTTAAGTGGTGATTATAAGAGGGATATACTTAATGAAGAATTATATATTAATTCAGATAAGATATTAAAGATAGATGAAAATGGGGGAGTTACAGGAGAGGAATATGAAGTTTTAGGGACTCCATTTGATTTTAGGAAACCTCATAAAATAGGAGAGAGAATAGATAGTGATGATCCACAAGTAAAACTTGGATTTGGTTATGACCATCCATTTATTCTAAATAAAGAAGATAGAAGAATTGTACTTAAAGATGAAGAGAGTGGAAGAGTATTAGAAATTCAAACTGATCAGGAAAGTGTTGTTGTTTATTCTATGAACTTTATAAATGATTGTACTATTTATGGCGGAATGACTCCTAAAAGAAGACTTGGAATATGCTTTGAAACACAAGCGCCACCAATTGGATATAATGAAGTCTTTAAAGAAAAATCTTATCTAAGTGCAGGAAAAATCTATTCTAAATCAACGAAGTATACATTTAAAGTAGAAAAGTAATTAATGTGATGAAAAGAATATGTAAAAAATTAAATAATTAGGCAAATGGATGTAAAATTAATTATAAATAATATTATATATATGAAATAAAAGAAGAGAAGCTTAAAAATTTAAGCTTCTCTTTTAAATATATTATAATTCTCTGTTAGCTATTTCTGAAAGTAATCTAGCTTTGAAATCTTCAAAGTTCATTGAACCTTCATCATCATTCTTTCTGCTTCTAACTGAAACAGCATTATCATTCATTTCTTTTTCACCAACAACTAAGATATAAGGAACTCTTTCAAGTCTTGCTTCTCTTATCTTATATCCAAGTTTTTCAGTTCTGTAATCAGCTTCAACTCTTACACCACTATTTCTTAAATCTCTAACGATTTTTTCAGTGTAGTCATTGTACTTATCTGATAATGGAAGAACCTTTGCTTGAACTGGTGCAAGCCAAGTTGGGAATGCTCCTGCGTACTTTTCAATAAGCATAGCAAGTGTTCTTTCATAACATCCGATTGATGATCTATGGATAATGTATGGACGTTTCTTTTCGCCATCTTTATCAATATAAGTCATATTAAATCTTTCAGCTAGAGCGAAGTCTATTTGAACAGTTATAATAGTATCTTCTTTTCCATGAACATTCTTAAACTGGATATCAAGTTTTGGTCCGTAGAATGCAGCTTCATCATCAGCTTCTACATAATCTATTTGTAAATGATCTAATATAGTTTTCATTATTTCTTGAGTCTTTTCCCAAGCTTCTGGATTGTTAATGTACTTTTTAGTATTGTTTGGATCCCATTTTGAGAATCTGTATGAGATATCTCCATCAATTCCTAAAGTAGCCATTACATATTTTATTAAATCAACAACACCTTTAAATTCTTCTTCTAGTTGTTCAGGAGTACATACTATGTGACCATCAGCTAGAGTAAATTGTCTAACTCTTATAAGTCCATGCATTTCTCCTGATGATTCATTTCTAAATAGAGTAGAAGTTTCAGCAAATCTTACAGGAAGATCTCTGTAACTGTGTTGTTCTGCATTGTATATTGCATATTGGAATGGACAAGTCATAGGTCTTAATGCGAATACTTCGTCATCCTTTTCTTCATCACCTAAAACGAACATTCCATCTTTATAGTGATCCCAGTGACCTGAGATTTTGTAAAGGTCACTTTTGGCCATTAAAGGAGTTTTTGTTAAAACATAACCTCTTCTTTCTTCTTCATCTTCAATCCATCTTTGAAGAGTTTGAATTATTCTAGATCCCTTTGGCATTATTAGAGGAAGACCTTGACCTACATTTTCATCAGTAGTGAATAATTTTAATTCTCTACCTAGTTTGTTGTGGTCTCTCTTTTTAGCTTCTTCTAAAGCTTCTAAATGTTCTTCTAGATCTTTATTCTTTAAGAATGCAGTACCATATATTCTAGCAAGCATCTTGTTTTTTTCGTCGCCTCTCCAGTAAGCACCAGCAGTTCTTAAAAGTTTGATACCTTTCATTGGCTTAAGTGACATTACGTGAGGTCCAGCGCATAGGTCTACGAAGTCTCCCATTTTGTAGAATGAAATAATCTCATCTTCCCCTAAATCATTTATAAGTTCAACCTTGTAAGGTTCGTCTTTCATAAGCTCTAAAGCTTCATTTCTTGGTAATTCAAATCTTTCAATTTGAGGATTTTCTTTAACTATTTTTTTCATTTCAGCTTCGATTTTTTCTAAATCTTGTGCACTAAATGCACCTTCTTTATCAAAATCATAGTAGAATCCATCTTCGATTGCAGGTCCTATAGCAATCTTAACCTCTGGGAATAATCTTTTAACAGCATAAGCTAATACGTGTGATGCACTGTGTCTTAAAGCATCTTTTCCTTCTTGTGAATCAAAAGTGCAAAGACCAACTTCACAATCTTCGTTTATTGTATGACGTAAATCAACAACCTCTCCATTTACTAATCCGCAGAAAGCATTTCTAGCTAATCCTTCGCTAATACTTTTTGCTACGTCTAAAACTGATACACCTTTTTCAAATTCTTTAACTGATCCGTCTTTTAAACTAACTTTAATCATCTTAAAAAACTCCTTTCTTTCTTTATATTAAAACTAAAAATTATTTACTAAAATAAAAAAACTCCGTCTCTAAAAATTAGAGACGAAGTATAATATCCGTGGTTCCACTCTAGTTATTCTTAAGATTAAATCTTAAGAATCACTTTAATATGTCGTAACGTGACAATGACGGACTGGATTGGAGTCACTCCGAGTTAGTTTTCTGTTAAGCTCATATAAAAGTACTTACAGCTAATGTACTCTCTCTCTGTAAATGAGGATTTAACATACTCTTCTCATCAATGTGTTTATCTTCTTAAGTTAATTTATATTATAATCATACAAATTTCAGATGTCAATAAATGCTTTCATAAAGTTTCTCGAGTTTAATATTTTCGAGCAATTCTTCAGAATAGTAAGATTTACCCATTAAAATAAATATAATATCTTCTTTTTTATAGCCTTCTTTATATAATTTTATATCTTTTGTCAAACGCTTAACCATATTGGTAGAAGCGTTTAATATATTACAAAGTTCCTTAAAAGAGTAGTATCTTTTGGGAAGAAGTTTATATAGCTTTTTTTGTAATTTAATTTTATAAGAAATATCTGTTTCAAGAGAGTGATGTGGTCCTAATCTTCCACGATGGTGATATTCGCATAGATACATATAATTTAACTCTATATCAAAACCACCTTCATTTTTATGAACAATGTGATGAATATCAGCTTCTTTATTACATATTTCACAAAAATACAATGATAAACCTCCTTAATCTATATTTAATAATTATAGATAAAAAAATTAGTTAAATCAATTAACAGAATATTTATATAAAATAAAAAATTAAATTGTATAAATCAAGGGTAAAAACAATAAAAAATGGTATAATATACTATATAATATATTATATTGAGATTTATGAAGAAGGGTGATATTTATGAGAGATAACTACAATTCATTTAATTTCTGGACTAATAATGTTAACGAACACAAAGCAATAAGAGGGCATGCTTTTACAAATGAATTGCCAACAAGCAAATCGGTATATATACATGCACTTATATTTTCTAACAAAAATGGAATAGAAAATATTTATTCATACTTTTCAAATCCAAGAGTGTTATTAGGCTATATACAACACTCATTTTGTCAAAAAGCATTCTATAAATGGGCATATGGAACAGAAAAATTAGTAATGAAAATTCCAGCCGTTTCAACTTGTGATCTAATAAATAATCTTTTGAAAAAGAATAAAATTTCCAAAGAAGAAGCAAAAATAATGAAAGAACAATATACATTTTTAAGTAATCTATGGGATAAAGATGACAGCGAAATTATAACGGAGTTAGTGAAGTTTGCAAAAGAGTTTAATAAGGTTTGGGTTGGAGATAACAAACAATTCTTATATATAAAAGTATTCAAAACAGCAAAGGACTTAGGAGAATTCATTGATGATTCAATAAGAATGACAAACAAGGAAGAAGAGTTTAAATAAGGAATAGGATTATCATTAGATCAATGGAGAGAAGTATACTTAAAGGTTGGAGAAGATAAGGAATGCTCAAATATATTTAGAAAAATTCTTTTAAATAAATTATCAGAAACACTTTAATAAGGTTAATGTAAATAAGCAATTCATTTAGGTATATGAATTGCTTATTTTTATTAAATTAATATTCAAATTAGTATTAATTTGAATTATTTAGGAATATTAGTAACTTATAAATGTTGACATAGTCTATTAACATTGTTACAATAAAGCATAATCAAAATTAAAAAAAGTCTTATCAAGAGTGGTGGAGGGACTGGCCCTATGAAACCCGGCAACCTACTAATAATTAAGGTGGGAATGACTATAAGAGAATCAATGTATAACATGCATTGATTGTTTGTCATTTTTAATTATAGAGTGTGGTGCTAAATCCAGCAGTGAAAACTGATAGATAAGTAGTATTTATAGAGTGTATATAAAGCTTCTGATTTCTATCAGAAGCTTTTTTATTTTGTGTATAGGAACTTTAGGGAGGGCAAAAAATGAACAAAGAGAATAAAGGGAATTGGTGGGCGCTTTTACCATTAATAGTGTTTGTGGTTGTATATGTTGGAATTGCAATAATTGCAAAGGATTTTTATGCAGTTTCTGTGATAATACCATTTTTAATTGCATCAGTTGTGGCTTTAGTTATGAATACTAAAGTTAGATTTGAAGAAAAACTACAGATTTTCTGCAAAGGAGCAGGAGATACTAATATAATCTTAATGATTTTAATATTTATATTAGCAGGAGCATTTGCAGCTGTTGCTAAATCTATGGGGGCAGTTGATTCAACTGTAAACTTAGGGCTTTCAGTATTACCACCAAATCTTTTGGTAACAGGAATATTTATAGTTGCATGCTTCATAGCATTATCAGTTGGAACATCAATGGGAACAATAGTTGCGCTTGTACCAATAGCACTTGGAGTATCTGAAAAGACTGGAATAGCTGTAGCCTTAGTAGTTGGAGCTGTTGTAAGCGGAGCAATGTTTGGGGACAACTTATCAATTATATCTGATACAACAATAGCAGCAACAAGAACACAGGGCTGTGATATGAGAGATAAGTTTAGAATGAACTTTAAAATAGTATTACCAGCTGCAATAATTACAGCAATTATTTTTATGGTTATAACTAGTGGAACGGAAGCTATTAGCTTAGGTAGTTATGATTATAGCTTAATAAAAATCGTTCCATACATAGGTGTTTTAGTTGCAGCACTTGCAGGAATAAATGTTATATTTGTTTTAGCATCTGGAATAATTTTAGCAGGGACTATCGGAATTGGGACTGGAAGTTTTGATATTATAGGACTTTTTAAAAGTATGGCAGAAGGTATAAATGGTATGAGTGAATTAATAATAATATCATTATTAATAGCTGGTATGGTTGCAATTATAAAATACAATGGAGGAATTGACTTTATACTTCATAAGGGATTAAAAAACTTTAAAACTAGAAGAGGTGCAGAGCTTGGAATTGGAGCTTTAGCAAGCTTAGTTGATATATGTACTGCAAATAATACAATAGCAATAGTTACAGTAGGACCAATTGCTAAAGACATATCAAATGAATTTGATTTAGAGCCAAAGAGAGTTGCAGGTATTATGGACATGTTCGCATGTGCATTCCAAGGGATAATACCTTATGGTGCTCAGCTTATATCAGCAGCAGGACTTGCGGCAATATCACCTATTGAAATAATGCAATATCTGTTCTACCCATATCTAATGGGTATATCAGCGGTAGTTGCTATAATATTTTACTGGAGTAGAAGAAAAGAAGAAAATAGAGTAAAATAAAAAAGCCCGAGTTTGGGCTTTTTTATTTTAGTACATCTAGTTTACTAGGCATATGCATTGGGATGAGATTCCAAGACCTTCTCCAGTAAAACCAAGTCCTTCTTCTGTAGTAGCTTTAATGTTTATTTGATTAAACTCTATGTTTAATGCCGCTGCTACATTACGTCTCATTATCTCTATATAAGGAGCCATCTTTGGCTTTTGTGAAATTATTGTTGCATCGATATTACCTATCTTATAGTCATGAACCTTTAAAAGATTTCCAACTTCTTTAAGAAGAGCTATGCTTGATATCCCTTTATACTTTGGGTCAGTATCAGGGAAATGTGTACCTATATCACCTAATGCTGTAGCTCCAAGTAGTGAGTCCATAATTGCATGAATGAGAACGTCGGCATCAGAGTGACCTAATAATCCAAGTTCATAAGGGATTGTAACGCCACCTAAAATCAAATCTCTACCTTGAACTAAACGATGTACATCATAACCTAAGCCAATACGCATATCTTTCACCTCTCTAATATTTCTTCTATAAGTTTAACATAAAAATATAGTATAAAGAAGTAAACGGTATTAACCTCGCGACGCTTATACTTAAAATCAACATAAATAACATTTGATTTCATAAAAAAATCACCGATACAATTAGTGCTTTTTATAATATATTACAAAAGTATTTAATAAATGATTATTAATTTGTAATTTCATTTAAAAAAAACAGGTATTTAGGTATAATTAAATATAAGAATAGATATTATTTGACAAAAATAATGTCGACGTAGGGGGGAGCGTATAGATTTGGAGATATTCGATAGAAATAAATATAAATTTTCAGATATACCAAGTTTAGTAGAGATAAGTGATGAGGTAAATAAAGCTAGAGCGGAGCAGATATCTTTGATGGAGAAAGAACTTTATTCTTATAAAGTTCTAATACAAGATTTATTTGCGTACTCTCCAAGTGATAAGGATAGAAATACAATATTAAATATAGCTTTTTACATAATAGGAGAAGTAGAGTTATTAGAGTTTATACAAGATAAGAAAAAATTACCTCCTAATATATTATCTAAGAAGACTATGCAGCCAAGAAAGTTTATAGAGGAATGGAATGATTATATAATTACATACACTATTATATTTTCAAATCCTAATTATAAACTTATACAAGATTATATTAGAATTGAAGAGTCAAAAGATGAGGTAGAAATACCAAAGGAAAAGCAATCTAATAAGACTGTGATTAAGAAAGTAATAATAGAGAAAACTAATGAAGAAATTAGTGTAGATGAAAATGACAAAGAAGAAGAATCAAATGTGGTTTCAATAAATAAGAATTCAAAACCGGAGTTAAGAGGAGTAATAGTAAAATCCTTTAAACGTAGTGCATGTATACTAACTAGCAGAGGGGAATTTAAGAAGGTAAAGCTAGAAGGTGATATGAGTGTAGGTGAAGAGGTAACAGCTACAGCAAAAAAAGGGATAAAAGATTATAAACTTCAAATAGGAATTTTTGTGATTGCAATTGTTGTGGCTTGTGGTGCATTTTTATATAAATATTCAGAAATAGATAGAACTATATTAATTAACACAACATCGCAAGTAAAGGTAGATGTTAATTCATTTAATAAGATAATAAGTGCGTATTCTCCAACAAGTAAGGGAGAAGAGATGGTTAAGAGTTTAAAGTTAAACAATGTGAAATTAGATAAAGGTATAGAATCGATATTAAACTATGCAAATAATAATTCAATGATACCATCTGGTAATATATTAATTACTGTAACTGGAGATCCTCTAGAGTTTGGAACTTTAGAAAAAACAGGTGAATTTGCATCAAGCCATAAGATAAAGTTAATAATAAATAATGCTGGAAATGAGCAAAAATTATCTAATTAAAAGATAGAATTAAAAGGAAGATAAGAATGAAAAAAAACTCAAATAGAGAAAATGATAGATTTAAAAATATCAAAAAAAAGAAAAGTAATAAAAATTATAAAAAGCCTAATTTAGATAAGGGAAAAAAGAAGAAAGAAGCATTAAATAATAGGAACATAATTAATCATGAAGATAGAGGTGATGAAACACGCCTAAATAAATATATTAGTGAAACAGGAATATGTTCTAGAAGAGAGGCTGATAAGCTTATAGAGTCTGGAAGGGTTACTATTAATGGAGTAAAGGCTACAATGGGAACTAAGGTATCTAAAGGACAGGTAGTAAAAGTGGATGGAAAAAAGATATCTAAGGAAGAAGAGTTAGTTTATATAGTTTTAAATAAGCCTGTTGGTATTACATGTACTACCGAAAGTAAGATAAGAGGTAACATAGTTGATTTTGTAGGACATAGTAAGAGGATTTTTCCAATAGGGAGATTAGATAAAGATTCTCAAGGATTAATATTACTAACTAATGATGGCGATATAGTAAATAAGATTTTAAGAGCTGGAAATAACCATGAAAAAGAATATATAGTAACTGTAGATAAAAAGATAACTAATGAATTTATAAAAGGTATGAGTAGTGGTGTTAGAATACTTGGAACAATTACTAAAGAATGCTTTGTTAAAAAGGAAGATGATTATACATTTAGAATCATTTTAACCCAAGGGATGAATAGACAGATAAGAAGAATGAGTGAAGCCTTAGGATATGAGGTCAAGAAACTTAAGAGAATTAGAATAATGAATATTAATTTAGGAGATTTAAAGATAGGTAAGTGGAGAGATTTAACTAGAAAAGAACTTGTAGGTTTAAATGATTTAATTCAAAGTTCTAAGAAGACAAAAGAAATTGATGAATAGAAAATGAGTATTCGCAAACAAATTATTATTTGCGAATACTCATTTTTTTATTTATATTTACTAGAAATAAAATTAAAAATTTTCTAATATGTGAAATATTACTAACATAATCCACATGTCCCTGTGGATAACTTGTTATAAACTTGTTGATATAGCTGTAGATAATTTCTTGTATTTTGAAGAATACTATTAAAAAATGATATATTTTTTGAAAAAATGTTGGAAAAGGTAGGAAATGAAATGGCAAGAAGTAGTATTTTAAAGGGTTTAGGCCTGTTGGGGATAACTTTCATAATTATAAGTTTTGCACATGGGGTGTGGATAAGTACAAAAGAGTATCAGGAGAAAAGTGGACTTACTGAAGGAGTAGAGATAAAACATAAGGATAAGTGCCTTGAGATTAATGTTAATTATCCTAAAATAATTGATAAAGAAAGTAAAAATATAAATAATGAAATAGTCACATGGACAAATTCCTGGATTAAAGAGGTGGAAGATGTACTTGAAGATTATAAAAAGAGTGGATACATATGCAACTTACCATATCAATTATTCTCAAATTACTATATAACGAAGGAAAGCAATGATATATTGAGCTTTTACATAGATTATTATCAATTTACTGGTGGTGCACATGGAAGTACTACAAGGAAAGGTTATGTTATAGATAGAAAGATAGGAAAAAAATTAGTTATCAAGGAATTATTTAAGAAAGGATATGATTATAAAACTGTTATAGATAAAGAGATAAAAGTACAAATAAGCGCTGATAAGGAAAGGTATTTTGATGAGGGAACTACATATAAAGGAATAACAGATGATGTTAAATTCTATATAAAGGGAGAAAATTTAGTTGTATATTACGGTCAGTACGAAATAGCTCCATATGCCTCAGGGATACCTGAGTTTAATATACCTTTAAGTAAGTTTAATGGAAATCTAGTATATGATAAAATCTAAGTAGAGAATTAAAGTACTTAGAGGTGATAGAGGATGGGGAAGTTAGAAGAGGTATTAAAGAAACAAAAAGAGTTCTTTGCTACTAGAAAAACTAAAGATATTGATTTTAGAATAAGCAATTTAAAAAAATTAAAAGATATATTAAAAAAGAATGAGGATAGAATACTTGAGGCACTTAAAGATGATTTAAATAAATCATATTTTGAAGGATATTCAACAGAAGTTGGAATTGTATATGAAGAAATAAATATGCAAATAAAACATTTAAGAAAATGGGCTAGGAAAGAGAGTGTATCTAGTTCTATAGTATTTTTCCCAAGTAGAAGTTATATTTATAAAGAACCATATGGAGTATCATTAATTATTGGACCATTTAATTATCCATTTCAATTAGTAGTAGCACCATTAATAGGTGCAATAGCAGCTGGAAATTGTGCTGTAATGAAACCGTCAGAGTATTCAATAAATACTTCAAAGACATTAGAAGATATTATAAATAGCAATTTTGATGAGGGATATATTAAAGTTGTCGAACCAGAGGGTGGCAGAGAGTCTGTAACAGAGTTGTTGACATTAGATTTTGATTATATTTTCTTTACTGGAAGTGTAATGGTTGGGAAAATAGTTATGGAAGCTGCATCTAAAAAACTTATTCCTGTGACCTTAGAGCTCGGTGGAAAGAGCCCCTGTATTATTGATGAAGATGCTAATTTAAAATTAAGTGGAAAAAGAATAGTATGGGGTAAACTTTTAAATGCAGGTCAAACTTGCGTGGCACCAGATTATTTAATGGTACACAAGAAAGTTAAAGAAGAGTTTTTAAAATTATTAGTTCAAGAGATTGAAGACCAATATGGAAAAGATATAGGAAAGAATGATGAATATCCAAGAATAATTAGAGAACGTGATGTAGAAAGATTAAGTACTTATTTAGAGGATGGTAATGTATATTTTGGTGGTGATTATGATATTAAAGATAGATACATGATGCCAACTATACTTACAGAGGTTGATATAAATAGTGAAGTTATGACCAATGAAATATTTGGACCAATATTACCTGTATTGGAATTTGATGATACAGATAAAGTGATAAATTTTGTTAATAGTAGACCAAAACCATTAGCACTATATTATTTTTCAGAAAGTAAGAAGAATATAGAATATATATTAGAAAATACTAGCTCAGGTGGAGTTACAATAAATGATACTGTACTGCAAGCTGGATATAAAAATCTTCCTTTTGGTGGAGTTGGAAATAGTGGTATTGGAGAGTATCATGGTAAAGCAAGCTTTGATACATTTACTCATAGAAAGCCTGTTGTTAAAAGAGGCACATATATAGAGTTCCCATTCAGGTTTGCACCTTTTGGAGACAAGATCAAGTTAATAAAAAAATTTATGAAATAATATTATAAAGACCTCTCTGTTTAGGGAGGTCTTTTAATAAAATTTATTATATTGCAGCCTTTTTATCTTCTTCTTGTGAATCTTTTACGAAGGCTTCTTTAAATACTTTAATACCTTGTATTATAACTGTTGGTAAGAAAGCTAATAAATAAATTAAGCCAACTTGAGTCCATGAAAGAGTAGCAACCTCAAATAATTTTTGTAATGGTGGTACAAATAAAACTAAGTTTAGGAGTATAGCACCAGTTAAAAATGCATATATTGAATACTTGTTAGAGCCCAAACCAAGTTTGAATATTGAAGCTTTACCACGACAGTTAAATCCATGGAACAGTCTTCCAAGACAAAGTGTTGAGAATGCCATTGTACTAGCAACAGCAGGACCAGCTTCAAGTCCAATATGGAAAGCAACTATAGTAAATACTGCAATAATTAAACCTTCGATAGCAATATCTAAAATAAAATCTTTAGTTAAAATAGATTCTTTGCTATCTCTAGGTTTTTCTTTTAGAAGATCCTTAGTTGGGTTTTCAACACCAATTGCTATAGCAGGTAAACTATCAGTTAAAAGGTTAATAAACAATAAGTGTACTGGCATAAATGGTACGGGTAGTGCCATTATTGAAGCATAAAGTACAGCAAGTATACCAGAAGTATTACCTGAAAGTAAGAATTTAATTGAGTTCTTTATGTTTGCATAAACATTTCTTCCATTAGTAATAGCCTTAACAATTGTTGCAAAGTTATCATCTGTAAGTATCATTGATGCAGCATCCTTTGAAACCTCTGTTCCAGTGATTCCCATAGCTATACCTATATCAGCTTGTTTAAGTGCAGGAGCATCATTAACACCATCACCAGTCATAGCAACAATTTTACCTTTGTTTTGCCATGCACTTACTATTCTAATTTTATGTTCAGGTGAAACTCTAGCGTAAACTGATATATGATCAAGCTTTCTCATAAGTTCTTCTTCACTCATCTTATCAAGTTCTAAACCAGTAACAGCCATATCTCCATCTTGAAGAATACCTATTTGTTTAGCAATAGCAGAAGCAGTGATTTTATGGTCACCAGTAATCATTATTGGTTTGATTCCAGCAGTTATACAATCCCTAACAGCTTCAGCTGATTCAACTCTTGGAGGATCAATCATTGAAACTAATCCAAGGAAAGTATATTCACTTTCATCTTCTAAAGTTAAATCACGAATTTCTGGAAGTTCTTTATAAGCAAAAGCTAAAACTCTTAAGCCATTTTGAGAAAGTTCCATATTAGTATCTATAATTTTTTGTTTATCATCTTCAGTTATTGGTCTTAAGCCATTTGAAGTTTTAATAGAAGTAACTCTGTTTAAAAGTACATCAAAAGCACCTTTTGTGAACATTATGTTTTTGCCATCAAGCTGATGAACTGTACTCATAAGCTTTCTATCTGAATCAAAAGGAATTTCTTTTAATCTTTCAAATTCGTTTCTTACGGCATCTTCTTTTAAATTATAAATATGAGCAAGATTTACTAGAGCAACTTCAGTTGGATCACCGATTTCTTGTCCATCGATTGAAGTTGAATCATTACATAAAACTGCACTATTTAATAAGTACTGCTCAGCTTCATTAGTTAAATCTAACTTTTCAGAAGCTATAAGTTTTCCATCAACGTATATTTGCTTAGTTGTCATTTTATTTTGAGTAAGTGTACCAGTTTTATCTGAACAGATTATTGATACAGAACCTAAACCTTCAACAGCTTTAAGGGATTTAATTATTGCATGTTCTTTTGCCATTTTTTGAGTTCCAATAGCAAGGACAATTGTAACAATAGAGCTTAAAGCTTCAGGAATAGCAGCAACAGCAAGGGCAACAGCAAACATTAATGAATCAAGTATTGGGGTATTTCTATAAACACTTAAACCAAATACAATAGCACAAATTACTAGAATTACTATAGCAAGCTTTTTAGAAAAATCATCTAAACTTATTTGTAGTGGAGTTTTCTTTTCTTGTGTTTGTTCCATAAGTGTAGCGATTTTACCAAGTTCAGTATCCATACCAGTAGCAGTAACAATAACTAAAGCACGTCCATAAGTAACAAGGGAACTAGAAAATACCATATTTTTTTGATCGCCTAATGCTATTTCATCTTTAGCTATAACATCAGAAGTTTTAGTAACACTTTCAGATTCACCAGTTAAAGAGCTTTCATTAACTTGAAGAGAGTAATTTTCGATAATTCTACCATCAGCTACAACTAAATCTCCAGCTTCAAGGACTAATATATCTCCAGGAACAATATCCTTTGAAGGAACTTCAGTTTTGACACCGTTTCTAAGAACCTTAGCATTAGGTGCGGATAGTGCTTTTAAACTGTTTAGTGATTGTTCAGCTTTAACATGTTGAACAGTACCTAGTATTGCATTTAAGATTATAACTGCAAATATTACAATTGTACTTTCAACATTTCCAGTAGCGATAGATACGATACCAGCAATAATAAGGATAATAACTAATAAATCCTTAAATTGCTCAAAGAATACTTGTATAGTGCTCTTTTTTTTCTTTTCGCTTAGTACATTTTCACCATACTTTTCTCTGTATAGATCTACTTCAGTGTCTTTAAGACCTTCCTTGGTGGTTCCAAAGCTATGAAGTACATCTTCAGTAGTTTTGTTAAAAAAGTTTTTCATTTAAATAGGACCCCTTTCATACTTTAATATCTTAATTTTTTAATAAAAAAAGACTCTTAATATAAACTACGAATTTAAAAAAATCATAATCTATATTAAAAGTCTCGTAACCACTAGGGTATATAACACCAGACATGAAATCATGCCGAGAATGTTGACGTTATATTTAAAACTACTCCCTCTTAAGCTATTTAGTTGTTAATACAAGGATATATCGACGAAGTTAGAAAGTCAATAGATAATAATATAATATATTAAGATTTAACATAGAGTGAACATAAATCTTACATAGAATTTATAAACATAATGGTATATTTATAAAATTTTGTATTAATATATGTGATTTTAAATTTAGATGATTTGTTTGATTATAGATATGAAGAAATTAATTAAATATTTTAATATAAGATTAATTCAGAAGATAAACGTATAAAAATAGCCTACACAAACTTCATTAAATGATAAATTATCACAATTAAGATAGCACAGACTATATTTTAAATTAAAATATTTTTATTATTTTAAAGCTGTTTTAGCTATAAGTATATCTTCATCTGTGTTACCTCCACTAACACCAATAGCGCCAATAAGTTTATCATTATTCATTATTGGTATTCCACCACCAAAAGTACAAAGTTTGCCAGGATGTACACTATCTAAACCATAAAATGGCCCCCCAGGAAGTACTAGCTCATGAACTTTTTCTGTATCCATTTTTAGGGCAATAGCAGTATAGGCTTTATTTAGGGCGGCGGGGATACTTATCAGTAAAGAGTTGTCCATTCTGTGTTGAGCAATAAGATTTCCACCTTCATCAACTATTGCAATAGTAACAGAGATACTCATTTCTTTAGCTTTATCTTCAGCTTTCTTAAGAATTTCCTTAGCTTTATTTAAAGTAATAGTGTCATGTTTCAAAGATGCTATTATATTTTCTGTAATTTTATGAGCCATATCATCATCTATCATTTTTAATCACCTCATTAAACTTATGATAATAAAAATTAATTTATAATATAGAAATAGTGTATTAGTTTATATTATTTAATACTTGTAAATTATAATTAGCTATTATGTAAATTTAAGACTATAGTGAGATGGATATTAATTTCTTTAAAGTTGATATTAATTAAATATTAAACATTGCAATATGTGAGTGATGAGGATGGATTCTAAGTATATATAGTATTGGGAGAGTAGAAGTGTGAGTAAAATTAATTTATATAATGTATTTTATATAAAGTTTGGATTTTACAAGAAAATATTAAAATGGCAACTTAAAGGTCTTAATTTTACCTTTTGTAAAAGATACAGCTTAATATAAAAAATATTTTTGTAGAAATAGAATTTTTCAAAGGAGTATTAAGGTTGTAGTTTTTCAGATATAAAAGTAATTGCAGTTTTAATATTACTTTTATATCTTTTTTTATTTAAATCCATTTACTGTGGAACACAATATGGTTTTAATATTACTTTAATTAAGTTTGAAAAGTATTATAAGAAATTTATATAGCTAATTTATAATAAAGCTACAGCAAATAAATTTAAACGATTTCTTAAGGGGGAATAAAAATGATAGCCAAAGGTTTTTCAAAACCAACTGAAAGAGTTAAAAGATTAAAAAGAATGATTGTTGATGCAACTCCATATGTTGAATCAGAAAGAGCGGTTCTTGTAACAGAATCATATAAAGAGACAGAAGGTTTATCTCCAATACTAAGACGTGCTAAAGCTGTAGAAAAAATATTTAATAATTTACCTATAACTATTCGTGAAGATGAGTTGATAGTAGGAGCTATAACTAAAAATCCTCGTTCTACTGAAATTTGTCCTGAATTCTCTTATGATTGGGTTGCTAAAGAATTTGAGACTATGGGAACAAGAATAGCAGATCCATTTCAAATTCCAAAGGAAACAGCAAAAGAATTAGAAGAAGCTTTTAAATATTGGGAAGGCAAAACTACAAGTTCACTTGCTGATTCTTATATGTCCAAAGAAGCGAAGGATTGCATAGCAAATGGAGTCTTTACAGTAGGAAATTATTTCTACGGTGGAGTGGGACATGTTTGCGTAGATTATGGAAAGATATTAAAAAAAGGATTTAAGGGAGTTATTGCAGAAGTTGTTGAAGCTATGAGCAAAATGGACAAGAAAGATCCAGACTATATAAAGAAACAACAATTTTATAATTCTGTAATTATTTCATATACAGCTGCAATTAACTTTGCACATAGATATGCAAATAAGGCAAGAGCTATGGCGGAGGTTGAAACTAATAATATAAGAAAAGAAGAGTTATTACAAATTGCGGCTAATTGTGATAGAGTTCCAGAAAGTGGAGCTACTAATTTTTATGAAGCTTGTCAAGCTTTCTGGTTTGTTCAAATAATGGTCCAAATTGAATCAAGTGGACACTCAATATCTCCAGGACGTTTTGACCAATACATGTATCCTTACTTAAAAGATGATAAGAAAATTTCAAAAGAATTTGCTCAGGAGTTAGTAGATTGTATTTGGATTAAACTTAATGATATAAATAAAACACGTGATGAGGTATCAGCTCAAGCCTTTGCAGGATATGCTGTTTTCCAAAATCTTTGTGTTGGAGGACAAAATGAAGAGGGAATTGATGCTACGAATGATGTTTCATATATGTGTATGGAGGCAACAGCACATGTTAAGCTACCAGCACCTTCTTTCTCAATTCGTGTATGGCAAGGAACTCCAGATGAGTTTTTATTAAGGGCATGTGAGCTTGCAAGATTAGGGCTAGGTGTTCCAGCTATGTATAATGATGAAGTTATAATTCCAGCATTAATTAATAGAGGTCTTACACTTAGAGATGCTCGTAATTATTGCATTATTGGTTGTGTTGAACCTCAATGTCCTCATAAAACAGAAGGGTGGCATGATGCAGCATTCTTTAATGTAGCAAAGGTGTTAGAAATTACATTAAATAATGGTAAAGTGAATGGAATTCAATTAGGACCTGTTACAGGAGATGTAACAACTTTTAAATCTATAGATGAATTATATGATGCATTCAAGAAGCAGATGGAGTATTTTGTACAATATCTTGTTGAGGCAGATAACTGTGTTGATTATGCTCATGCAGAGAGAGCACCACTTCCATTCTTATCAGCTTTAGTTGATGATTGTATTGGAAGAGGCAAATCAGTTCAAGAGGGTGGAGCAATTTATAACTTTACAGGACCTCAAGCCTTTGGTGTTGCTGATACAGGAGATTCAGTATATGCAATACAAAAACATGTATTCGAAGATAATACAATTTCTATGAAACAATTAAAAGAAGCATTAGATGCGAATTTTGGACATTCTATAGAAGGTAATAATATATCTTGTGATAACACAAGTAGTTCAGAAATTAGTGAAATGCAAATTTATGAAGCTGTGAAGAAAATATTAATTAATTCAGGATCTATTGATCTTGCAGATATTCAAAATAAGATTGTATCTGAATTAAAACCAGCTAATAGCACAGTAGTTTCAGGTGATTTTGAAAACATAAGAAGGATTTTAGATAACACACCAGCCTTTGGTAATGATATTGATGAAGTAGATATGGTTGCTCGTAAATGTGCACAAATTTATTGTTTTGAAGTAGAGAAGTATACTAATCCACGTGGAGGGCAATTCCAAGCCGGTGTTTACCCAGTTTCTGCAAACGTTTTATTTGGTAAGGATGTTTCAGCACTACCAGATGGTAGACTAGCTAAGACACCGCTTGCAGATGGTGTTTCACCAAGAGCTGGTAAAGATGTTAATGGACCGACTGCTGCAGCAAATTCTGTGGCTAAATTAGATCATTTTATAGCATCAAATGGAACTCTTTATAATCAAAAATTCTTACCATCTGCTGTAGCAGGAGATAATGGACTTCAAAATTTTGCTTCTGTAGTAAGAAGTTACTTTGATCATAAAGGTATGCATGTCCAATTCAATGTAATAGATAAGCAAACCTTAATAGATGCACAAAAAAACCCACAAGAGTATAAAGATCTTGTTGTTCGTGTTGCTGGTTATAGTGCTCAATTCGTTGTTCTTGCAAAAGAAGTACAAGATAATATTATAGATCGTACTGAACATTCAATGTAGTTTTTAATATTCTTATGAGAATCATACTACATTAATAATTATAAATGAAGGTAGGGAGTTATGGATGATGGATACTATTAATTATGGTATGGAGGGACTTGTATTTGATATACAAAGATATTCTATACATGATGGACCAGGAATTCGTACAATAGTTTTTTTAAAAGGATGTCCTCTATCATGCAGATGGTGTAGTAATCCTGAATCTCAAGAACTAAAGCCATCTATAATGTATCAAGAAAGTAATTGTATTCATTGCGGAAAATGTATTTCTGCATGTAAAAGGGGAGCTATCAATCCTAATAATAAGGGATTTATTAATAGAGAACTTTGTACAGCTTGTGGGGAATGTGTAAATGTATGTCTAGCTAGTGCATTAACTTTAAAAGGCAAGAAAATGACTGTTGAACAAGTTATAAAAGAGCTTAAAAAAGATGCAATTAATTACAGAAGATCTGGAGGCGGGATAACTTTATCAGGAGGAGAGCCCTTAGTGCAGTCTGTATTTGCACAGGAAATTTTTAAGGCTTGCAAAGCACAAGGCTGGCATACAGCAATTGAAACTACAGGTTATGCAAGACCAGAAGTTATTGAGAAGGTATTTCCTTATGTTGATTTAGTGCTTATGGATATAAAGAATATAAATTCAGATAGTCATAAGGAAGGGACAGGAGTATCAAATGGAATTATTCTTAAAAATGCAAAAAGAATTTCTGAAATAACCAAAATGGTTGTTAGGGTACCAGTAATCCCTAGATTTAATTCTGGCCTAGAAAGTATTTTAGAGATAAGTAAGTTTGCCAAAACTTTAAATGGAATAGATACAATTCATTTATTACCATACCATACTTACGGTGAAAATAAATATGAACTCCTTGGAAAGAGTTATCTTATGAAAGAATTTCAATCATTAAGTGAAGATGAAATTGATACTTTAAAGGATATAGTTCAAGGTCAAGGGCTCAAATGTGTTATTGGTGGATAAAAAATTAGATATTAGAATGGAGGTTTTAGAATGGATCAAGAATTAATTGAAAAAGTAATGAGACAAGTTTCTAATGAATTAGGAATTTCAAGCCAAAATAAAAAAAGTGAATGTAAAGATAGTTGTACACAAAGTATAGGAGTTACTGAATTTGTAGGTACTGCAATAGGAGATACAATAGGACTAGTTATTGCAAGTGTAGATCCAATGCTTACAGAAATTATGAAACTAGGCAAATATCGTTCAATTGGTATTATTGGTGCTAGAACTGGTGCAGGTCCACAAATAATGGCTGTTGATGATGCTGTTAAAGCTACAAATACAGAAATTATCTCAGTTGAATTACCTAGAGATACTAAAGGTGGAGCTGGTCATGGAAGTTTAATTTATATAGGTGCTGATGATGTATCTGATGCTAGGCGTGCAGTTGAAATTGCACTTTCAAGTGTTGAAAAATATTTTGGAGATGTTTATGGGAATGATGCAGGTCATTTAGAATTCCAATATACAGCTAGAGCAAGTTATTGCTTAGAAAAAGCTTTTGGAACACCACTTGGTAAAGCTTTTGGAATGGTTTGTGCAGGTCCTGCTGCAATTGGAACAGTATTAGCAGATAGTGCTGTAAAAGCAGCAAATGTTAATGTGGTTAGTTATGCTTCTCCAGGAAGTGGGACTAGTTACTCAAATGAAGTGATTTTAACATTTAGCGGAGATTCAGGTGCTGTTAGACAAGCGGTAAAATCAGCTATTGAAGTTGGTACAAAATTATTAGGGGCATTAGGTGATGAGCCTAAGTCAACGACTACACCTTATATTTAGAATTTTAAGTATAAATGAAAATATTATAAGAAATTAGGAGGTTTTTAATATGAATTCAGAAGCGTTAGGAATGATTGAAACTAAAGGGTTAGTTGCTGCAATAGAGGCAGCAGATGCTATGGTTAAGGCAGCAAATGTTAACTTGATAGGATATGAGAAGATTGGTTCAGGGCTTGTTACAGTTATGGTAAGAGGTGATGTTGGTGCGGTTAAGGCAGCAACTGATGCAGGGGCCGCTTCAGCAAAACAAGTTGGAGATGTTGTTTCTATACATGTTATTCCACGTCCACATACAGACACAGAGAAGATTCTTCCTAAATTTGTATAAAAGATATTAAAAGCAGTCAATGGGTGATGTACAACGTTAATTTAAATCACAATTAATAAGATATATTTGTTAGTTTGAAGTTTGCTAATTAATGGAGTGCTAGCCCATTGAAAATTTAATAGGAGGGATAATGTGGAGATAGATGAGAAGGTAATTAGAGAATTAGTAATTAAAGCTATAAATTTGATACAGTCAGAAAACTCTACGAAAAGTTTATCTATTCCTAAGAAGAAGCTTTATGTAATTTTTACTGAAGAATGGAACAGTAAGTATTGGGACTTTTTTGAAAACTTAAATAAAATAAATAAATATGATGTTTATGCTGTTATACCATCTCGTATAATCAATAATCTTCATATTAACAATCTAAAAAAATTTAAGGTATGCAAAGGCATAATTGAGGAGAAAGATGTAGATTTTAATGATTTAGAAAATTATATAACTGTATTGCCTACAATATCAAGAAGTCTTGTAGCTAAAGTAGCATTATGTATAGATGATACTTTTGAGACAAACTGGATATTTAAAAATATGGAAAAAGGAGAAAGAACTATTTTATTAAAATCAGGTCTTGTCAAAATGACTGGGAAAGAGCCATCAAGTTATGTAAATAAGATATTAGGTTACTACAGAACATTGTTAGAATTTAATATAGAAATATCTGATGAAATTGTTGATATAAATAAAGAGAGTTTATCTATAGGTGTTGATGAACCATTAGATAAAGTAAATGAAAAAAAAGAACATACTTCTAAAAAAGTCATAACGGAGATTGATATAGAAAAATATGTACAGGATAGAAAAATAATTTTAAATAAGGGAGATATTATAACAGAATTAGCTAAAGATAGGGCACGTAGTTTAAATATCTCTATATTAAAAATGTAGTTTATATACTACTTTTAATATTAATTAAGTATTATGATTTTTTGAAATTTTACTTTATAAAGTCAAAGTGAGGTGACGGGATGGGAGAATCATTAGGATTAATAGAAGTGCAGGGATTGACGACTGCTATTTTGGTGGCAGATACAATGGCTAAAACAGCCAATATTAAAATATTAGATATTGAAAATACAAAAGGACTTGGATATATGACAATAAAAGTATGCGGAGATGTTGGTGCAGTAAATTCGGCAGTTGAATCAGGAAAGCAAATTGCTATAGAAAATAATGCACTTGTTTCTGTTAAGGTTATTCCAAGATGTTCCAAGGATGTAGAGTCAACGTTTTATCCTCGTGAAGAGAAAAAAGATGATTTAACTAAGGAAAGTGAAAAGGAAAAAAATATTGAAAATATTCCTTTAGAAAACTTAAAGGAAACTAATCATAAACAAGAAAAAAATATAAAAAAAGTTACTAAAAATGATATAGATAATAAGGTTATTGATAAAAATTTGGAGATAGATAATTCTAAGCCGAAGGAGAAGAAAGCAAGAAAAAATAGCAAAAAAGCTGAAATTAAAAAGGAATAAATAC
Source organism: Clostridium sardiniense (assembly GCF_019753795.1). Taxonomy (NCBI): domain Bacteria; kingdom Bacillati; phylum Bacillota; class Clostridia; order Eubacteriales; family Clostridiaceae; genus Clostridium; species Clostridium sardiniense. Next base: position 100,754 of record NZ_JAIKTU010000003.1, on the reverse strand, counting down.
ATCTAAAGAAGCTATTAAAGCAAGAAAGGACTGTGATTAAGATGTATATGGCTAAGGTTATTGGTAATGTTGTAGCAACAAGAAAAGATGAATCATTAGTGGGATATAAATTAATGGTTGTAAGGCGAATAGATGCTAACTATGAATTTATTGGACATGAAGAGGTTGCAGCAGACTATACTGGAGCAGGTATAGGTGACTACGTTTTATTATGTAAAGGATCAGCTGTTAGGGTTGAAGAGAGAAAAAAGAATGTTGCTATAGATATGGCTATTATCGGAATTATAGATACTATTGATGTTTAATGATATCTTAGTATTTTTCTAGATAAAGAAAGGAGGAGAGAATGAACAAAGGTTATAGGTTAAAAAGCGGTATTTTTCCTTCAGTAAATGATGCAGTTCTATCTGCATTAGGTGCATATAATCAATATGCCAAACTTAATTTAAATGAGCGTAGAGAAGTTATTGAAGTTATAAAGAGACGACTTTTAGCAAATGTTGAGGAAATTGCAAATATGGTTGTTGAAGAAACTGGGATGGGAAATGTACATGATAAAATAACAAAACTTGTTTTATCTATAAATAAAACTCCAGGAATTGAGGATTTAATTACTGAAGTAAAAACAGGTGATAATGGAATGACATTATATGAATTATCTTCTTATGGTGTTATTTGTGCTATTCATCCATGTACTAATCCATGTGCAACATTAATTAGCAATACAATTGGTATGTTAGCAGCAGGAAATGCAATTGTTCATTGTCCACATCCAAGAGCAATAGAGGTATCAAAATATGTCACTGAAATAATTAGTAGGTCAATAGTAGAAATATGTGGTATTGATAATTTAGTTGTAACACTAAATGAAAGCTCAATGGCTTCTACTAGTGAAATTATGAGCCATCCTGATATTTCTATGATTGTAACAACAGGAGGAATCAACGTTTTAAGACGTGCAATGATTTCAGGAAAAAAAGTTATTGGCGCAGGACCTGCAAATCCTACTGTAATTGTTGATGAGACAGCTAATCTTGAAAAAGCTGCAAGAGATATAGTTAATGGTGCTTCCTTTGATAATAATGTTATGTGTATATCAGAGAAAAGCATAGTTGCAGTATCATCAATAGCAGATAGGCTAATAGAAGAGCTTATTAAAAATGATGTTTATTATGTAAGTAGTGATGAAGAAATGTTAAGACTTACAGTTGCAACGGTAACAAATGATATGACAATAAATAAAGCACTTGAAGGAAAAAGTACAAATGAGATTTTATCAGCAGCTGGAATCCAATGTGATAGGAAGATTAAGCTTATTGTAGTTGATACAATAAAGCAACATCCTTTTGCAACACTGGAGATGCTTATGCCTTTAATACCTTTAATAAGAGTAGAGAATTTTGAAAAATCCTTAGAGACAGCTTTGGAAATAGAGCAAGGATTTAAGCATACGGCAATAATTCACTCTCAATCAATTGAAAGACTAAATATTGCAGCAAAAGAGATGCAGACATCAGTATTTGTTAAAAATGGTGCTTCATTAGTTGGAATTGGTGTAAATGGGGAAGGAGATACTAGCTTTACCATTGCTACTGCAACTGGAGAAGGAACAACTACTGCAAGACACTTTACTAGAAGAAGACGTTGTTCACTTACAAGTGGTTTTTCAATTCGCTAGTGCGACAAGGAGGTTAAAGTTGTTACATGAAGTTTATATAAAAACAAAGATTTATTCTGGAGAAAACTCATTAAGTAGGTTAGAGAAATTTAAAAATGAAAATATATGGATAATATGTGATGGGTTTCTTGTTAGAAGTGGAATAGTTAAAGGTATATTAAAGTTTATAGATAGTAGCAATAATGTTTCTATTTTTGATAAAGTTATTCCTGATCCACCGTTAACAGTCATAGGAAGTGGTGTTGCTATTATTAAAAAAATTAACCCAAGTGTTGTTATAGCATATGGTGGGGGATCGGCAATTGATACTGCAAAAGGTATTCTTTACTTTGCAAGAGAGCAGAATATGATTGATAAAGTTAATTTTATTGCAATTCCAACAACAAGTGGAACAGGTTCAGAGGTTACAAATGCAACTATCATAACCGATACAGAAACTAAAATTAAACATGCTATATTTGATGATAGTCTTTTACCAGATGAAGCAATTTTAGATTCTAATTTAACTCTATCTGTGCCAGCAGATATAACTGCTAATACAGGAATAGATGTTTTAACTCATGCATTGGAAGCTTATGTTTCTAATAAAGCTAATTCTTATTCAGATGCTTTAGCAGAAAAAGCAGTTGAACTTGTTATAGAATCATTAGTTAAGTGCTATAACAACGGGAAAGATATTGAAGCAAGAAGTAAGATGCATGAAGCCTCTAACTTAGCTGGTATAGCATTTAATATTTCTGGATTAGGCATAAATCATAGCCTTGCGCATCAGTTAGGTGGCAGATTTAAGATTCCACATGGTTTAGCCAATGGATTACTTTTAACTAATGTAATTGATTATAATAGCCAGGATGTTAGTACTCTTAAAAAATATGCAAAGCTTTTATATAAAACTGGAATGGTTGATAAAATAAAAGGCGATGAATTTGCAGTAAAAGTATTAAAAGAATACATTAATTCAATAATGAAAATTATGAAAATGCCAATGAGCTTAAAAGAATTAAATATAGGTAAGGATGAGTTTCATAAAGTAAAATCATTAATGGCACAAAATGCATTAAAGGATGGGTGCACTAAATCAAATCCAAGAAAGGTTAATACACTTGAACTAGAGGATTTAATAGGGAAAATATACCAATAAAGTGCTTTATATGGTAAAATACATTAAGAAATGTATTCTATAGTATATAAAGGAGTGGAATAAATGAATAAGTTCCATGGAAATAATGGTATTAAAATAATTGATGATAACTTAATAAATAAATTTAATATCACTAGTTTATTTGGTAAGAAGACATTAGAAGGCATTCAAGAAAAAATAGCAAAGGCTACAGGACTTGCGTTTGTTACAGTTGATTTTAAAGGTGAGCCAATAACTGAAATGACATCGTTTACTAAATTTTGTCTAGAAAGAAGAAATAGAATGGATACTGCATGTCATTGTAAAGCCTCAGATGCTTTTGGTGGCATTCAAGCAGCAGTAACACAAAAAAATTGTGTATATCTTTGTCCTTGTGGATTATTAGAGATAGCTATACCAATTATAGTGAGGGGGCATTATTTAGGCGCATTTATTGGTGGACAAGTAAGGTGTATAGATACACCAAAGGATATAAGTAGACTAGAGAATCTAATTACTGATTCAAATGACTATAAAAAAGAAAATTATATGAAAGAATTATTTGATAATATACCTATATATAAATATGAAAAGTTTGTAAGTGTAGCTGAATTAATTTCACTTATTATAAATCAAATGGGTGAAAAAGGGGCTTATGAAATAATAAAAAATGATACATTAAAAAAAGAATTAGAAGAAATTAATAATGATAACAAGAAACTAAAATTAGAGAATGATTTAAAAAATATTGAAATTTCTAATTTAAAGGCAAAGGTCAACCCATATTCTTTGCTTAATATACTAAATTCAATTTCAAGTTTAGCTATAATTGAAGATTCACCAAGGACTAATGATATGATTATACTTTTCTCTGAATATCTAAAACAGAATTTCAGCAGTGAAAAAAGTTGTAAAAGCTTAAATGAGGAATTTGATAGAATAAATACTTATTTAAAGATGCAAAAAATTAAATATGGTGAATTGTTAAATTATACAATTGATATTTCAGAAATAATTAGTATACAAAAGGTTCCTTGTGATATTATTATACCATTTGTTGAGAATGCTATTTTTTATGGTATAACAACAAATACTATAGATTGGAAAATAGAAATAGATGCACATTATGAAAAGGATGATGTTGTTATTTCTATCCGTGATAATGGGCTAGGGCTTACTGATAAAGAGATATCAAAGAAATTTAAAATATTTAAAGATAATTATGAGGGGTATTCTATAAAGGTTGGTATTAGGAATGCAAGAGAAAAGCTTATAAAGCTATTTGGGAAAGAATACGATGTTTTTATTGAAAACATTCATGAAAAAGGCACAACAAGCATAATTAGATATCCAAGAAATTTTGACGAAAGGAATGTTTAGATAGATGTATCGTATATTAGTTGTGGATGATGATCCGCTTATGAGACAAGCTCTTAACTTAATAATATCAAAAGTAGATGGATTTGAAGTTGCTTTTTCAGTTGGATCAGGAGAAGAAGCAGTAGAATTATGTAAAAATAACAAAATTGATATAGTGTTTATAGATATTATGCTATCTGGTGAGTCAGGAATTGAATCCAGTAAAAAAATCTATTTATACAATCCTAAAACTACAATCTATATAATGTCATCATATAGTAGTTTTGATTTTGCAATAGAAGCTTTGAAAATTAAAGTTAAAGCGTATATTTCAAAACCTATTTCTTTCTCAAAAATAAGAGATTTATTAGATGATTATTTAATTGAAAATAAGGAATTAGGTAAAAGTAGTTTTATTAATGAAGAGGCTGAACTAGAAGAGTTTTTTAAAATAATAAATGAAAAAGACTTCAAAAGAGCATATTACAGCATACCTAAATTTATAAATAAAATTTATGAGAAAGAAGATGTAGATGAAGTATACTTTCAAGAGTATTTTAATGATTTAGGTAATAAATTAGTTGCTCCAATAGAAATATTAAAAAACGAAACTATTGATATTAATAAGTTATTTCCAAATAATAATTTCTTTACTTCAAATAAAAAGGCTTTTGAATTGTGGTTATTTAACGTTGTCAACTATATTTTTAAAGAGCAAAGTATAAAAAAATACAATTTACTAGAAAAAGTTTTTGATTATATTGAAGAAAATATAGAGGAAGAAATCGGATTAAATGATGTAATAAAAAATTGCACAATAAGTCAAGGATATTTAAGCCGTATATTTAAGAGACAATTTAATGTAAGTATTATGGAATATATACATATGAGAAAAATATATATGGCAAAATATTATTTTTCCTTTACGGATTTAAATGTTACAGATATTGCGTTTAAGCTTGGATATAACGAAAGTGGATATTTTAGTAAAGTATTTAAAAGATATGAAAATATAACAATTCATCAATATAAAAAAATGTTATAAGGTTTTTAATTAGAAGTAGGTGATTAAAAATATGAATGAATATTTTATTACATCAGAATCTGTTACGGAAGGACATCCAGATAAGATTTGTGATCAAATATCAGATGGAATTTTAGATGCATATTTAGCATATGACAAATATTCAAGGGTAGCAATTGAAACAATGGTATCCAAAAATACAATTATGGTTGCTGGAGAAGTTAGATCAAAAGCAAAGATTAATATTGTAGATATAGCAAGAGAGATTGTAAAGAATATTGGATATACAAAGGAATCCATTGGGTTTGATTATAAGACGTGTTTAATACTTACTAATATAAATGAACAATCTGCAGATATTGCATTAGGGGTTGATAAATTAGAAGAAAATGAGAAAAGAGCTAAAGAGATAATTGGTGCTGGAGACCAAGGTATAATGTATGGATATGCCTGTGATGAGAGTGAGAATTATATGCCATTAACATGTGATTTAGCAAATAAATTAACGATGAAGTTATCAGAAATTAGAAAAAAAAGAGGTGCTTTTTGGTTACTTCCTGATGGAAAAGCACAGGTTACTATGAAATATGATAGGAATGGGAACCCCATTAGTATTAGTAGCATAGTTATTTCAGCACAACATGAGACAAATATTGAGTGTGACTATATCAAAAGTGTTATTGACTATGATGTTATCAGAACTGTTATTGATGATAAGTGGATAAATTATGATACAAAAATTCATATAAATCCAACTGGAAGATTTGTAATAGGGGGACCAGCTGGAGATACAGGTCTAACAGGAAGAAAAATAATGGTTGATACCTATGGGGGAGTAGCTAAGCATGGGGGAGGAGCATTTTCAGGTAAGGACCCAACTAAGGTAGATCGTTCTGGAGCTTATATGGCAAGATATGTTGCCAAAAATATTGTAGCTGCTAAATTGGCTAAGAGAGCTGAGGTTGCTTTATGTTATGTTATTGGATCTGAAGAACCAGAAGCTATAAATATTAATACATTTGGAACGGCAAATATTAAAGAGGAATATATATCTGAAATAGTAAAGAAGATATTTTCATTTTCTGTTGCTGATATTTTAGAAGAACTTGATTTAAGAAAGCCTCAATTTTTAAAGAGTGCATCCTATGGACACTTTGGAAGAGAAGATGAGAACTTTAGGTGGGAAGAATTAGATAAGGTTAAGGTTTTGAAAGATGAGGCTATGCAATATATTTGTGAAAGTTTTAAATAATATTTTTCTTTAATATAGCTAGAAGGTGAGTGAGAGTAATGCAGACGGAAGAAACAATAAAATTAGTTACTAAATTAGTTATGGATAAATTAAGTGATTTAGAAAAATATAAGATACCAATAGGTGTATCTAATAGGCACGTTCATGTTAGTCAAGCTGATTTAGAAGTGTTATTTGGAAAAGGATATGTCTTAACTAAAAAAAGTGATTTAAAGCAACCAGGACAATTCGCTGCTAATGAAACTGTAACTATAAGGTGTCAAAAAGGTGAATTTAAAAAGGTGCGTATACTTGGGCCTATTAGAGAAAGAAGTCAGGTTGAAATTTCTTTAACAGACAGCTTTCGTTTAGGTATTAAGGCTCCAATAAAAGAGTCTGGACATTTAGAAAATACACCAGGAGTTGAATTAATAGGACCTAATGGAAGTGTAAAAATTGAACAGGGAACAATTGTGGCTTTAAGACATATCCATATGCCACCAGAATATGCTGAAAAAATAGGCGTTAAAGATAAGGAAATAGTTGAAGTTGAAACTTTAGGCGAAAGAGAAGGTATTTTAGGGAATGTCTTAGTTCGTATATCTGATAAGTTTTCTCTTGAAATGCATATTGATATTGACGAAGCTAATGCATGTGCTTTAAAAAATAATGATTTTGTAATCTTACGTAAAATTTAAGGAGATACAAAAATGGTAATATACAATGAAAGTTTAGGAAAGTTTTCTGAATTAATTGCTAATAATCAGTATAATAAATGCGATGGAGAATTAAGAATAGGAGTAGATTTAGGTACAGCGAATATAGTTATCTCTGTTACTGACGAAGATAATGTTCCTATTGCAGGTGCTACATTCCCATCAACAGTTGTTAAAGATGGAGTTGTTTTAGATTTTGTTGGTGCAATAAACATCTTAAAAAAAATGAAATCTAGCATTGAAGAAGCTATTGGAAGAGAACTACGGTATGCGGCTACAGCTGTTCCACCTGGAATAATTCAAGGAAATATTAAATGTATATCAAATGTCGTAGAAGCAGCAGGATTTGATGTGATAAATGTTGTGGATGAGCCTACAGCAGCAGCTACTTTACTTGGAATTAAAGATGGAGCGGTTGTTGATGTTGGTGGAGGAACAACAGGAATTAGTATCTTAAAGGATGGAAAGGTTATATTAACTGCTGATGAAGCGACTGGTGGAAGTCATATGACATTAGTAATTGCAGGTTATTATAGAATTTCTATTGAAGAGGCAGAAAAATTAAAGAAAGATCCTAAAAAAGATAAAGAAATTTTTCCAATTATTAAGCCTGTAGTGGAAAAAATGGCTTCAATAGTAAAAAAACACTTGGAAGGCTACGATATACCACAAATTTATGTTGTTGGTGGGGCATGCTGCTTTGAGGAGTTTAATGATATCTTTGAAAAAGAAATTGGTATAAAAACAATAAAAACTAATGAATCTTTACTTGTAACACCATTAGGTATTGCAATGAATTGTAATAGAGAGCAAAAAATGAGATGAGGTGAAAGTTAAAATGAGTATAGATGCTATGCTAGTAGAAAAAATAGTTAGACAAGCAATTGAAGAAGTGAAAAAGGAGCGGATTGTAGAGTTTAATAATTTGAGTAATGAAAAAAGTTATGGCATTTTTGATACAATGGATGCAGCAGTTGAAGCATCTGATATTGCACAAAAGCAGTTACTAAGATCTTCAATGGCTCAAAGACAAAAATATGTTGATACAATAAAGGCTGTTATTTTGAAAAGAGAAAACCTAGAATTAATTTCTAGAATGTCAGTTGAAGAAACTGAGATTGGTAAGTATGAGCATAAGCTAATTAAAAATAGAGTTGCAGCAGAAAAAACTTTAGGAATAGAGGATTTAACAACAGAAGCAATAACAGGAGATAATGGAATTACCTTAGTTGAGTATTGTCCATTTGGAGTGATTGGAGCTATTACACCTACTACAAATCCAACAGAAACAGTTATTTGTAATTCAATGTCAATGATCGCTGGAGGTAACACAGTAGTATTTAGTCCTCATCCGAGAGCAAAAAATGTTACTATAAAATTAATTACAATGATAAATAAAGCTTTAGAGGAAGCAGGAGCACCAGAAAATCTTATTACTACCGTTAAGGAGCCATCAATTGAGAATACAAATATTATGATGGAGCACCCTAAGGTTCGTGTATTAGTTGCTACCGGAGGGCCTACTATAGTAAAAAAAGTTATGTCCACTGGAAAGAAAGCAATTGGAGCAGGGGCTGGCAATCCACCAGTAGTTGTTGATGAAACTGCAGATATTAAAAAGGCGGCAAAGGACATAGTAGATGGCTGTAGCTTTGATAATAATGTTCCATGTATTGCAGAAAAAGAAGTTTTTGCAGTTGATGAAATATTTGATCATTTAGTTCATAACATGAAGTTAAATGGCGCTTATGAAATAAGAGATAGAAAATTAATAGAAGAACTTTTGCAATTGGTTACTAATGGAAAAGGGGGCCCAAAAGTTGAATTTGTAGGTAAAAGTGCACAATATATCTTAAATAAGCTTGGGATCAATGTTAATGAGGATATAAAGGCAATAATTATGGAAGTTGATAGAAATCATCATTTTGTTTTAGAGGAAATGATGATGCCAATATTACCAATTGTAAGAGTTAGTAACGTTGATGAAGCTATTGAATGTGCTTATGTTGCTGAACAAGGCAATAGACATACAGCTATAATGCATTCAAAGAATGTTGAAAAGCTTACAAAAATGGCTAGACTTCTTGAAACAACAATCTTTGTTAAAAATGCACCATCTTATGCAGGAATAGGTGTAGGAGGAGAAGGATATACAACATTTACTATAGCAGGTCCTACCGGTGAAGGTTTAACTTCTGCTAAATCGTTCTGCAGGAAGCGTAGATGTAGTATGGTAGATGCATTTCATATAAGATAAAATAAATGTATTTTATTAGGCTAAAAGCTATTAATTGAAATAGAGAAATAATTTGATATCATAGATGATATTTATAGAAATAAAAGTAATATTTAGGGTTTAAAGTCGCGCCGTATAAATAGGTACGGCTTTTTTTATTGCACAAAGTTCTAAAAATTAACATAGAATACACTAAAGTATTACATGGAGTTGAAAAGATGTGATATACGGGCTTATTTTAGCTGGTGGTAAAGGAAGTAGATTGTATCCTTTGTCTAGAGCAGAAAAACCTAAGCAATTTCTAAAAATCATTAATGATAAAAGTTTTTTAGTAAATACTGTAGACAGAATAGCTCCTTTAATAGACAAGAAAAACATCTACGTAGTTACAAACCAAAATTATAGAGAAAAGATAGAAGAAGAACTTAGTGATATCGAAAAGGATAATATTATTACAGAACCTATGAATAAAGAAACTGCAACATGCATAGGCCTTTCGGCAGTTAGACTTTTAAAGAAAGATAGAGATGCGGTAATGATAGTGCTACCATCAGATCACTATATAGAAAATGAAAAGGAATATATAGAAACTCTGGCCCAAGCCGTAGAATTGGCAAATAGGAGAAGATGTATAGTAACCTTAGGGATAGATCCTACAAGACCAGAAACTGGTTATGGATATATTGAGATGGGCGACAGGATTAGCGGAAATAGACCAGCTTATAGGGTAGCAAGATTTACTGAAAAACCTAATCTTGAAGTAGCAAAAGATTTCATTTATAAAGGGACTTATTTATGGAATTCGGGCATGTTTGTATTTAGAGCAGATGTAATACTAAGAGAAATTGAAAAATATCTTCCATTAATGCACAAGCCACTTATGGAGATATATAAGCATATAGGCGGAGATGATGAAGAGAAAGTAATAGAGGAACAATATAAATTAATAGATGGAATATCTATAGATTTTGGAGTAATGCAAAAAACCAGAAAAGCGTATGTTATTAAATGCGATTTCTCCTGGGATGATATTGGAAGCTTTAATGCACTTAGTAGATTCTTAGATGCCAGTAGAAGTAATGCAGTATCTAAAAATGTTTATTTAGAAGAGTGTGAAAACTGTTCAGTATTTGGAGGGAAAAATCTTATAATAGGCTTAGGCGTTAAGGATCTAGTAATAGTAGATGCAGGAGATGTACTTCTTGTAATGGATAGAGATAAAGATCAGGAAATAAAGCACCTATTAAATGATTTGGATAGAGCAAATGATTATAAAAAATATTTGTAGTTATAAAAAGCAAGCTTAATTTTAAATTAGGCTTGCTTTAATTTTTTTATAATTGGATATACTTTCAAATATACATATCAAATTATAGTTTTTATAAGACAAACAAAACTTTACTAAATAATATGCTATTTAAGTATTATATTAACTTACAACTTTGAAGCGATAAGTTTATAACTAATAGAACTTATTAAGTTACATTAAGGTTATAGAAGGGAGAACTTTATATGAAATTTTATAATAAACAAAGAAGAAAAATAAATAGGAAAAAGTGTAGAACTACAACAATTATTTTAATATCAATTATATTGCCATTAATCTTTTTTGTATGTATAAAAAAGATTAATACTAATATAAAATCTGATGAAAAATATATAGAGTCAGGTATAAAAGATGAAAAAACTGAGACTGTAGCAAATGTATATAAAAATCAAATTTTGCTTGTAAATAAAGAGAAAGGATTAGAATCAGAGTATAAACCAGGTAACTTAGTAAATGTAAATACTAAAACAAATCAAAAGATACTTATGGAAAAAGAGGCAGCGGAAAAATTACAAGAAATGTTTAAAGAAGCAGAAAATGATGGAATTGAATTAATACCAGTTTCGGCATATAGAACTTATGAATATCAGAAGAATGTATTTGATCAAAGTGTAAAAAGTCAAGGAATAGAGTATACAAAAAGGTATGTTGCAGTTCCAGGTTATAGTGAGCATCAAACAGGTTTAGCTATAGATGTTGGATCTCCTGAAGATACAACGTTAACAGATAATTTTGAGAATACTGATGCATTTACATGGTTGCAGAAAAATATGCATGGTTATGGTTTTATACTTAGATATCCAAAAGGAAAAGAAAATATAACAGGCTATAAGTATGAACCATGGCATATAAGATATGTAGGTAAAGATGTTGCAAAAAAAATACAGGAAACGGGATTAACTTTAGAGGAATTTATGAAAAAATAAGAATATATAATTATATAAAGATTAAGCCCAATAGACATAAGGGGCAAGGCGTTAGTCATAGTAAGTGAAGGTACATAAAAAATACCTTCATTTATTTTTGTATATAATTACTAGTGCTATTATTTATAAGAAGTATATATAAATATTGTTAATATATACAGATCAAATATATTAATTTTAGATTACTATTTCAATTTTTTGTAATAAAAGCATTTAAAAGTGGTACAATAAAACAGTGGACTAAGGTAATTTAAAAATAAAAGTAATTAAAGAAATAATTACCTTAGATTGAAATAGTAAAACCTTTTCTGAAATAATTAGCAACTTGTCCAGAAGTATAACATATATTTTATATGATGATTATAGTAAGATGAAATTAAGGTTTAAATTTGATAAGGAAGTGATGTTTAAATGATGATGAACACTCACATGATGATAGCCGATTATATATTAGACAATCTTAGAGAAGATAGATCACATTTAATAAATAGAAAAAGATTTATATGGGGAAACATAAAGCCAGATTGTGCTTCAAGATATAAATTTAAAAAGCATTATTATACAGAAAGTATAGATATGATAGTTGATATGATAGATAGATTATCCTCTCTTTCTATAACTGAGATAAATAACGAAAGCAGTATAGGAAAGTTTAGTGGAGAACTAGGGGTTATCTGTCACTTCTTGACTGACTATTATTGCTTGCCTCATTTTCAAAGATGGGAATTTAAAAATGCAATAAAACCTCATATTCTTTATGAGAGAGAACTTTCAAAAGTTGCAAAAAATTATAAGATAAATGTTATAAAGAATAATAGGGTGCAAATAGATAATGTAAGAGAATTTATAGATAAGACTTTAGAGTTATATCAATTAGAAGAAGGCTTTACAAATGATTTGAATTTTGCTTACTATGTATGTAGTAATGTTTTTAATATGATTATTGAATCAATAGTTGCAAATGAAAAAGAAAATAGAGTAGCTATATAAGGATTTTAATATATCTAGGGAATATTTAGTTATATTGAAAATTTACTTGTAATAAGGAATGAAATATAAAAAATAGGTCAAATTGAGGGTTAAATTGCAAAACGATTCACAATTTTAAATTATATAATTATGATATAATTTAAATATATTTGGAGGATGAGTGGAGTGATGTAATGAAGTTAGAAGCAAAGTATCTGAATGATATACTACTTCTAGTGTGGGCAGTTTTATTTATAACCATTCCTTTGCTTGTGAATAATGAAAAAAAGGTAATTTGGCAAATCATCATAACTGCAATTATGTTAGCACTAAGTCTTATTATTGAAAATTTTAAAAAACATGAAAGTGTATGAGCATAAAATAGTTTTTACTATTTTATGCTTTTTTTATTTTTTAATGTTGACCTTTTTAGTAAGAAAGCATATAATGAACATATGAACAATCATTCATATGAAAGGAAGATTTTTATGAGTAATAATTCAATAGATAAGTGTAATTGTAATATAATACATCAAGATAGAGTGGATTATACAAAAGAGAGATTACCAAAAGAAGAAACTTTATATGATTTAGCAGAATTATTTAAAGTATTCGGAGATACAACAAGAATAAAAATAATATGTGCGCTTTATGAAAGTGAAATGTGTGTATGTGATATAGCGGCTCTTCTAAACATGACTCAATCAGCAGTATCTCACCAATTAAGAACATTGAAAAATGCAAGATTAGTTAAGTTTAGAAGACAAGGGAAAGTTGTTTATTATTCATTAGATGATGAGCACATTATGAGAATATTTAATGAAGGATTAAATCACGTAAATGAATAAAAGGAGGAAATTTTTATGGAAAGCAAGAGGTTAAAGCTATCATTAAATGGATTAGATTGTGCTAACTGTGCTGGTAAGATTGAAAGCATTGTTAGTAAGTTTCCAGAGGCGGAAGAGGTAACTTTAAATTTTTCATTTAAACTTTTAATAATTAAATATGATGCAAACATTGATGAGAAAGATATGATCGATAAAGTTACTAAAGTAGTTAAGGATTTAGAACCTGATGTTGATGTAGAAAAATATTCATTAGCATCAAAACCTGTAAAGAATAGTGAATCACATTGTAGTGGTGGAGTTTGTACTGGGCATAATCATGATGGGCATGACCATCATGAACATGGACATGCTAATAAAGTTAAAGAAAATAACCAAATTAATGATAGTAAGTTTATTGGGTTTATAAAGGAAAACATTAGACTTATTGTTGGTATTATACTATTTATAGTAGGAATGATACTAAATGAGAATGCAATAATATTAATAATTTCATACTTCTTTGTTGGAGGAGAAGTGCTTCTAAGTGCTTTAAGAAATATCCTTAAGGGAAAAGTATTTGATGAGAACTTCCTTATGAGTATAGCAACTATTGGAGCTATAGCAATTGGTCAATATCCAGAAGGGGTAGCAGTTATGTTATTCTATGAAATAGGGGAATTATTCCAAGGCTATGCAGTTAATAGATCAAGAAATTCAATATCAGAACTTATGGATATAAAGGCTGAATATGCAAATCTAGAAAAAGATAATAAAATGATTAAGGTTTCACCAGAGGAAGTTAAAATAGATGATATAATCATAATAAAGCCAGGTGAAAGAGTACCACTAGACGGAATAATAATATCAGGTAATACTTCAATAGATTCATCAGCATTAACTGGAGAATCAATGCCAGTAAGTAAGACAAGTGGAGATGAAATACTTGCAGGATGCATAAATAGTACTAGTACTATAAAAGTTAAAGTGACAAGCGAGTTTGAAAATTCAACAGTTGCTAGAATTTTAGAGTTGGTACAAAATGCAAGTAGCAAAAAAGCTTCAACAGAAAAGTTTATAACTAAATTTGCAAGATACTATACACCAATTGTAGTAATATGTGCATTAGCATTAGCTATATTACCTCCTTTAGTAACAGGAGATGGTAATTTTAGCGAATGGATATATAGAGCATTAATTTTCTTAGTTGTTTCTTGTCCATGTGCATTAGTAGTATCAGTACCTTTAGGATTATTTGCTGGAATTGGAGGAGCATCTAAGAAAGGTATATTAGTTAAAGGTGGAAACTATTTAGAATCTTTAAAAGATATTGAGACAGTAGTATTTGATAAAACAGGAACACTAACTAAGGGTGTATTTAAGGTCAATAAGATAAATAATATAGATATTTCAAAAAGTGAACTTTTAAAATATGCAGCTATTTGTGAAAGTTATTCTAATCATCCAATCGCAAAATCAATAGTTGAAGAATATAAAGTGTCAACTAATAAAGATTTAAGTGATATAGTGATTGATAGTAATGAAGAAATATCAGGAAAAGGTGTTGTAGCTAAAGCGTTAGGACATGTAATACTTGCAGGAAATGAAAAATTAATGAAAGCTAACGATATAGAAGTTACCAAGGAAGAGAATATTGGAACTATAGTATATATAGCTGTTGATAATGAATATAAAGGAAATATAATAATATCTGATCAAATCAAAAATGATACAAAAGATGCAATTAGGGAATTAAAAGAGATTGGCGTTAAAAATATAGTAATGCTAACTGGAGATAGTAAAAAGGTTGCAGAATCAGTTGGTAAAGAAATTGGAATAGACAACATTTATTCAGAGCTTTTACCAAATAATAAGGTCGAAAAGGTAGAAGAACTTTTAAACCAAGAAAGAAATGGTAAGCTTGCTTTTGTTGGAGATGGTATAAATGATGCGCCAGTACTTGCAAGAGCAGATGTTGGTGTTGCAATGGGTGGAATAGGATCAGATGCAGCGATAGAAGCAGCAGATGTTGTATTAATGAAAGATGAGCCATCAGCATTAGTAGATGCTATTAAGATAGGCAGAAAAACTAATAAGATACTATGGCAAAATATAATATTCTCATTAGGAATAAAAGTATTAGTATTAATACTAGCGACTATAGGAGATGCAAATATGTGGGAAGCAGTATTTGCAGATGTAGGAGTTACTTTAATTGCTGTTTTAAATTCAATGAGAGCACTTAAAAACTAAAATATAATATCTTAATAGGATTAGTTGTTAAGATAAAAAAGATCCCAATTACTTGGGATCCTTTTTTATTCCTAATAGTATAAAAGATTATATTAAATAGACGTTGTATTACATAATTTAAACTTAACAAATATATATGGAGAGATGGAGACAACCCACATTGTTATTGAGAAGTATTTTAATATTGTAAAATAATTAGATGGTAGTAGCTTTGAGAATATAAGATAAATTATTAGTGCGCCACTTATTCCAATTAAACACTTTATCAAATGATTAATAAAGCTTCCTTTAGGATCAAAATTAATATATTTTCTTTCTATTATTAATGAAGCAATAAATCCTATAAATGCTCCAAGGGCTTTACTTAAATCGTTGCTTGGAACAAATATTCCTATAACTATAAAAAGTATTAAAGAATAAATCATTAATTTTGCTGATTTATCAAAGGATGAATTAAATATTTTATTTGATATAAAAACAGATAGTATTCCTATAAATGTCCCAGCTATTACATCTTTTGGCCAATGAACACCTAAATATAGTCTAGATAAAGGAACCATAATAAGCATAAAGATGCCAAGTATCCATACATATACATTTCTATATTGATTCATTATAAAAGCAAAGGTAGTTGCATTTGCCTGAGAGTGACCTGAAGGAAATGAACTTCCAGTTGCAGTAGAAATTTCGTTACTTAGTATACCATCTTGTCCTATTGGACGAGGGGAGTTAAAGAACCCTTTAAGAATATTATTAAGGGAAAATGAAAATATTATAGCATATAAAAACTTATAGCCTAAACGCTTATTAACACACCAAAACAATAAAACAGAAAAAGTTATTCCGATTACTGGACCACCAACATGAGTTATAGTACTAAAGAAGAAATCAAGAAAAGGATTTGCAAATCCTTGTATATATTGTATTATTTCCATAAGTTAAATCCTCGCTATTATAAATATTAAAATAAATATCATTATATCCTATGAAAGCCTTATAATACAAGTAATTCCATTGACAAAGTATATAAAGCTAAGTATAATTTACTACGGTAAATCTTTCAGGCAGAACAGATGGGTAGCATACAGGATAATGAATCCTGTTATAAAGTCATATATAGACTTTATATCTGAAGCAAAGTTTATATATAAGTCTATACTTATATATAAACTTTATTTTTTATAACGAAAAATAGATTATTTTTATTGTTTTTATGATAATATAATAATGTTAGTTAAAAAATTTTACTCTAAATTTAGAGTTTTTAAACAAAAGTTGTTAATAATATATATGAACATTGTTAAAAAAAAGATTAATTAAGGAGAATACAGTATGGAAAAAAAGAAAAATATTTCTATGGCTGTTATCAAGAGATTGCCTAAATATCATAGATATTTAAATGAGTTATTAAATAATGACGTTGATAGAATATCTTCAAAGGAACTTGGAGAAAAGATAGGCTTCACTGCTTCACAAATACGTCAGGACTTAAATTGTTTTGGTGATTTTGGGCAGCAAGGATACGGCTATAATGTAAGAGAACTTACAAATCAAATAAGCACTATACTTGGATTAGATAAAGAGTATAATGCAATAATTATAGGTGCTGGTAATATAGGTCAGGCGATTGCTAATTACACTAGATTTGGGAAGATGAGCTTCAATTTAAAGGCTATATTTGATGCAAATCCTAAGCTTCTAGGAATGAGAATAAGAGATGTTGAAATACAGGATATAGATAATTTAGAAAGTTTCTTAAGCAATAATAGTGTAGATGTAGGTGTTATATGTGTACCTAGAATAAATGCACAAAAAGTTTGTGATACTTTAGTCCGTGGTGGTGTGAAAGGAATATGGAATTTTGCGCCAGTTGATCTTGCGGTACCAGATGAGGTAACTGTAGAAAATGTACATCTTAGTGAGAGTTTATTAACATTAATATACCTACTGCATGATAAAAATGACAAAATAAAATAGTAAATAAAAGGATTTTGTTAAAAATTTTTCATCAATTCACAGAATTATATTGCAAAAAATTTAACAAAGTATTATAATTGTAATTGAAGTTGAAAGGCTTCAATTATTTTTTAACATCATTTGTTATAATATTAACAAACATCAAATTTTTTGATGATTTTGTTAAGTTTTTACAGATGAAATCGATGGTATAGGGTATCGTTTGTATCATGAAGTTTAATTTAATTATGAAAATATAAATAACGTAATTATAAAGGGAGGGCTTTATTAATGGAATTAAAAAATGTGCTTCTTGAAAAAGAAGGAAATTTAGCTATCGTAACAATTAATAGACCAAAGGCATTAAATGCTCTAAACTCAGAAACTTTAAAGGATCTTGACACTGTAGTTACTGATCTAGAAAAAGACAATAACATAACATGCGTTATCCTAACTGGAGCAGGAGAAAAATCTTTTGTTGCAGGAGCAGATATTTCAGAAATGAAAGATTTAAACGAAGAGCAAGGAAGAGAATTTGGAGTTTTAGGAAATAAAGTATTTAGAAGATTAGAAAAATTAGACAAGCCAGTTATAGCTGCAATCTCAGGATTTGCACTAGGTGGTGGATGTGAACTTTCAATGGCATGTGATATAAGAATAGCTTCAGAAAAAGCTAAGTTTGCTCAACCAGAAGCAGGTCTTGGAATAACTCCTGGATTTGGTGGAACTCAAAGACTAGCAAGAATAGTTGGAGAAGGAAAAGCAAAAGAACTTATTTATACATGTGACATGATCAAAGCTGATGAAGCTTTAAGAATAGGATTAGTAAATAAGGTAGTTCCTCTAGAAAACTTAATGGAAGAGGCAAGAGCTATGGCAACTAAGATTATGGCTAATGCACCAATTGCTGTTAAGTTATGTAAAGATGCAATAGGAAGAGGAATGCAAGTTGATATAGATGAAGCAATCATGATAGAAGCAGAAGATTTTGGTAAGTGCTTCAGCACAGAAGACCAAGTTGAAGGAATGACTGCTTTCATGGAAAGAAGAGAAAAGAACTTCCAAAATAAATAAATTTTAATAATAATTATAAATCACTAAAAAGAATCAAGGTGTATTGATTAGGAGGGTAATTTAAATGAATTTCCAATTAACTAGAGAACAAGAATTAGTAAGACAAATGGTTAGAGAATTCGCTATAAACGAAGTAAAACCGATTGCAGCTGAAATCGACGAAACAGAAAGATTCCCAATGGAAAACGTTGAAAAGATGGCTAAGATAGGTATGATGGGAATACCTTTTGCTAAAGAATTAGGCGGAGCTGGTGGAGATGTACTTTCATACATACTAGCAGTTGAAGAATTATCAAAAGTATGTGGAACAACTGGAGTTATACTTTCAGCTCATACTTCACTTTGTGCTTCATTAATAAATGAATTTGGTAAGCCAGCACAAAAAGAAAAATATTTAGTGCCACTTGCAAAGGGAGAAAAAATCGGAGCATTTGGTTTAACTGAACCAGGAGCAGGAACAGATGCAGCAGGACAACAAACTACTGCAGTTTTAGATGGAGATAACTACATCTTAAATGGTTCAAAGATATTCATAACAAATGGTGGAGTTGCTGAAACTTTCATAATATTTGCTATGACAGATAAGAGCAAGGGTACAAAGGGAATATCAGCATTTATAGTTGAAAAAGACTTCCCAGGATTCTCAATTGGTAAGCTTGAAGATAAGATGGGAATTAGAGCATCATCAACTACTGAGTTAATAATGGAAAACTGTATTGTTCCAAAGGAAAACTTAATTGGACAAGAAGGTAAAGGATTCGGAATAGCTATGAAAACTCTAGATGGTGGTAGAATTGGTATAGCTGCTCAAGCATTAGGTATTGCAGGTGGAGCTTTAGAAGAAGCTGTTAACTACATGAAAGAAAGAAAGCAATTCGGTAGACCACTTTCAGCATTCCAAGGATTACAATGGATGATAGCTGAAATGGATACAAAAGTTGAAGCTGCAAGACATTTAGTATATAAAGCAGCATGCTTAAAGCAAGCTGGACTTCCATATTCAGTTGATGCTGCAAGAGCAAAATTATTTGCTGCAGATGTTGCAATGGAAGTTACAACTAAGGCAGTACAAATCTTCGGTGGATATGGATACACTAAAGAATATCCAGTAGAAAGAATGATGAGAGATGCTAAGATAACAGAAATCTACGAAGGAACTTCAGAAGTTCAAAAGATGGTTATCGCAGGAAGCAAGTTAAGATAGGGGAGGCCTTTTAAGAATGAATATATTAGTTTGTTTAAAACAAGTTCCAGATACAACAGCGGTTAAAATAGATCCTAAGACAGGTACACTTATAAGAGATGGAGTACCATCAATCATAAACCCAGAAGATAAGCATGCTTTAGAAGCTGCACTTCAAATAAAAGATAAATCAGGAGCAAAGGTTACTGTAATTAGTATGGGACCTCCTCAAGCTCAAAGCGCTTTAAGAGAAGCACTATGTATGGGAGCTGATGAAGCAGTTCTTATAACAGATAGAGCATTTGCTGGAGCAGATACACTTGCTACTTCAAAAGCATTAGCTGGAGCAATTAAGAAATTAGAATATGATATTATATTCGCTGGAAGACAAGCTATCGATGGAGATACAGCTCAAGTTGGACCAGAAATAGCAGAGCATTTAAATATTCCTCAAGTAACTTATGTTCAAGGAGTTACAGTTGAAGGAGATAAAGAATTATTAGTAAACAGAGCATTAGAAGATGGATATGAATTAATAAAGGTTCAAACACCATGTCTTTTAACTGCAATTGAAGAATTAAATCATCCAAGATATATGAATGTTGGATTAATATTCGATACAGTTGATAAAGAAATAACTATATGGTCAGCAGATGATATAGATGTAGATAAGGCTGAACTAGGACTTAAGGGTTCACCTACAAAGGTTAAGAAGTCAATGACTAAAGAAGTTAAGGGTGCTGGAGAATTAGTAAAAGAAGGACCTAAAGACTCAGTTAAATATGTTATCGGAAAATTAAAAGAAAAACACTACATCTAAATTTTGGGAGGTAATTGAAAATGAATATAGCAGATTACAATGGCGTATGGGTATTTGCTGAACAAAGAGAAGGCGAATTACAAAAAGTATCATTAGAATTATTAGGCGAAGGTAGAAAAATTGCAGATAAACTAGGAGTTAAGCTTACAGCTTTATTACTAGGTAAAGATATAAAAGGATTAGCTAATACATTAGGAGAAAATGGTGCTGATGAAGTTATCGTTGCGGATCATGATGAATTAGAACATTATACAACTGATGGTTACACAAAGGTTATTTGTGATTTAGCTTCAGAAAGAAAGCCAGGAATATTATTCATAGGAGCTACTTTCATAGGAAGAGATTTAGGACCAAGAGTTGCAGCTAGATTATCAACAGGATTAACAGCTGACTGTACTCAATTAGATGTTGTAGTTGAAAACGGAGACCTTTTAGCTACAAGACCTGCATTTGGTGGTAACTTAATGGCAACAATTGCTTGTCCAGATCACAGACCTCAAATGGCTACAGTAAGACCTGGAGTTTTCTCAAAGGTTGAAGAAAAGAACACTAACTTTGAAATAGAAGAAGTAGAAGTTAACTTAACTAGTTCAGATATAAGAACTAAAGTTGTTGAAATAGTAAAAGAAGCTAAAGAAGTAGAAGATATAAGTGAAGCTAACTTCATAGTAGCTGGTGGTAGAGGACTTGGAAGTAAAGAAAACTTTGAAAAACTTTATGAATTAGCAGAAGTTGTAGAAGGATCAGTTGCAGCTTCAAGAGGTGCTATTGATAAAGGATGGATAGAAAGAGATTACCAAGTTGGTCAAACAGGAAAAACTGTAAGACCTAGCATATATATTGCATGTGGTATTTCAGGAGCAATTCAACATGCTGCTGGTATGCAAGATTCAGATATGATCATCGCTATCAATAAGGATGAAACAGCTCCAATCATGAAGATGGCTGACTATGCTATCGTTGGAGATATAAATAAGGTTTTACCAGAACTTATCGCTCAATTCAAAGAAGCAAAATAAGATTTTCAACTTGAATTTTAGGAGGGTATTAATATGAAAAAGATATTTGTTTTAGGTGCAGGAACTATGGGAGCTGGAATTGTTCAAGCTTTCGCACAAAAAGGTCACGAAGTAATAGTTAGAGATATTAAAGACGAATTTGTTGAAAGAGGAATCGCAGGAATTAACAAAGGTCTTACAAGATTAGTTACTAAAGGAAAAATGACAGAAGAAGTTAAAGAAGAAATCTTAGGAAGAATTTCAGGAACAACTGACATGGCTTTAGCTGCAGATTGCGACTTAGTTGTAGAAGCTGCAATAGAAAACATGAAGATCAAAAAAGAAATCTTTGCTGAGTTAGATGAAATCTGTAAACCAGAAACAATCTTAGCTTCAAACACTTCATCATTATCAATAACAGAAGTTGCATCAGCTACAAAGAGACCAGATAAAGTTATCGGAATGCACTTCTTTAACCCAGCTCCAGTAATGAAGCTAGTTGAAATTATTAGAGGAATAGCTACAAGCCAAGAAACATTTGATGCTGTTAAAGAGTTATCAATAGCAATCGGAAAAGAGCCTGTAGAAGTTGCAGAAGCTCCAGGATTTGTAGTAAATAGAATATTAATCCCAATGATAAATGAAGCATCATTTATTCTTCAAGAAGGAATAGCTTCACCAGAAGACATAGATACAGCTATGAAATATGGTGCAAATCACCCAATGGGACCTTTAGCTTTAGGAGACTTAATAGGATTAGATGTTTGCTTAGCAATCATGGACGTTTTATATACTGAAACAGGAGATACTAAGTATAGAGCATCAAATATCTTAAGAAAGTATGTAAGAGCTGGATGGCTTGGAAGAAAGACTGGAAAAGGATTCTTTGATTATAGCAAATAAGAGAAATTACCAAACTACACTACACTAATATAAGAAAAGTGACTTTTTTATGAATTGTAAAAAAGTCACTTTTTTTCTATATATTTATAGATTATAATTATGGTGGTAAATATTTTACACAAAAGATAAAAATAGGGGGACTACAAATGAATAAAAAGATTTTAAAGATTTTATCTTGTACTTTACTTACGGGACTTATATGTATTGGATATACGACTAAGGCCTATGCTTGGGATGGAAAAGAGGATGGAACAGGGACTCACTCTGTAATCGTTACTCAAGCTATTGAAATGCTTAAACACGATTTATCAAAGGATGAACCAGAAGCTATAAGGAATGATTTAAGTATTTTAGAGAAAAACTTACATAAGTTTCAATTAGGATCAACATTCCCAGATTACGACCCAAATGCTTATAGCTTATATCAAGATCATTTCTGGGATCCTGATACTGACCATAATTTTACTCAGGATAATAAATGGTATCTTTCATATGCTGTACCAGATAATGCAGAATCACAAACTAGAAAGTTTGCAACACTTGCAAAGAATGAATGGGATAAGGGTAATTATGAAAAAGCAGCTTGGTATCTTGGACAAGGTATGCACTATTTTGGTGACTTAAATACCCCATATCATGCAGCCAATGTAACAGCAGTTGATAGTCCAGGACATGTTAAATTTGAAACATATGCAGAAGAAAGAAAAGATACATACAGATTAGATACAACAGGATATAATACAGATGATGCATTCTATAAAGATACATTAAAAAATGATAATTTTAATGAATGGTCAAAAGGATATTGTAAGTACTGGGCAAAGAAAGCTAAAAATCTATACTACAGTCATGCGACTATGAGTAATAGCTGGGATGATTGGGAATATGCAGCTTCTCATGGTGTTGGAAACGCACAAAAGGGTGTTGCTGGATATTTATACAGATTTTTAAATGATGTATCAAATAAGGATGCAGTAGATAAAGATTATGATCTTAACGAGATAGTAGTTATGATAAAGACAGCTGATGTACAAGATGCCGGAACTGATAATTATATTTATTTTGGAATTGAAACTAAAGATGGAGTAAAAGAAGAATGGGCTTTAGATAACCCGGGGAATGATTTTACAAGAAATCAGGAGGGGACATACACATTAAAATTAAAGAATAAGAATACTAAGTATAGTGATATAAAGAATATGTGGATAAGAGATGAGAAACTTACTGTTGCTACAGATGGATGGAAACCAAGTTATGTGAAAGTTATAGCTGGTGATAAGGTTAGACTTGAAAAAAATATTAATGAATGGATTTCAGGTGGCACAACATATACTTTAAAATAAAAATATTTTAAATGATAGGAAGAGATAACAGGATGTGTTATCTCTTTTTATATATTCTAATAAAATGCTTAAAGCATTAAGATATTTATTTCAATCTAAGGTAAGTATGAGTATGTATGGATTAAAAAAAGAAAATGGAAAAATTCTATTTTTAATAGTTAGAAATTGAAAAATAGAAATAGAATATTAACAACTAGGAAAAGATAAAAGGGAGGATAAATCTTAAAAATGTGTTATAATTAACAAAAGTAATTAATTGATAATAATTAGTAGGTGAAAGAATGTTAATTGATAGTGCAATAAAGTTTTGGGATAAGAAATATGATTTAAATTGTGCAGAATGTATTTTGTATGCTGCAAATGATGAATATGATTTAAATCTTTCAAAGGATGCTTTAAAAATAATGGCATCATTTGGTGGTGGAATGAGTATAGAAGGAATATGTGGTGCAGCAACAGGTTCATTAGCTGTAATAGGAGTAATGTTCACAAATGAAAGAGGTCATGAAAGCCCAATAGTTAGAGCGTTGTCATCAGAATTTCTTAGAAGGTTTGATGAAGAATTAGAAACTTTAAACTGTAGTGAGCTTAAGGGAAAGTTTAATGATACTGATAGAAGGTGTACTACTATGATTAAAACTGCAGCTTCAGTATTAGGCGAAATAATAGACAGAGAAATAAATAATAAATAGTTAGAAAAGGTGAGGAGATATATGGATTATAAAAAGGCTATATATGAAGATAATAAAGTTATATTAGAAGGTGTCAGGAACTTCAATATAAAACAAATATTAGAGTGTGGGCAATGCTTTAGATGGGAAAAGAAAGCAGAGCTTGATTACATAGTAATTGCATATGGAAGAGT
The DNA here is from genome assembly GCF_019753795.1 of Clostridium sardiniense. Classification (NCBI taxonomy): domain Bacteria; kingdom Bacillati; phylum Bacillota; class Clostridia; order Eubacteriales; family Clostridiaceae; genus Clostridium; species Clostridium sardiniense. The sequence goes on along the minus strand of NZ_JAIKTU010000003.1, from coordinate 75,949 downwards.
AATCGAAGTAGTGCAAGAAGATGATAAAGTTACAATTTTAAATTCAAACGAAGAAGATTTTAAAAATATATGGTTTGAATATTTTGATTTGGAAAGAGATTATTCAAAAATTAAAGAAGAACTTTCAAAAGATGAAATACTAAAAAAGTCTGTTGATTATGGATATGGAATAAGAATATTAAACCAAGAGCCATTTGAGCTTGTTATAAGCTTTATAGTATCAGCAAGAAATAGCATACCTTCAATTAAAAAGACAATCAAAAAGATTAGTGAAAGATGGGGAACTGAAATAGAGTACAAAGGTGAGAAGTTCTATACTTTCCCAACTCCAGAAATGATAAAGGATGTAACTGAAGATGAGATAAGAGAAACAGGAGCTTCATTTAGAAGTAAATATATTGTAGATACAGTAGCTAATATAAATAACGATTTAGACAATTTAGAAGGCATATATAACCTTGAAAGAATAACTTCTTTAACTGATGATGAGTGTCATACAGCACTTCAAGAATTTAAAGGGGTAGGAGCTAAAGTTGCAGATTGTATAATGTTATTCTCAATGAGTAAATATTCAGCATTCCCAGTTGATGTATGGGTAAAGAGAGCTATGATGCATTTCTATAATGCTGAGGAAGGTTCATTAAATAAGATAAGAATATTTGCTAGAAATGAGTTTAAAGATTTATCAGGATTTGCACAACAATATCTTTTCTATTATGCTAGAGAAAATAATATAAAGATAGATTAACATAATATAAAAATATATTAATAGAGTATAATAAAATGAGTTTAATTTAAGTATATAGACATACTTAGATTAATCTCTTTTTTTATTGTAGAAGTATAGATAGATAAATATAGTTATAATACTTCTAGGATTATTAAATTATGGCGCAGAAGCCACAATTCTTGGAACTGTATTTACAATAATTCAATCTTACATTTTAAAGTACTTATTAAATAGAACTAATTTTAATAGTGAAGTAGTAGAAATCTTAGAGTAGAATATAAAGTTATAGCTATATAGATGAGTTCATTTTATCTATATAGCTAATTAAAGTTTTATTATCTTCTCTTTTTTCTATTTTTAGCCTTTTTTATTGGGATTATAGTTTCTCCAGGCATTTTTACTATAAAATTTAGATACTTCTTTATATTATCATCATCTTTAAGTCTTGCAATTGAAAATAATCTTGCTGCAAGTTCCTTGTTAGTATAAAGAGCATGAATTTGAGTATGACACATTCTACAAAGCATAGCAGTTGAGTAATGTTTTCCACCCTTTTCTTTAGGTATAAGGTGGTGTTCTGTTATTTCAGGAACTTGTCTATCACACAATTGGCATATCTGTTTCTCTGTCAAATAAATTCCCCCTTTTAAGAAATTTACAATAGTATTATATCAATAAATATATTCATAATCAAAAGAATAAATTAGAAGAAAACACAATTTATACACATAATTAATAGAAATTAAATGTAAAATTTATAGAGGAACAATTAATGTTTAGGAGGGATTATGTTTCAATTTGAAACTCAGCTAAATAAATTAAAACATGAGATTTTAACAGAGGTTGCAAAGCTAGCTAAAGAAGATAAATTAACTAAAGAGGAAATCGAAAAGATACCTTATAGAATTATAAAAGGTGACAAAGCTCTTTATAGATGTTGTGTGTATAAAGAAAGGGCAATAGTTCATGAAAGGGCAAAGCTTGCATCAGGATTTCTTTCAAATGGAGATTTAGAAGAGGATAATCTTATAGATATAAGACCAGATGAGCAGATTATATATGTAATTGAGGCTGCTTGCGATAGATGTCCAATAAATAAATATACAGTAACAGATTCTTGTAGGAATTGTCTTGCACATAAATGTCAAGAAGCCTGTAAATTTGGAGCAATTACTAATATAGGTGGAAGAGCGTATATAAATCAAGAGATGTGTAAAGAGTGTGGAATGTGTAAAAAAGCTTGCCCATATGATGCTATATCTGAGGTTATGAGACCATGCAAGAGAGCATGCCCTACTGGTGCTATAGAATTTGGTATAGAAGATAGGAGGGCTGTTATAAAGGAGGAAACTTGTGTCAATTGTGGAGCTTGTATGCTTGCATGTCCTTTTGGTGCAATATCAGACAAAAGTTTAATAGTTCCAGTTGCAAAAAGGCTTGCAAGAAAGAGAAAGATGTATGCAGTAGTTGCCCCTGCAATAACAGGGCAGTTTGGGATGAAAATTACTTATGGAAAGATAAAGAATGCAATTAAAAAATTAGGATTTGTAGATATGGTTGAAGCTGCATGTGGTGCTGATGGAGTAACAATACATGAATGTAAGGAATTTAAAGAAAGAATGGATAATGGAGATAAATATATGACTAACTCCTGCTGTCCAGCATTTTTAACATATATAGAAAATTTATATGGAGATCAAGTGAAAAATATATCAAATACAGTATCTCCAATGATTGCAACAGGAAGATTAATTAAAAAGAGAGATCCTGATGCAAAAGTTGTATTTATAGGACCTTGTACAGCTAAAAAGAGTGAAGCTGTAAAGAAAGGTATAAGTGATGCAATTGATTATGTAGTTACATTTGAGGAATTAACAGCACTGCTTGAAGCTTTTAATATTAATCTATGGGAATGTGATGATGAAGTGGTTAATGATGCTTCCATCTTTGGAAGAGGGTTTGGTGCCCATGGTGGATTAACTGCGTCTATTGAGAGTTTTATTAGAGAAAATAATATTGATACAGAATTTAAGCCTGTTAAAGTATCAGGTGGAAATGAAATCAAAAAGTCTATGGCCATGGCTAGAATAGGAAGATTAAATGGTAATTTTATTGAAGGAATGATGTGTGAAGGTGGATGCATTAATGGTGCAGGAACTATAGTGCCAGCACTTAGAGCTAAAGCTACGTTTAATAAAATAAATAATCTAGGAGAGAAGAAATTAATATCTGAAAATGAAACTATTGAAGAATTTGAAGATATTAATCTAGAGAGAAAATAAAATACAAAGAAAATAGTTATAAATTAAAGAGAATTAGAGTAATATAGAAATATATTACTCTAATTTGTTATAAATAATATATTTTGGGCAAAAATATTTTAATAAGTATTTGAATTTATTGGATAGAAAAGATATTATTATATTAGAATTAGCACTCGGTTAATGAGAGTGCTAATAAAAAGAGTTTTAAATAGACATATTTTAAGGAGGGGTTTTAAAATGGCTATTAAACCATTAGGAGACAGAGTTGTCATTAAAAATTTAGAAGCAGAAGAAAAGACTAAAAGTGGAATACTTTTAGCAGGATCAGCTAAAGAAAAACCACAAGAAGCTGAAGTAATAGCAGTTGGACCTGGAGCTATTTCAGACGGAAAGAGAATAGATATGGAAGTTAAGGTGGGGGATAAAGTCCTTTACTCAAAATATGCAGGAACAGAAGTTAAAGTAGACGGAGAAGAATATATGATATTAAAGCAAGAAGATATACTTGCAATAGTAGAGTAGGAGGTTTTTGTTATGGCTAAAATGATTAAATTTGGTGAAGATTCAAGAAGATCAATGCAAATAGGTGTAGATAAGTTAGCGGATACAGTAAAGGTTACGCTTGGACCTAAAGGAAGAAACGTAGTTTTAGATAAAAAGTTTGGATCACCTCTTATAACTAATGATGGTGTTTCAATTGCAAGAGAAATAGAACTTGAAGATCCATATGAAAATATGGGAGCACAACTTGTAAAAGAGGTTGCTACAAAGACTAATGATGTTGCAGGAGATGGTACAACAACAGCAACTCTTTTAGCACAAGCAATTATAAGAGAAGGACTTAAAAATGTAACTGCTGGTGCAAATCCAATGTTAATTAGACAAGGAATAAATATGGCAGTTGAAAGAGCTGTAGGTGAAATACAAGATATATCAAAGCCTGTAAATGGAAAAGAAGATATAGCAAGAGTTGCTTCAATTTCAGCATCTGATGAAACAATAGGTAAACTTATTGCAGATGCTATGGAAAAGGTAGGCAATGAAGGTGTTATAACTGTTGAAGAATCAAAATCAATGGGTACAGAACTTAATGTAGTTGAAGGTATGCAATTTGATAGAGGATATGTATCAGCTTACATGGTAACAGATACAGAAAAGATGGAATCACTTCTTGAAAATCCATATGTATTAATTACAGATAAGAAGATTACTAATATACAAGAAATACTTCCTATATTAGAACAAATAGTTCAAACTGGAAGAAAGCTTTTAATAATAGCTGACGATATAGAAGGCGAAGCTGTGGCAACATTAGTTGTTAATAAACTAAGAGGAACATTTACTTGTGTAGGAGTTAAGGCTCCAGGATTTGGCGATAGAAGAAAAGAAATGCTTCAAGATATAGCAATTCTTACAGGTGGAGAGGTTATTTCAGAAGAACTTGGAAGAGATCTTAAAGAAGTAACAATAGACATGCTTGGAGAAGCTGAGAGCATAAAGGTAACAAAAGAAAGCACAACTATAGTAAATGGAAAAGGAAGTTCAGATGAAATTCAATCTAGAATAGGTCAAATAAAAATTCAACTTGAAGAGACATCTTCAGAATTTGATAAAGAAAAATTACAAGAAAGACTTGCTAAATTAGCAGGTGGAGTAGCGGTAATTAGAGTTGGTGCTGCAACTGAAACAGAACTTAGAGAAAGAAAGCTTAGAATTGAAGATGCACTAGCTGCTACAAAAGCTGCGGTAGAGGAAGGTATAGTACCAGGTGGTGGAACTGCTTATGTTAATGTTCTAAACAAGGTAGCAGATCTAACATCAGATGTATATGATACTAAAGTTGGTATTGATATAATAGTTAGAGCACTTGAAGAACCAATGAGACAAATAGCAACAAATGCTGGTGTTGAAGGTTCAGTAATTATAGAAAAAGTAAGACATAGCGAAGTTGGTGTAGGATATGATGCATTAAGAGGAGAATACAAGAATATGATAAAAGCTGGTATTGTAGATCCAACGAAGGTTACAAGATCAGCACTTCAAAATGCAGCATCAGTTGCATCAACATTCTTAACTACAGAAGCTGCAGTTGTTGATATTCCTAAGAAAGAAGAACCAATGGCAGCTCCAGGTGGAATGGGCATGGACGGAATGTACTAAACTTAGAAGTGATAAAAAGAGGTCTAAATAATTTAGACTTCTTTTTTTATTGTTCTTTATGATATAATTTTGTAAAAAAAAGGCAATGATTAAAATGGGAGTAGCTAATATGCTACTTTACAGTAATTCTAAGGAGTTTGATTTATGAAAGAAATATTAAAAAAGAAGAAAAAAGGCTTTACATTAATAGAGCTAATAGCTGTTGTAGCTATCATAGGAATATTAGCTAGTGTTTTAGTACCGAAGATTAATGGATATATGCAAGAGGCTAAAAAAACAAAGGTTATGGATCAATCAAGAAAGGTTTTATTAGCTGTAGAGAGTTATAACATGAAAAATGATAAGCCTGTTGATATTAACAATACAAATACTGTTGATACTGCACTTAGTAAAGCTTCAATTATAGAGTTCATTGACCCGGGTAAAGATAAAGCAACTGTTTTATCAAGTACACTAGATAAATTACCATCAGGTATGAAATTAGAAGATTGCAAATTAATTGTTGAAGATAGAAAAGATTTCACATTGAAGAATGAAGAAAATGGTAAAAAAGATATATTTGATTCAATGTTGAATGATTAAGCAGATTAATGATGATGAAAATTTAAATTAGTAAGATGAAGGAAATAAGAACCTGTTTAAGAAATTAACAGGTTTTTATTAAAGGATAGGGGAATATGATGGATTTAGTTATATGGTTAATAATATTCTTATTTGGATCAATAATAGGAAGCTTTTTAAATGTATGCATATTTAGGATACCAAAAGAAGAATCAATAGTATTTCCAGCATCACATTGTGGAAGTTGCAATACGAGACTTAAAGGAAAAGATTTAGTACCTATAATAAGCTTTTTAGCTTTAAAAGGAAAGTGTAGGTATTGTTATGATAAGGTATCTATTCAATATCCCTTAATAGAAGTAGCAACTGGAATTCTTTTTGTAATTGTGTATTTAAAGTTTGGATTAAGTATAGAATTTTTTAAATTTGTAACCTTAACATCAATCCTTTTAGTAATTGGAATTATAGATTATAAAACTCAATATGTATACTCTTCAGTAATAATAACAGGAATAATTTTGGGGATTATATTTTTAACAATAACTCTTATTACAGGTGAAAAGTCAAATTTAATAAATGTAGCTATAGGTGCACTTATACCAGCGATGATATTAGCAATAATTGTTTGGACAACTAATGGTATGGGGTGGGGAGACGTAGAGATTATATTTATGATCGGCATATTTTTAGGATTAAGACTAAATTTGTTAAATTTATTTATCTCCATAATTTTAGGCGGTGTATATGCAATTTACTTAATTATCTTTAAGAAAAGGAATGGAACAGAAGCCATAGCTTTTGGACCATATATTGTAGCTGCTACATTCATAACCTTTATATGTGGAAATCAAATTTTAGATTGGTATTTGGGAAACTTTTTTTATTAGTAAGTATTAGGTTAGAGGTTTTAGAAAACTTTAATAATTTGAGATGTGAATTAATAAACCATAATAAAAGAGTTAGGATAATATAAAAAAGAAATGACTAAATTATAAGAGTTTAGATCATTTCTTTTTAATTTAAAATTAAATCAAGAAAAAATTATAGTGTATGAGATATTTTAATCATGAAAGGTTTATTTCATATATAATAAAGTTAGTGTAAATATATGTTGATGTTTCATTTTATTAATAATTGCAATAATTCATTCAAAAAACATATTGACTTTAATTAAGATGTAATTTATAATTAGTTTAATTTTAAAAACGAAATGCACATTTAAAACTCGTATATCCCCTGAATATGGCAGGGAGTATCTACCGGGAACCTTAAATTTCCGACTATGAGTGGATTTAATATACCAAGGGGTTATACTAACCCTTATTGCATGAAAGCATATGGCATATTAACTTCACTTAGGAAGTTAATGTGCTTTTTTTATACATAAAATTAGGTAGAAAATGCAAGTTATCTTGCAGAAATTATTTTGTTATGAAAGTATTAGGTAAAATAGGGAGGATATAAAATGGCTAGAATTTTAAAACAAGCATACACTTTTGATGATGTATTATTAGTTCCAAATAAATCAGAGGTATTACCAAATCAGGTATCATTAAAGACAAATGTAACAAAGAAGATTGCATTAAATATACCTTTAATAAGTGCTAGTATGGATACAGTAACTGAATCAAAGATGGCAATAGCAATGGCTAGAGAAGGCGGTCTTGGAATAATCCATAAGAATATGAGTATAGAAGCACAAGCTAAAGAAGTTGATAAGGTAAAGAGACAAGAAAATGGAGTAATTACAGATCCAATATTCTTATCACCAGACAATACTCTACAAGATGCAGAAGAATTAATGGGACAATATAGAATATCAGGTGTTCCAATAACAGTTGACGGAAAGCTAGTTGGAATACTTACAAATAGAGATGTAACTTTTGAAGAAGATTACTCAAAAAAAATCTCAGAAGTAATGACAAGTGAGAATTTAATAACAGCGCCAGAAGGAACTACTATAGATGAAGCGAAAAAACTTTTAAAGAAGCATAAAATAGAAAAGCTTCCTTTAGTAGATGAAAATGGAATGTTAAAAGGACTTATAACAATAAAAGATATAGAAAAAACTAAGATATTCCCAAATGCAGCTAAAGATAGTAAAGGTAGATTATTATGTGGAGCCGCAGTTGGAGTAACAAAAGATATGATGGAGAGAGTTGATGCTTTAGTTAAAGCTAAAGTTGATATCATAACTATAGATACTGCACACGGACACTCAAAAGGAGTTTTAGAGGGGGTTAAGAAAGTTAAAGATAAGTATCCAAAACTTCAAATAATAGCAGGGAATATTGCAACAGCAGAAGCTACAGAAGATTTAATAAAAGCTGGAGCAGATTGTGTTAAAGTTGGTATAGGACCTGGATCAATCTGTACAACAAGAGTTGTTGCAGGGGTTGGAGTACCTCAACTTACAGCAGTTATGGATTGCGTTGAAATTGGTAAGAAATATGGAATTCCTGTAATTGCAGATGGAGGAATTAAGTATTCAGGAGATGTTGTTAAAGCATTAGCAGCTGGTGCATGTGCAGCAATGATGGGATCATTATTTGCAGGATGTGAAGAAGCTCCAGGAGAAGTTGAAATATTCCAAGGTAGAAGCTACAAAGTTTACAGAGGAATGGGATCTTTAGGAGCTATGGCTTGTGGATCAAAGGATAGATATTTCCAAGATGGAAATAAGAAGTTAGTTCCAGAAGGTATTGAAGGAAGAATTGCTTATAAAGGATCAGTTTCAGATACAATATTCCAAATGCTTGGAGGAATTAGAGCTGGAATGGGATACTTAGGGTCACAAGATTTAGATACTTTATATAACACAGCAACATTTGTTGTTCAAACATCAGCAGGACTTAGAGAAAGCCATCCTCATGATATTAATATGACAAAAGAAGCACCAAATTATAGCGTAATGAAATAGTGATATTATAATTTGAGTATTGAAATAACAAAATAAGTAAACTATAACTATGTATATAATAAATAACACGGAAATTTAAAGAAAAAGTATAGAGAAATTATAATTAAAACGAAAAATAAAGATAAATATGTAAAAAACATTCGTATTAGGAGGGATTTTTCTCTCCTAATATGTTATAATTAGTTATCAATAAAATGTAAAAATAGTAATATTTTAATTTAACATATCTAGGAGGAGCGCATGAAGAAAGATTTAGTTTTAGTTGTTGACTTCGGTGGACAATATAATCAACTTATAGCAAGAAGAGTAAGAGAATGTGGAGTTTATTGTGAAATAATTCCATATAGCTATACAATAGAAAAAATAAAAGAAAAGAATCCTAAGGGAATAATATTTACAGGTGGACCAAACAGCGTATATGGCGAAGGTGCACCAAGAGTGAACGAAGAGGTATTCAATTTAGGAATTCCTGTACTTGGAATTTGTTATGGAGACCAACTTATGGCTCACACTTTAGGTGGAAAAGTTGCTACAGCTCCAGTTAGAGAATATGGAAAGACTGAAATAAACTTAGACAATTCATCAAGATTATTTAAAGGAATAGACTCAAAAGATATCTGTTGGATGAGTCATACTGATTACATAAGTGAAGCACCAGAAGGCTTCAAAATAATTGCGCATACAGAAGTATGTCCAGTAGCTGCAATGGAAAATGAAGAAAGAAATCTTTATGGAGTTCAATTCCATCCAGAAGTAGAACATACTCCATTTGGACAAAAGATGATTCAAAATTTCTTACATGAAATTTGTGGATTAGAAAGTCTTTGGACAATGGCTTCATTTGCAGAAGATAAAATAAAAGAAATCAAAGAATTAGTTGGAGATAGAAAAGTTCTATGTGCATTATCAGGTGGTGTTGATTCATCAGTTGCTGCTATGATAGTTCATAAAGCTATAGGTCACAACTTAACTTGTATCTTCGTAGATCACGGTCTTTTAAGAAAAGATGAAGGAGATACTGTTGAGAGAGTATTTAAGAAAGAATTTGACATGAACATTATAAGAGTTAATGCACAAGACAGATTCTTAGGAAAGCTTAAAGGAGTTTCAGATCCAGAAACTAAGAGAAAGATTATTGGAGAAGAATTCATAAGAGTATTTGAAGAAGAAGCTAAGAAAGTTGGAGATATAGACTACTTAGTTCAAGGAACAATCTATCCAGATATCGTTGAAAGTGGAACTGATACATCAGCTGTTATTAAGTCTCACCATAACGTTGGAGGACTTCCAGAAGATATGGAATTTGATTTAATAGAACCTTTAAGAGAATTATTTAAAGATGAAGTTAGAGCTGTTGGAGAAGAACTTGGAATACCTCATAAATTAGTATGGAGACAGCCTTTCCCAGGTCCAGGACTTGCAATAAGAGTACTTGGAGATATAACAGAAGAAAAGCTTGAAATAGTTAGAGAAGCAGATGCAATTTTCAGAGAAGAAATAGCTAATGCAAATCTTGATGAAACTATATGGCAATACTTCGCTTGTCTTCCGAACATAAAATCAGTTGGAGTTATGGGAGATGAAAGAACTTACTGTCATACAATAGCACTTAGAGCTGTTACTTCAAGTGATGCTATGACTTCAGAGTGGGCAAGAATTCCATATGACTTATTAGATTTAGTATCAAGAAGAATAGTAAATGAAGTTCCAGGAGTAAACAGAATTGTTTATGATATAACTTCAAAACCACCAGCAACTATTGAGTGGGAATAAGATTTAAAATCTTTATAAACTAGATGAACACTAGCTTTAGAAAATTTAAAAATTTGAAACGTACTAAAAACGTACTAAATTAATTCATCTAGTTTATTTGATACCATAGTATCTTTATTAGGATATAGGTGTGAATAAGTATCTAATGTAGTTTGTACTTTTTCATGACCTAATCGTTCTGAAATTAAAAGAGGAGTAAATCCTAGTTCTATTAATAATGATGCATGTGAATGTCTAAGGTCATGTATTCTTATAATAGGTACACCACTTTTCTTACAGACTCTTTTCATTTCATGAGTTAGAAAGAATTTAGTAAAGTTAAAAATTCTATCAGATTTATTATAATCATATAAGCTATTAATATAAGTTTCTATATCATTGCATAAGGCATTAGGTATAGAAACTTTTCTTTTACTTTTAGGAGTTTTAGGTTCGCTTACAATATCTTTTTTATTTAATCTAGTATAAGTTTTATTTATATCTATGGTTTTATTATTTAAATCTATATCATTAAATGTGAGAGCCATTAACTCTCCACTCCGAATACCTGTCCAAAATAAAATTTTAAATGCTAGATTAGATATAGGTTTATCATTAAATTCTATAAATGTTTTAAATTGTTCTGTAGTCCAAAATTTCATATCATTTGCATTTTTTTTTCCCATGGTTCCCGCTTTATGGCAAGGGTTTGTACTCAATCCATAAAATTTTATTGCAAAATTAAGTATTGCTGATAATTGATTATTTATTGTTTTTAAATATGTATCAGAGTAATTCATATTTTTTAATTTATTTTGCCATTGTCTTATATCATTAGGTGTTATATTAGCGACTATTTTATCTTTAAAATAAGGTAATACTTTTAAATTAATAAGAGTCTTTTTATTTTCCAAAGTAGTTTTTCTCACTCTAGTTTTAGCATCTTCTAAATACAAATTTACAAGAGTAGAGAAGCCTATATCGGTATTTTCTTGTGTCTTAACTAGGAATTCTCTTTCAAATTTATCAGCTTCTCTTTTAGTTTTAAAACCTTCTTTCTTTTTCTTTTTTCTCTTTCCAGTCCAATCCACATAATAGAAAGAACAATAGTAGGTTCCTCTTTCAGGATTTTTGTAAGTTGGCATTAAATCATCTCCTTTGCTAAAATTGAAAATACTATAAAATTAAATGATTAAACCCATTTAATTTTATAGTATTAGGTATTAATTGGAATTGTTGATAATATTCCAGAAATCACTTTCTGAAATAATGTCAATATTTAATTTTTTTGCTTTAGAAAGTTTACTTTTGCCTGGGTTATCACCTGCAATTATTAAATCAGTTTTACCGCTAATTGAAGTAGTAGTAATAGCACCATGTTTAATTGCTAATTCCATCATGTCAATTCGGTCTTTCATCATATCTCCAGTAAATACCAGTTTTTTATTATTAAATACGTTTGAAACTATGTTTTCTTTAGCTAAATCAAGTCGTTTTTTATCATTTTCTTTTTGTTGCTTAGAAATATAATAATTAGGAGTTTTTTTCTTAATAGGTTTGTTATCGGGAGGGATTTCTTTTTGTGATGATGCATTACTTAGTAAAGTCCATTTATCTACTTTAGTTATTTTTAATACTTCTAGTAAATCTAATACATCTTTCATAGCTTCATGTGATTGAGTATTTTTAATATTAAAATATTCTAAAATTGTTACCAATTTATAGTTTTTAATTTTATACCTAGTTTTTATATTATTCATACTGCAATAAAATTTAGTTTTTTCATCAATCCATCCCCAATATTTTAAAAAACTTCTATCGAAACTGGCGTTATGAGCAATTAATGGGCATTTATATTTTTTTATAAATGTTTTAAATTTATTTTTAAATTCTTCATTTTCCTCAATGGGCAGTAACCCTTGTCCATATCCTTTGGTTGCTAAATTTTTATCTTTTATAATTTTTAAGTGTAGTGAGTCGATGATTTTATAATCTTCGACAAATATTGCTGCAACTTCTTGAATTCCTGAAGCAGGACTAAAACTCATAGGTGTTTCAATATCAACTATAATGAATCTATCATGTTTTTGCATCTCAACAAAATAATCTGGGTGAATGCTATGAAGTTGTCCATTAACATTGAGTATAATTTCATTATCATCTGCATATCCTATTACATCACATTCAACTGTTGAATAATTTGTATAATACCCTTTATAATGTAGTTTTTTAATTTCAGTAGATTTAGGAGAAATAATTTCTAATTTGCGTAAAATAGTTAGTTTTTCATCTAGAGAGGTAAATTCCTTCCAAGCCCTTTTAGGATAAATCATTTTATTGTATCCTCCTTTATATTATAAAATTTAAGTAATTTAGGTATAGTGATTTTAACTAAGTTCATCTGAAAGTTAAGAAAATAATCTTCTATAATAGGGATTTCGTTTAAGTATTCAAGCATCTTTTTTTTATTTTTAATAGGACCTTTATAGTTTGCATATATGGTTTGAATTGAATCATAAGTTATCCAATTGTAAATCCAATTTAAATTATCTTTAAGCTTTTTGAGATTTATGTCAGAAAGTCCTTCATTTTTTATGTCATTAATAATTAAGAGTGTAGTAGTTCGAGTAGAGCAAATAATTCTAAAGCATTCGGAGATGCTATCGATATCAATTTCAATACGTTTGCTTTGGTCTTTTCTCCATCTAAAATTAATAGAATTAATAATTTGTTGTTCTAAAGATTCTATCAATGTCAGTCCTCCTTTAATATTAATAATATATTTAAATAAAATTTTTTAACTTATCTAATAGCTCACAGGCTCTTTTGGGGTAATTAATATAATCTCTTGAATAATTATCAATATATTTAATATACATATATGTAGCAAATAAGTCAGCTTGATATTCTTCCTTTAGATTCATTGTATAAGATGAATTCAAAAGAAGAGTATCTTTATGTCCTAAAAAATAGTGGCCTAATTCGTGGAATAAAGTAAAGTTAAAGTCTTCCTCAGTTAAATTGGAGTTTATTACGATCATTTGTTTATTTGGTGATATATAATTGAAGAATCCATTTACTGAATTGCTTAATGGCTGTATAGAAAATTCAACTCTTTTCAATTGTTTTACTAATTCAACCGGATTTGTGCAATCAGTTTCTTTAATTAAATCATCAGCTAAGTTTTTTATATACGGAATAATACTCAAGGTATATCTCCCCCTTTTATACTATAGTAAATTTATATGTAATTTCTTATGTATTTTGATATATTTTTTCTTTCTGTAACTTGAATTCCGTATATATATTATTTATATTTCTTTGGTGTAAATTTCTTTTTATTCTTTATCTTTATAGCTTCTAAAGTACTACGTAAAGCATTTTCAATGGCAAAATAATCTTCTTCATTTAAGCAATCTTTATTTTTAGAAAATGAAAGAGATAAATTATCTATAATCTTTTTAGCTTCATCGTCTATATCTCCTTGTTCTTTTATTGATAGAGAGTAATCCCTTTCTTTTTTTTCTTCAATTTTCTTTTCTTTAGGTTCATCATTGAAAAATATATCTTCGAAAAATACATCTACACTGACATTTAAAGCTTGTGCTATCTTTTGGATTGTATCCATTCTAGGATTCGAATTTTTACCAGTAAGAATATCTGAGAGTGTTGATTGTGCCATATGTGCTTCTTTACAAAGCTTATATCGACTCCAACCTTTTAAGGTTAATTCTTTTAAAATTAAGTCTTTATTAAACAAGTAAATCATCTCCTTTATTTCTATATAGCGAAGTATATATCAGTTAAAACGTAATGTCAAGTAAAACGAAGTAAAAAAGAGGAAATAAAAGTTATTTGATGATAATACTTCGTTATGACGGTTTGTTGAGTTGATAATGCTTTTATTACGTAGTAATATTGTTTTAACGAAGTATTCGTATTACCGAAGGGGTGAAAAGATGTTATCAGAAAATATAGAAAAACTAGCGAAAGAAAAAAATATTACGATGTATAGGATAGCAAAAGATGGAAATTTATCAATATCTTATGTTTGGGAGATATGTAAAGGTAAAAGAAAAAATCCTAGTATATTAGTAATAAGTAAAATAGCAGATGTTTTAGGAACTACTGTTGATGAATTAATAAGTTAAAGGAGAGTGGAAAAGATGAATAGTTTAGTAAAAATCAATAATAATGATTTACAAACAAAAGAATTTAAAGGACAAAGAGTAATAACATTTAAAGAAATTGATTTAGTACATGAAAGAGTAGAAGGAACAGCGAAAAGAAATTTCAACGAAAACAAAGAACATTTTATAGATGGTGTAGATTATTTTATTGCAAAACCATCAGATTTTGAAAAGTACGAAATTCATACTTTAGAAATACCGAATAGAGGCTTAACGTTAATTACTGAAAGCGGATATCTAATGTTAGTAAAAAGTTTATCTGATGATTTAGCATGGAGTGTCCAAAGGGAGTTAGTTAATAAATATTTTAGAGTAAAAGAGAACAATCCTACATGCATAGAAGATGTACTTATAAATTCACTTCAAGAAATGAAAGCTATAAAACAACAACTTAATGAAGTTAATCATCACGCATTAGAAGCTAAAGAGAAGGTAGAAGAAACTAAAGAGGAAGTCCAAGCTATGAGAGAAGCTGTTACTTTAGATGCTAATTCATGGAGAAAAGATACAGCAACGCTTATTAATAAGGTAGCAAGTAAGTTAGGTGGTTTTGAACATATAAAACCAATAAGAGAAGAAGCATATAACTTATTAGATAATACTTATGGAGTTAATCTAAAATCAAGACTTTTAAATAAGAAAAAGAAGATGGCACTTGAAGGGGTACCAAAATACAAAATAGATAAAGTAAATAAATTAGATGTTATTGAAGGTGATAAGAAACTTATAAATGGTTATATAAATATAATCGGAAAGATGGCAATTAAATACGGAGTGGGAGAGGTTTAACATGAGTAAATTAATAAAAACAACTGATGCAAATATAGAAGTTAACACAAGTGAAATAAAGGTAGTAGAGATAGAAAATTATTCTTTTGAAATGGATGATAGATATCCTTGGATTAGTATTTATTTCTTAGGTGATGAATGTAAAACATTCGTTACAGAGATAGATGGAAAAGAAGTTGAGGGCGTAATATCCATTGAAGAATTGAAAATAGTAGCTTTAAATTGGTTTTTCAATAATGTTGAGATTGTTAAGGAAATAGATACATCTAACAATGAGGTGAATTAGAGATTTTATATAGAAGGAGTGTAAGAAATGTGTAAAAAAAAGTTACCCAAAGCAGACCCTAAATCATCCTACTATAAGGTTGGAGATGTTGTAGAGAAAGTAGAGGTATCAGAAAATAAAGCCTACGCAATAATAAGAGAATTAAATTTAGAGTTAAAAGATAAAGGGTATATAACCGTAGCGGGGCAGATATCAAAAAAATATTTTAAGGAAAGATATTATGGATAATTAAACTTATCCACAAAAACTGTGGACAACCTGTGCAAAACTTGTTGAAAGTATGTAGATTAATAAGAAAAATGTAAATTTAGGGAGGTTTTATTATGCAAATTCATTCAGAAGAAATAGAAATATTGATAAAAGAGAATCAAGAACTAAAGCTAGAGAATGAGGTGTTAAGCAGACAAGTTTGTGACAGTAAGTCATGGACATCAATAAGGGAAGGAATAATAATACCACGATTAACAAAGTTAAGTATCAAGAGACATTTAATATCCATGATAACAACACCGATAGGACAAATAGTAAAAGAGTATTTAGATTTAAGGAGATTAAGTGAAATTGATGAAACTAATTACGATGAAGCAAAGAGCATAGTAGTGGAGCTGTTAGATGTTTTAGAAAATCATGAGTGTAGTAAATCTAGTAGATTGAATATGTAGGTATTGGAATGGATAAAGGTAACTTCATTGTATATGAAGCAACACTTATGTTTATAGGGTTAAGTTTATTAGAGAAATATTATATAAGACCTCTAGTAGATAAATATATAAATAAAATTTAGGAGGAATGTAAAAAGAAATAGTTGAAAAAATTCAACTATCACTTTAAAAATTTAATATATTTAATATTATCAAAATTAATAAATACATTGCAACTAATACATGAAAACAAAACATTCCCAGTTATTTCGAGTAAGCCTTTGTATATATTTGATAAGGTATATATTTTATTATTTGAAATTGAGTGTACTTCAATTAAATCATACAATTCTAAAAATGAATCATTATTGAAAAAAATAATAATTTTCTTTGGCATAATACTTTCCCCTTTTTTATAGTTTATTAATTATATCAGAGAATAGAGAGAGAAGTGTTTCAGTTATAAAAATAAAAACTTAATAAAATCTTAAAAATAAATATACAAAATATGAATAAAAAGGAGAGATAAAAATGTCAATAAATCAAACACAAGAAAGAACTAATAATATCAAGGAGGGTATTGATATGAAGCAATACGTATTAGAAGAATTTAAGGAAAAGTTCAGCACTATAGGAAGTCATATAGAACAAGGAGAATGCTCAGGATTAAGTGAAATTATAGAAAAATATATACAATTAGGACTTGCTATTATAGAAATATCAGAATGTGTAGGTTAATTATGATAGAGGTATTAATATTATATCTAGTCCCTGCCTTAATCGGTGGGGCACTAGGACACAGAACATTTGATAAGTATCACGGGGAGGAAAGCTAGATGTCTAAGGTGTATTGCTTTATAAGTGATGAGGAGTATGCTATAGCTGCTCAAAATGGTATTTGTAAAGAAACTATAAGAAGTAGAATAAATAAACTTGGATGGAGTAAAGAAAAAGCTCTGACTGAAAAGATAAATTCATTAAGTGAATGGGTTAAATTAGCTGAGAAAAATGGTATACCTAGAGCTTCGTTTTATATGAGAAAAAATAAATTAGGGTGGTCTTTAGAAAAATCAGCAACAACACCACTTATGAAGAGAAATGAAATAATGAATAAGATGCATGAATGCAATAGAAGGCATAAGAAAGAGCACGTTGATTTAGCAAAACGTAATGGGATAGAGTATAGAACCTTTGTTACAAGAGTACAAAGATTAGGTTGGGATCCTATTAGAGCAGCGACAGAAAAAATAAAAAGATGATAGATGGGTGATAGCAATGGAAAGAAAAGAAATTAAGGCAATGGTAAGTCGTTGTAAAAATCATAAGAGTTGTAAAGGATGTTTATCTGATAAAGACTGTAAAAGAATAGGAGTTATTATAAATTTAAGAGAGTTAGGAATAAGCATATTCCCTGGCAGATGGAGAGAAGGAGATATTGATTACATTTTAGATACTATAAACACTTAGGAGGTAAGAGGATGTTAAAGGTATTTTTAAAAAGATTATTTAAGTCAAGAAATATGAGCAAAAGGGAGAAAAAGGTATTTTTACAAACAATAACAATAGAAAAATAGGATTATTAATGATAAAAAAAGTCATTTTGCAACCGACCAAAGTATGCAAAATGACAACGAATGATATTAAACAATAATATTTTATCATTAATAAAAGCCTTTATCAATAGGAGGTTTTTTAGATGAAAGTATACGATTACTATATAACACCTGAAGAGTATGAAATAGCTGCTAAAAATGGAATTTGTAAAGCTACTTTAAATTATAGAATTAGATATTCAGGTTGGAATAAAGAAACTGCATTAACTAAAAGAATAAGACCTAAAAGAAATCATGAAAAATGGTTACCTGTAATTTATAAGAACGGAATTAGTAGAGATACTTTTTATAAAAGATTAAAAAAGGGATGGACAGCATATGATGCAGCAACAATTCCTATTATGGGTAAGGAAAAAGTTGCAAAAAAGGCTATTCTTAAGAACAAGAAATACTCTAATCAAATTCTAGAGTTAGCAGAGAAAAATGGTATTAGTTATAACACATTTATAACTAGAATAACTAAATCGAAGTGGGATATTATAAAAGCCGCTACAACACCCATAATAACACCAAGAGAAAAAGGTTTACTGGCTAAGGAAAAACTTAGTAAGTATATAGATAATTTTTATAAATTAAAAGATGCACAGTATAAAGAATATTGCTATAAGAAATCCTTATTAATGAATGGGGTAAATGTTGGACAAAGTAGTAATAGTGATATTTATTAGAGAAATTTTTATAGAAATTTGATTGTAGTTATTTAGAAATAACTACAAAAGATAAAAAGTACATCACAAAATAGGAGGGTTTAAAAATGGAGTTATTAAAGGACCTAGAGCAAGGGGCTGAAATATTAAAAAATGACTTGGAGCTTTTATCAAATTCAATTTCTAATATAGGATTTAATGAAGATAAAACAATAGATAAAGATCAAGTAGAGAATGCATTAGATAGAGTTGTAACATCTTATGAAAATATATTAATTGATATTGATAATGCAGAAAGGAAAATAGTTGATATAACTAAACCTAAATCAAATATATATCGAAAATTACAAGCGGCTAAAGTTAAACTGCAAAAGAAAGATTTAAAGAAAAGTGGTTTTAATAAATATTCTAATTATAAATATTTTGAACTTGGAGATTTTCTACCATATATAAATGAAATTTGCTTAGAAGTTGGATTGTCTACAGAGATTAGATATACAACAGAGGTTGCAACATTATATATAAGAGACCTTGATAACCCCCAAGAGGTAATTAAGTGGGACACACCAGTTAAGATACCAACTTTAAAAGGATGTAGTGAAATACAGGCGATAGGAGCTTCTCAAACATTCTCAAGAAGATATTTATATACATTAGCATTTGATATAGCTGAAAATGATGCTATAGATGGCGGAGAGATAGATGTGTCAGCAGAAGAAGGAAAAAGAAAAATAAATAAAGCTGCATTTATAACAATTAAATCATTAATAGATCAATCAGGAGCGGATGAAAAGAAATTCTTATCATGGATTGGAGTTTCTAAGGTTGAAGATATTACGAATGAAGCATTAAATAAATGCATTGAAATGTTAGAAAAAAAGAAAAAAGATATTGATTTAAAAAAGCAACAAGAAGAACATCAAAAAGAATTAGAGCAACGTCAAGAAGATTTTGAATTTTAGGAGGATTTAGAGAATGAGAGAAATAGAAGTTAAGAAACAACTACCGGTTATAAGTATGAACTTTGAAGAGGTAAAAGTATCATTACAAGATACTATGAGCAAATATGAGGGCATAGTTGTAACAGAAGAAGGATTAAAAGATTGTAAAGCAACTCAAAAGGACCTAGCAGGACTTAGAAATAAAATAGATACTTACAGAAAAGATGTTAAGAAAGAAATGGAGTTACCTATTAAAGAGTTTGAAGGTAAGTGTAAAGAATTAATTAGTCTTATATCAGATGTAGAGAAACCAATAAAAGAAGGAATAAAAATCTATGATGATAAGCGTAGAGAAGAAAAAAGGAATAAAGCTTTAGAGTATATAAAAGAAAGTATACAAGCTCACAATTTAACTCAAAAGTATTCAGATAGATTAGATGTAAAAGATAAGTATTTAACTCTTAGCGGAAGTTTAAAGAGTATTAGAGAAGATATAGAAATGAGAGCAGTAATGCTAGAAAAAGAGCAAGAAGATGAAATGCAAAGACAAGAAATGCTTAAAATATCAATTCAAAACGCTATAGATAATGCTAATGAAGGCATAAATACAAAATTAAAATACGAGGATTTTACAAAGTATATAGAGTTTGGATGGTCTTTAGATAGGATATTAAAAGAAGTTAATGATAAGGCAACTATGATAAAGGAAGCTGAAAAGCCAAAGGAAGAAGTACAAGCTCCAATAGAAAAAGTAGAAGAAATTAAACAAGTACCAGTAAAAGAAATAAAGCAAGATGAAGAAAGATACTTTGTAGATATTCATGTTGAATCTGACTCAAATAGAATGAGAATATTAAGTAGTTTCTTAAAGAATAATGGGTATAAATATGAGGTTCATAATAAAGGGAAAGTTAAGTAAATGATAATTTAATAGAACAATACGAAGAGCATAACGATGCGAGAATGGAAAAATATTCTAATTTAGATTGCATTTTATAGGAGGAGACAATGGCTTATGTTAAATGGATAAAGATAGTTACAGATATATTTGATGATGAAAAAATATTATTAATAGAAAGTATACCTGAAGCAGATAGCATAATAGTAATTTGGTTTAAGCTTTTATGTTTTGCAGGAAAAAATAATAATAGTGGTGTTTTCATGATGAATGATAAGATTGCTTATACTGATGAGATGTTGGCTGCTATATTTAGAAGACCATTAAACACTGTTAGATTAGCATTAAAAACATTTGAAAAGTATGGAATGATAGAGGTGATAAACAATGCTGTAACCATTCCGAACTGGGAGAAACACCAGAGTTTAGATGTATATGAAAGTAGAAAAGAAAAGGATAGAATTCGTAAAAGAAAGGAAAGGGAGAAACAGAAACTTTTGGCAAATAAAGGAGAAAAATCTACAGATTGTCCGACGACTGTCCGTGGATTGTCCTATGGACATCCGTCGACTGTCTCCTCCCTAGAAAGAGAAGAAGAATTAGAAAGAGAAGAAGAAAGAGAATTAGATAATAATATTATATCTAAAGATATAATATGTAGTACTTTCGTACAACGATTAATAGAAAAATGGAACTCTCTTAATCTATCAACTAAATTAACTAAGATTACTCCAAGTACCATCAGACATAAGATGTTAAAGGCTAGGGTTAAGCAATATAGTGAAGATGAAATCTTAAATGCTATCGATGAAATATTGAAAAGTAAGTTTTTAATGGGTAAAGCAAGTGATTTTGAAATAACATTTGATTGGTTTATAAAGCCTAATAACTTTTTAAAGGTGTATGAGGGAAATTATAGGGATAAGGAAGGTGGAGGAAGTGAAGGAGATACTAGACAGGATAAAGAAACAGATCAAGGAAAGAAACCAGACTTCTCCTGTTTTGAGTAAATACAAGTGTGAGAGGTGTAGAGATACAACATGGGTTAAAGGAGATAACGGGCTTAAAAGGTGCGAGTGCTATGAAATGGATTTTGTATCTAGGTTATGGGAGAACTTTGGGATAGCTCCTAAAGATATAAAACTTTTAAAAGACTATAAGCCGTGGAATGAGATAACCAAGAAGGCGAGAGTCATAGCAGTTGAATATATTACTGATTTTGATGATATAAAAGGTGATAGAGAAAATGGATTTTGTCTTATGGGGCAACCAGGAGCTGGAAAGACACATATAGTTACATCTATAGGAAAAGCTTTATTAGATAAAAAGATACCAGTGGTATACATGCCTTACTTAGAAGTTATGAGAGAACTTAAAGCTTGTAGTATGGATGAAGAGTATTATAACAAAAAGATTGATAGATATAAGAGGGCTAAGGTTTTAATTATTGATGATCTATTCAAAGACAAGGTTAGAAAAAATAAATTAATTGGTGAATTAAACGAAGCGGATATAAAACATATATATCCAATATTAAATTATAGATATTTAAATTATTTACCAACTTTAATAAGTACTGAATGCACACCACAGATTTTATTAGATTTAGACGAAGCTCTTGGAGGAAGAATCTTAGAGTGTTGCGGTAAAAGGTTTGGAATAACATTTAAGGATAATTGTAACTATAGATTGAAAAAGTTTAGTGAATAGAGGGGACTTAATGAGAATATGTGAAATAGAAGATTATGGATTATCTCACTTAGTGGAATTACACCATATAGTATTTAGAGTACTGGAAAGATGTTTGCAAGGATAGCTCAAAAGATGGAGTTTGTTTTTACAGAGAATATCCATTAACAAAATCAGAAAAGGTATATTTTTAGTTTATAAAATATAATAATTATATGGAGCATGAAATTGAGAAAGTTCATTAAGTGTATAGTGTGGAGTAATGGGGGTGTTAGTGCAAATAAACAAAGATTATGTCCTAGATAATTAATGAAAGAATAGTTAAAAAGACCTATGAAAAATGAAGATTAATTAGTTATATTCTGGCTAGGTAATTCAATATGAAAGGAAGTGAAACTCTCCTTTGGCAAGATATGAGTTTCAGCCTAGCCAGTTTATTATATAGAGGTGATTAAATGTGTAATCAGGTTGAGTGTAAGTGGAATGCTAATGGTAATAAATGCATCAACAGTGATATTAAATCCTTATTAGAAAATGATAATATCATATGCAAATGTGGATTTGTTGAATATCATGATGAAGGAAAGATTAAGTTTTTAGATAAGAAGGTGTTATAGATTGGATAAAGAGACTTTTAAAAAGACAGAAGCAGCGTTGTATAGATACTTTCAATATAAAAAGAAAATATATTATTTAAAACAATGGGTAGAGCAATTAAAGAGTAGATTAGAAAAAATAGAAAAAGATATTATAGATGCTAATGTTACTATAGATTATTACCAGAATGGTATAGGAATATCCGAAAGGGTTCAAACATCACCTAGTGGAAATAGCTTTGCAGAAGAACAAATGTGCAAAGAGATAACTAAATTAGAAAGAGAACATTTAATAATCAGCAAGAAGATATTTAAAAATAATCATAAGATAAGGGAGTTAGAGCGATATGTAGATAATATGGAAACTAATTTAAATACTTTAGAGGAAGAAGATAGACGATATATAGAGTTAAAATATGGTGATAAAAAAAGCGTACTACAAATAGCACGAAGTTTAAATATAGCTCAAGCTACAGCATACAGAAAAAGAGGAGAAGTTATTGCAATAATTGCAGAATATAAAAATACAATAATGTTTAGGAAAAAGGCTGAAAATGATAAACATTTGATAAATATATGATAAAAAATATTAAATAAAGTGTGGTAGGATATAAGTGTGGACAGGTTGATGAAGTTTAATTGTTCATTAGTGATCCTCCTTTTTATAGATAGGCAGGGATAAAACCCTGCAACGTGGAGATATAGCTCAGTTGGTAGAGCGATAGGCTGTTAACATATGTGTCGAGAGTTCAAGTCTCTCTATCTCCTCCAAATAAAGACTGATAGTAGGGATTACAACGTGCTATTAGTAAGTTTACAAAGAGAATTCAGTGTAAAAGCTGGGTTCTTTTATTTTGCAACGAAAAGGGATTTTACTTATTTTGTAGAATATTGCATATAGAGGAGGGTGGAGTATGAAAAAAGAAGATGTACTATTAAGAATGGAAGAATTAATCAGTGAATTATATAATGAAATAAACACTGAAAGTTGGGCACAGGATGAACAGGTTTATAAAAAGAAGATGTATGATTTTTTTATAATATCAAATGCATTGGATCAATTAATACAGTATAGATATTGTAATTCAATGTCAAAAGAAGAATACAAAACATCTGTAAATAATTTAATTGATAAGTTTTTAGTTTAATTAAGAGTTGCTTTTATAGCAACTCTTTTATTTTGAAAGAAGGTGAAATAATGAATATACAGGGTAAAATAAATAAATTGATAAAAGGATTAAATATTTATGGATATATATACTTAGTGAATAGAGAGCAATTTATAAGCAATAAAACAGGTAATGTATGTACTGTATATAAGTTATTTCACTTAATAGATGTTGAAGAGTATAACAAAATGTATCCAGATAATAAAAAAGATCCTAATAAGTATTCTAAGATTAAGGTAGAAGTACTAAGTACATTTAAACAACAAGAAATACTTTTAAAATTAGTTGAGATATATAAAGAAGTAGGTGGAGCAGATGGATAATAAAAAGCTTACACCAAAACAGAAGGCATTTGCAGATTATTATATTGAGTTAGGGAATGCAACAGAAGCAGCAAGAAGAGCAGGTTATAGCAAGAAAACAGCAGCAGTAATAGGAACAGAGAACCTAACAAAACCTAATATAAAACAATATATAGATGAACGTATAAAAGAAATAGAAGATAAGAGAATAGCAAAGGGTGAAGAAGTCCTCCAATACCTCACAAAGGTTATGAGAGGAGAAGAAAAAGACCAATTTGGATTAGATGCATCACTTCAAGATAGAACTAAAGCAGCAGAGCTATTAGGTAAAAGATATAGATTGTTTGCTGATAAGGTTGAAATTGAAGGGACTCAGCAAGTTCAAATAGTGGATGATATAGATGAATAGGATAAAACTTAAATCAATAATAGCGAGAAGTTTTTATGAAGCTCATAAGGATATAAAAAGAGGATTTCATACCCACTACTGGTTTAAAGGCGGTAGAGGAAGTACGAAGTCCTCTTTTATCTCAATAGAGATTGTGTTAGGCATGATGAGGGATGCTCAGGAAGGAATAATGTCTAATGCTTTAATATTAAGAAGAGTTAAAGATACTTTATCAGAATCAGTAAGAGATCAAATTAAGTGGGCTATAGATGTTTTAGGAGTAAGTAATGAGTGGCATGTACCAGAAGCTAAATTAACAATAACATATAAGGCTACAGGTCAAGTAATAAGGTTTAAAGGTGCTGACAATCCTAAGAAGGTTAAATCTACCAAAGTACCTAAAGGTTATATTAAATATATATGGTATGAGGAGGTAGATGAATTTGAAGGAAAAAATAAGATAGATACAATAAATCAATCGTTGATGAGAGGTGGTCCTAAATTTTATGTTTTTTATTCTTTTAATCCTCCAGAAAGTCAAAGAAACTGGTGTAACCAAGAAGTTATAGAAAGTAGGGAGGATAAATATGTTCATCATAGTGATTATAGAACGGTTCCTAAAGAATGGCTTGGAGAACAGTTTATCATAGAGGCTGAACATATGAAAAAAGTTAATATTACTAAGTATGAACATGATTATTTAGGAGCTGTAACTGGAACAGGAGGAGAAGTGTTTAGAAATATAACTATAAGAGAAATAACGGATGAAGAAATAAAAGTATTTGACAGAATAAAGAGAGGATTAGATTTCGGGTATGGAGCTGATCCTCTTTCTTATATTGTCATGAATTATGATAAGACTAGAAAGAGATTATATATTTTTTATGAGATATATAAAAGAGCATTAGGAAACTCACAAGCAGTAAAGGAAATTGGAGAGGAAAATACAAATAATAGATTAGTTACTGCAGATAGCGCAGAACCTAGGACAATAAATGAGTTTAAAAAGTTAGGGCTTAATATAAAGGGGGCAAAGAAGGGTCCTGATAGTGTTGAACATGGAGTAAAGTATTTAAGTGATGAAATAGAAGAAATAATTATAGATCCTATAAGATGTCCTAATGCTAAAAGAGAATTCTTGGGATATGAACTTGAAAAAGATAAGGAAGGTAATTTCAAGGGTGAGTATCCAGATAAAAATAATCATACTATTGATGCTGTAAGGTATGGAATGGAATCAGAAATAAATTCTAATAAAGTTAGGATTAGAGATAAGAGGAAATTAGGTATTTATTAAATGAGGTGAAGTAATGTCTATTATAAAAGATAGAGATTTATTAAATGAAGATGGAAGTGTTCCAGTTGAGTTAATAAATAGATGTTTAGAGATTCATGGATCTATGATAGAAAGGTATAAAAATTTAAATAATTATTATAATGGGGAGCAAAAGATATTAGAAAGAGTATTTATGAATACAGATTTACCTAATAATAAATTAGTATGTAATCATGCTGAATATATAACAGATATGGCAGTTGGATATGTTTTTGGTTATCCTATAAGTTATTCAGGCCCTAAGTCAGAAGAAATAAATACTATATTTACTGAAATCGATGAAGACTCACATAATAATGAATTGGCATTAGATATATCTATATTTGGTGTTGGGTATGAATTGATTTATATGAATGAAGAAGCAGTAGCAGGCCCTGAATTGGGTGTGAGTAGTCCGTTTAACAGTTTTGTTGTTGTTGATAGTACAGTAAAGAAAGAGACTATGTTTGGGGTAACTTACTTTGAAAAGAAAGATATAAATAATACTACTATAGGTTATGATCTAAACTTATATACTAAAGAAAAAGTATATAAGTATTTTTACAAGAATATAAGTGATAGTTCTCCAGAATTAAAAGAGGAAAAAGAACATTATTTTAATGGAATACCACTAATAGAATATAAGAACAACAAGAAGATACGAGGAGATTTTGAGGGTGTTATAACTCTAATAGATGCATATAACTTACTGCAGAGTGATAGGGTTAATGATAAAGAACAATTAGTGGATGCATTCCTTGCGGTTACTAATGCTAGTTTAGGTGATGATAGTGATGAAAAAGCAGAAACTATAAAAATGTTAAAAGAGATGAAGGTAATAGAATTAGATGTTGGCGGCGACGCTAAATGGTTGGTTAAAACTCTTAATGAGACCGAGATAGAGGTATTAAAGAAATCATTAAAAGATGATATACATGAATTCAGCAAAGTACCATGCTTAACAGATGAAAATTTTGTTGGTAATGCAAGTGGAATTGCTATGAGATATAAATTACTTGGATTTGAACAGTTAGGAAAAACTAAGGAGAGATATTTCAAAAAAGGTTTAAGGGAAAGATTAAAACTTATATCTAGTATAGCCAATATAAAAGCAAAGAATATAAATGTAAGTGACATAGATATAACTATGAAAAGGAGTTTACCTGTAGATGAAGAGTTGTTAATAAAAATGGCCATGGATACAGAAGGGTTTATATCATGGGAGACTAGACTTCAAAGATATGATGCTGAGATTGATGTTGAGGAAGAAAGAAAAAGACTTGAGGAAGAAAATAATAAGAAGTTAGAGCAACAACAAAAAGAGTTTGGTTCATATGATTTTAAGAATATTAGTGACAAAGATATTGAAGATAATAAAGATACTTCAAAAGGCAGTTTAGATGAAGAAAAGGAGTAATTCTTATTGGGAAAGAAGAGCTAACTCAAGAATGGCATCCTATCATAAAAATAGTGATAAAACTATAGCTAAGATAAATAAAGCATATGATAAGGCTGTATCTGATATAGATAAAGATATTAAGAGGATATTTAATAGGTATCATCTAGAGTATGGATTAACAAAAACAGAGGCTAGAGATTTACTTAATTCTTATATTAGTGCTAAAGAACTTCAAGATATAAGAAACAAAATTAAGTATATTCAAGACGAAGATTTAAAAAAGTATCTTATGGCTCAATTAAATTATTCACCATATAAAGCACGTATAACAAGACTAGAAGCATTAAAGGAAAGTGTATATATAAATACTAAGTTAATTGCTGATAAAGAATATAGAATGAGTACTAGTAACTATGTAGATAACATAAATAAAGCTTATTACCATAATATATTTGATATACAAAAAGGAATAGGGATAGGATTTACATTTTCGGAAATGCCAACAGATGTTATAAAGGAAATACTTAAAAATAATTGGAGTGGTAAAAATTACTCATCTAGAATATGGAGAAATACAGATGTATTAGCAGAAAAATTAGAGGAAGTAATTACATCTGGATTAATGAGTGGTAAAAGCTCACGAAGAATGGCTAAAGAATTAGAGGAGCTCACAGAGTATGGTAAGTTTGCTTGTGAGAGACTAATAAGAACAGAGACTACTTATGTAACTAATATGGCTGAACTAGAGGGCTATAAAGAATGTGATGTAGATAGGTTAGTATTTGTGGCTACTTTAGACTCAAGAACAAGTAAAATATGTAGGCGCATGGATGGGAAAGTAATACGAGTGGATAAAGCAATTTCGGCAAAGAATATTCCACCAATGCACCCATTCTGTAGAAGTACTACTATTGCATATTCAAAAGATTTAAAAAATATGCAAAGAAGAGCTAGGGATCCAGAGACAGGAAGGAATTATATTATTGATTATATGACTTATGATGAATGGTATAAGAAGTTTGCAAGTTAATGTGATATTAAGTCTTAGAGATAAGGCTTATTTTTATGTCCTGAATATGACGTTAAACTGTTTAAATAAAATAATTGAATCTAATGGGCAGTGAACATTAGGGGCGAGGAGGAATTTATGTTTATTAGAGATGGTAATTTAAGAAAGAAATTAGGAATGGGTAGATTATTTAATGCCGATACTGGAGCGGATGGAGGCACTGGAACTGGGGCTGATAATGGGAATGATGAAGGTGTGGAAGATGGAGGTCAGGATAAAGAAACTGGAGAAAAAACATTTGATGATGTATTAAAAGATAAAAAGTATCAATCAGAGTTTGATAAAAGAATAGCTAAAGCTATTGAAACTGCAAAAGGTAATTGGGAGGCAGATAACCAAACCAAGATTGAAGAAGCTAAGACGGAAGCTGAAAAGATGGCTAAGATGAATGCAGAACAAAAAGCTGAGTATGAGAATAACAAAAAGTTAGAGGCATTAGAAAAAAGAGAGAAAGAAATTACAACTAGAGAGCTTAAAGCACAAGCTTATGAAACATTAGCGGAAAAGGGATTGCCTAAAGGTCTTATAGAAATTCTTAATTATGAAAGTGCAGAAACTTGTAGTTCAAGTATAGAAGCAGTAGAAAAGGCTTTTCAATCAGCAGTAGAAAAAGCTGTGAATGATAAATTAAGAGGTGATGGACCACCAAAAGGCGGCGGAGATAATAGTACACCTGGATTCGATTTTGGATTCACAGGGGTTAGATCTAAATCAAATAAATAAATAAAGAAAGAAGGAATAAAATATGACAGTAAATTACGCAACGCAATACGCGAAGGAGTTAGCAAATGCATATCCTTACACATTATACTCAGGAGCATTATGGGCTACTGAAAATTCAAGTAAATATAAGGTTGTAGATGCTAAAACTATAAAGATACCTAAATTATCAACAACAGGTAGAGTTGATGGTAATAGAACTAAGATAGGAGACTTTACTCAAAATTTTTCAAATGATTGGGAAACTAAGGAACTTACTAATCATAGAGTATGGCAAACATTAGTTCATCCAATGGATGTAAGCCAAACTAATCAAGTTGCATCAATAGTAAATATAACAAAAACTATGAATGAAACTAAAAAGTTTCCAGAACTTGATGTGATGATGTTCTCAACATTATACAAATTAAAAAATGATAAAGAAACTATAACACCTGAAAAAGCAGAACTTGATTCTAAAGCAGTCCTTGCAAAATTTGACTCGATGATGGATGCGATGGATGAGGGATTAGTTCCACCAACAGGAAGAAAGCTATACGTTGATACCTATACAAAGACTTTAATAGATAATGCGGTAGCTATTGTTAGGACTAATGGTGATAAGGTATTATCTAGAACTGTTTCAAGATTAGATGAGGTTGATATAATAGGAGTTCCAACAACACTTATGAAGACAGCATATACTTTTAATGATGGTAAGACTTCAGGACAAGAAGCTGGAGGAATAACTCCAAAAGCAGATGCTGGAGATATGGCAATGATATTAGTACACCCAAGTGCTATATTACCAATTGTATCTTATCAATTTGCTCAATTAGAATCACCATCTGCATTATCTCAAGG
Source organism: Clostridium sardiniense (assembly GCF_019753795.1). NCBI lineage: Bacteria > Bacillati > Bacillota > Clostridia > Eubacteriales > Clostridiaceae > Clostridium > Clostridium sardiniense. The sequence goes on along the minus strand of NZ_JAIKTU010000003.1, from coordinate 46,067 downwards.
TAAATATGTTTATTTTGAAGAATCATTCGAAGATGTATTTATATTAGATGAAAGAGCTGTAGCAATTCAAATATGTGTTAAGAAAAAAAGCGTAGTTATGGATAGTATTACTTAATTGTGTATTTAAGAGGTGATTACAATGCAAATAGATAAATTGAAGTTAAGATTACCGGAAGTTGATAAAAAGTTATTAAATCAACTTTTGGAAGATGCAGAATCTGAAATATTAGATTTCTGTAATAGAGATGTTCTTCTAGATAAAATGGAAGGATTACAAAGGGAACTAGCTATAATTTATTACAATCGTATGGGAAGTGAAGGAGAAAGCTCGAGGAGTGAGGGAGGGGTAAGTGTATCTTACTCTACCGAAATTCCTGAGAATATAAAAGCTAGGCTAATAAGCTACAGAAGATTAAAAGCGGTAGGTATTGCAAATGCGGATAAAGAATAAAGAAACTTATTATTTAAAAAGAAAGACGTTAATTGAAGATAATGAGGGGGGTAAATACCTCGGTTATTCAAATGAAGTGGTAGAAATAAAAGCTAATATTTCACCTGCAAGTGGAAAGTTACAGGCTGAAATTTATGGAGAAAGATTAAATTATATATGCAATATGCTTTATGATGGAACAGAAACATTAAATGAAGGAGATGGAATTTGTGTTTATGTATCTAAAGATAGTAAACCTGATTATAAAATTATAAGTATAAAAAGGTATTCACATATGTTTATTGAATTGGAGAAGGTATTGCAATGAGTACCATAAAAGGATTAGATAGTCTTTTAAGAAAATTAGATAAGTTAGGTGGAAATGTAGAGGATTCAGTAAAGAAATCTATGCAAAAAAATATAAATTTAGTTAAAGATGAAGCTAAGTTACTTTGCCCAGTTGCTACAGAGGGTGGAGGATATTTAAGAGATAGGATTAAGAAAAGTACAGTTTTTAGAAAAGGAAAGGTAAGGGGGATTGTTTATACAAACGTTGAATATGCAGCTTATGTAGAGTTTGGAACAGGTAAACGAGGAGAAGCAAGCAACACAAATACTGAGGTAAATGTATCTTACAAATCAGATTGGGAAGGTATGCAAGCTCAACCATATCTATATCCAGCATTGAAAAATAATAAAGTAAAAATATTAGAAAATATTAAAGCAGATATAAAAAAGGCTATAAGGGAGGTAGCTAGAAGGTGATAAATATTAAACCTATAATAACAAAAGCATTAAAAAGTGTATGTGATAATATAAATGATACTTATCCATCTGATTGGGCTACATTTCCTGTAGTACAATATATTGAAGAAGATAACAAGACACATACAAAGACAGATAATAGAGAGCAGTTAGTATATATAAGATACAAAATTGATGTATGGAATGATAGAAGCACTTCGGATATTGCGATAGCGGTTGATGAGGTGCTTTCTAATTTAGGATTAATAAGAATACAATGTTTAGATTCTCCAGAGCCTAGTGGACTTAAACATAAGGTAATTAGGTATGAAGGAGTAATAGATGTAAATAATATGAGAGTTTATAGCTCTTAAAGGAGGTAAATAGATGTTAGCTAATGGAACTACGCTAGAGTATAAAGAAAAGAATGGCTCTAGCTATATTAATTTAGAAGGACTAAAGGAAGTGCCAGAGATTGGTGATGAGCCTGAAAAAGTAGAGAATACTTGTTTAGCAGATACTACGAAGAAGTATGAATATGGGATAGGAGATCCAGGAGAATTAGAATTCAAGTTTAAGTATGATAATTCTTCTTCAACTAGCTCATATAGAATATTAAGAAAAGCTGCGGAAGCTAAGAAAGTATTATCATTTAAAGAAACACTTCCTGATGGAACTTCTTTTACATGGGAAGCTCAAGTAAGCATTAAACTAGGCGGTGGTGGAGTTAATGGCGCAGTTGAATTTACTTGTAAGATGGCTCTACAATCAGAAATAACAGTAACAGATCCAGCAGATAAAACGAAAGGTAAAGGTGAATAACAATGGCAAGAAAGCAATTTGCAACATGGGAAGTAGATGGAGAAGAATATAGATTAAAATTAAAGACATCAGCTTTATGTAAATTAGAAGAAAAGTTAGGTACTAGTGTTATGAATGTTATAAGTGATGGAGGAATGCCTTCATTAACTGTAGTTTTAACAATAGTCCATTATGCAATGAAAGATTATAACTCTAATGTTAAATTTAAAGATGTTCAAAATTTATTTGATAAATATATTGATGAGGGTGGTTCACAACTCGAATTCTTTACTAGTGTAGTAATGGATATATTTAAAGTAAGTGGTTTTTTCTCAGAAGCTCAAGCGGAGAAGATGGAGGAGAACCAACTTCAAGCGGAGGAGTTACTAGAAAATTAAATAGTTTTATTGAACTTATAGAAGGGCTATATCCACAATTTTTAGACATGGAATATAGTCCTTCTTTATTTTGGGATTCAACCATATTAGAAATATACGATCTAATGGAAAGCTACAACAGAAAACAAATGTTAAAGAGAAAAGAAAAAGAAGCAGAATTAAAAGCAAATATAATTCTTAATTCTGTACTAGCACGTCAGATAGGAGAATATGTAGCTTGTTTATTTAGTGAAGATGCTAGGGTAACACAAGTAAGTGAATTATTTCCGACTTTGTTTGAAGACGATATAGAAGATAATAAAAAAATAGAGAACGATATGGCTTTATATAAGGCTAAAATGGAGGCGTTTGCTTTTAGGCATAATAGTAGATTTAAAAGAAAGGAGGAATAGTTTATGGAAGGTGTTACTCTTGAAAATTTGCAGGTCATTATAGAGGCTCAAACACAAGGATTAAAGGCTGAGATGAATAGGGTTAAAAGTGAGATAAAAGGAATGACTGATACTGTAAATAGAGAAACTGGAAAAGTAAGGGCTGCCTTTAAGAATATATTCAAAGGGGCTATTTTTGCTTATGGATTAACGAAGATGGCACAACTTGCTAAGGAATCAACCAAAATGGCTATGCAAGTTGAAGGGGCAATTCAGCAGATAAAAAGAACTATGGGTGAAAGCTCACAAATGTTTTTAAAATGGGCCAAAGATAATGGTTTAGCTTTTAACTTAGCTCAATCAGATGTTATGAAGTTTGGTGCTATATATTCTAATTTATTAAGTGGATTTGCTGGTGGTACTAAGCAAACTATGCAATATACACAAGAATTGTTAAAGGCATCATCAATTGTAGCCAGTGGTACTGGGAGAACTATGGAAGATGTTATGGAGAGAATTCGTTCAGGTCTACTAGGAAATACAGAGGCTATTGAAGATTTGGGAATAAACGTAAATGTTGCTATGTTGCAATCAACAGAAGCTTTTAAAAGATTTGCTAATGGACAATCTTGGAATGATTTAAGTTTCCAAACTCAACAACAGATTAGGTTATTTGCAATTTTAGAGCAAACTTCAAGTAAGTTTGGTGATGAAGTTATGAATAATACTAATTCTAGTATGCAACAGTTAATAGCTGTACTTAAAGATGTTTGGTTAAACTTAGGAAACGCTTTTCTACCTATACTTAATGTTGTACTACCTATATTAACTAATTTTGCTATGGCTTTAAGAACAGTAACAGGATATGTGGCTGCGTTCATGCAAACACTTTTTGGAAAGAGCAAGAAGGCTGTTGAAGGTCCTAAAATGGCAACTAATACAATGAATAAAGCTAAAAGTGCTGCATTAGGTGGAGCGAATGCTCAAAATGGATATAATAAAGCTTTAAAAAAGACTGGTGAAACTGCTAAAAAGACATCTAAAGAAGTTAATAGATTGTTAGGTGGATTTGATGAAATAAATTCAATTAGTGATAGTGGAGCAAAAGGTGGAGGATTACCAAAGTCTAAAAAGGGAGATAAAACACCTATGCCAGCAGTACCATTACCCGATTTAGGTAATATGGCAATGGATTGGGGAATGGATAAAGAACCCGATATAAGCGGAATAAAAAGCGCTGTAAATAAACTGAAAAAGTTTTTAGAACCACTAATGGAAGCTTTTGAACGCTTGAAAAAGGCAGCAAAGCCAGTAATACAGACAGTAGGAAAACTTTTGATGTGGTTATTTAACAATATTCTTAAGCCATTTGCAAAGTGGACAATAGGGAAGGCATTACCAGCATTTCTAGATGTTATAAGTGGTGCACTAACTATTTTAAATCCTTTATTAATTTCATTTAAGCCGTTAGCATTATTTTTATGGAATAATTTTTTAGCGCCTATAGCATCTTGGACTGGCGGAGTAATAGTAGATGTATTAAAAGGTTTAGCTAATATATTGACAACAATAGGAAACTGGATGAGTGATCATATATCTGTAATTGAGAAAATAACAACTGTTGTAGTTGCATTTTTTGCTGCATGGAAAGTAGTTCAATTAATGTCTTTTATTCAGCAATCAGGTGGTTTAGTAGGAGCATTTTCTAAGATAACGGCAGCAATTAAGGCGTGCACTATTGCTAAAATATCAGATAAATTAGAAACTATTAAATTAACCTTTATGTATGCAAAAGATTTTGTTACTTCTATAGGGTCTAGTATAAAAGCTTTAGGTGAGTTAGTAAAAGGATTTGCAAAATCAATAGCTGCTAAAATAGCTGATAAGCTAGAGACATTACAGTTAGGAGCTTTATATGCAAAAGATTTCGTTATGTCTATTATTAATAGTACGATTGCGTTAGTTAAACAAGCTGCACAATTTGTAATAAATACAGGACTTAAAATAGCAGATACTACAGCTCAAATAGCAATGACTGCTGCAACTGTTGCTTGGAATGTTGTTTGTGGAATTGCTACAGTGGTAACAACTGCGTTAGGAGTAGCGATAGCATTCCTTACATCTCCGATTGGTTTGGTTATTTTAGCAATAGCAGCGATAATTGCAATTGGAGTGCTTTTGTATAAACACTGGGATGATTTGAAGGCTAAAGCAATTGAAGTTTGGAATAAAATAAAAGAAAAATTCAACCAATTCAAAGAGTGGTTAAGTGGTATATTTTCTAGGGATTGGACTAAAAGTTTCGGTGTTTTTGGGGATATATTAAATGCTTTTTCTAGGAATGTAAGTAATATATTTAATGGTGTTAAGCGAATATTTGGTGGAATAATTGATTTTGTTGCAGGAATATTTACTGGGAATTGGTCTAGAGCTTGGAATGGTGTTAAAGATATATTTAGTGGTATATTCGAGACATTTGCAGGAATTGCTAAAGCACCTTTAAATACAGTTATTGGATTAATAAATATGGCAATTGATGGGTTGAATTCTATTAGTTTTACTGCACCGAGTTGGGTTCCATTTGTAGGGGGTAAACATTTCGGAGTCAATATACCCAAGATGCCATACTTAGCTAAGGGTGGTATTATAGATAGCGCTACTCTTGCAGTAGTTGGTGAAGCTGGTAAAGAGGCGGTAATGCCTTTGGAAAATAATACAGGTTGGATTACTCAATTAGCGGAAAAAGTAGCAACAAGAATGCCGAAAGGTGGGAATGATAACTCATCAATTAGTGGAGATATTATATTTCAAATTGATAGTTCTGTAATAGGAAAAGTTGCATTAAAAGAATTAAGAAAAATGCAAAGACAGGGTGGAATAACAGTTCTGCCTGTATAAAAGGAGTGGTGATTGTGATTAAAGTAAATGGAGTAGCAATTGCTACTCCTAAATCATTACAAATAGATATAGCAGATTTAGATGGAGAGAGTAATCGTAATGCTAGAGGAGAACTTTTAAGAGATAGAATAGCAGTAAAAAGAAAATTAAATTTAGAATGGGGACCACTATCGGTGTCTGAGTGTTCTAAATTGTTAAAAGCAGTTTCTAGTGTATTTTTTACAGTAGAATTTTTGGATCCCCAAGAAGGAAGGTTTATAACTAAGACAATGTACGTTGGAGATAGAAGTATGCCAGTGCAATCGTATATAAAAGGTGTATTAAAGTGGCAAGGACTTAAAATGAATTTTATAGAAAAATAGAAGGGATGATTATATATGTTGAAAATAAGTAAAAGTATAACATTAACAGGAATAAGTGAAATAGAAGGACAGCAAGCTGTTTATATGAATGCAACGGTTTCTACAGATGGAGACGGAAGGGTTAATATAAATAAGTCTATAACTAATCAAGAGTTATATAACAAAAATAAAAAAGTAATTAGAAAAGATATGTCTGATTTTGAGTCACAAGTTCATGAAGTTGAAGATAATTTAAGCGCGGAGGTACAAGAATAATGAAAAAGAGAAATAAAAACAATTATAAAAATAATAAACAGAAAGTAGTAGATGTTGCGGCAACTCCGGTAGTTGAAGAAAAGAAACCTACTATACAAAAAGGGAATTACATTATAGAAGTATTAAGCGAAGGTAAGGTTATAAAGAAGGTAGCTGTAGCTAATGCAGAGATAAATATAACTAAATTAGTTGATGGAGGTCTTACAGTAGACCTTGGATAATAAGGAGTGTAAGATCAATGATTAATACAAGCACAGAATATAAAAATGAAATAAAACAAAATAGCAGAATGTTTGAATGTAAAGTTACTATAGGTGATAGAGTTTTTTCAAATGAAGATATAGTAGATATTAGAATAAATAGTAATACGCAACCGAATGAAGGGTTTTCTATAGGAACTGTAACATCACAACAGTTAGAATTGACTTTATTAAATAGAGCTGAAACAATATACTCAATGAATCAGATAAAGGTTGAAATAGGGCTTAAAATAGGTAATAACATAGAGTATTTACTTATGGGTTCATACAACATAGATGATATTGAAAAGACAGATTATACAATAAAGTTTACTGCTTATGATAATATGATAAAATTTGAAACTCCTTATTTCAGCAAGTTAGGAGATAAAGCAACTTTGCAACAAATAGTAAATGAATTAGCTACTATTACAGGAGTTAAATTTACGGGAAGCCTTCCAACATATAAATTAAAGAAGTTGGAAGGCTTTACTTGTAGAGAGGTTCTTGGTTATGTTGCTTCATTATGTGCTGGCAATGCTGTTATAAAAAGAGATGGTAGCTTTACAATTGTTAGTCCAAAAGAAATTAATTATACAATAGATGCTGGAAATTATATAGATTACAAAAGGGAAGATGTTGTATATAAAATTGGTAAAGTGAGTTGTCAGGTTGGAGAAAATATAATATCCAAAGGAGCTTTAGGCACTGATTCGATGGAGTTGGAATTTGAGAATCCTTGGATTGATGATAAGAATATAAATGATGTGTATAACAAGCTAAAGGAATTTACTTATCTTGGGTATACAATGAAGTGGCAAGGTGATATTTCATTAGATATAGGAGATATAGCAACTCTTATTGATAAAAATAATATAGAAAGAAAAATACCTATATTTAGTCAATCATTTACTTATACTGGTGGATTAACATCAGAGCTAGCAGCAAAAGGAGAAACTAAGAATAAAAATAGTTTTTCTAGCAATGGAAATACAAATAATAAAATAAATAGAGTGGTAACAGAACTTTTAATTGTAAATGAAGCTTTAATAAATAAGGCTAACATACAAGATCTACAAGCAATTAATGCAGAAATATATAATCTTAAAGTATCTAACGCAGAAATAGAAAATGCAATTATAAAATTTGCGACGATAGAAAGAGTTGAAGCAAACTATGCAGAACTTAAGAAATTAATAGCTGGCAGTGCAACAATAACTGATTTAAATGCAGCAGTAGGTAAAATAGATGTATTAATAACTAAAACAGCTGATATTGAACATTTATTAGCTGGTAATATTACTGCAGATAATATACAAGCTGGCACGATAACAGCAGGAAGCGGAATAATTGCAAATGGAGCTATAGGAGATGCACAGATAAGTTATTTAAGTGCTAATAAGATAAATACTGGTAGCTTAGATACTTCCTTAGTAACTATAGCTAGTGCTGATGGAATAATACAGATAACAGGCAATCAAATTTTAGTTAATAAAAACAATAGTAATAGAGTTATATTAGGAGAATATATAAAAACAGATGGAACTACAGACTATGGATTACTTGTAAGGGGCAAAGATAATCAAACAGTAATGATTGATGGTAATGGTGTTCATAATGCCGGTCTTACAAGTGATGCTATAAAGGATAATGTAGTTGCTAATGATGCTAATATAATGGGGTATAAACTCAATATTAATAGCGTTATAAGAGAAGTTAACGAAAATGGAACAGAGAGTATACAAGGCACTAAAGTGCAGGTTGGAGATAGGACTTTAGATGTTGAATTAAGTACACAAAAAAATACTATTACAGAACATGGTAAAGAATTATCAAGTCAAAAAGCAACTATTCAAGCAATGGATAAGGCTATTAAATTAAAGGTTGATGAACAGACATTTAAACAAAACATAAATGGACTTAATACTGAATTATCTAAAACTACATCAGAGCTTGGTGTATTAAAGGGTCAAATTGCTACTAAAGTGTCTAATACAGAGTTAAAACAAGAAGTATTAGTAATAAATGAAAGTATAAAAGGAATAAGAAGTGATTTAAACACAACTAAAAGTGAGTTTAAGCAAAAAACAGATAGTATAACAGCTAATATAGATGATTTAAGTTCAAAAACAACTACATTAGAAGTAGATGTAAATAATAAATTAAAAGTAGTTAACACTAATGTTAGCAATAATACATCTCAATTAAATTTATTAAAGAATGAAATAAATACAAAAGTATCTCAATCTGAAATAGATAAGAAGGTTATAGAAATAAATAATCAAATAAAATTATCTAACGAAAAAATAACTACAGTAGAAAGTAATTTTATTCAAAAAACAAATAGCATAACTCAAAAGGTAACAGAGGTACAAACTCAAACAACAAAGTTAGATGAGAAGGTTACATCTAATACAAGTAGAATAGGAACAGCAGAGCAAAAACTATTACCAGGAACAATTATAAGTACTGTAAGTGAGGCTCTTTCGGATGGTGGTGTAATTAAAGGAGTTTCTACATCAATAACTAGTGAATACTTTAGAGTTAGAAATATTAATAATAAGGCTAGATTAGATATATGGGATGGGAATATATCAACTTATTCAACAGATGGAAGAGATTGTATAGATATAATAGAGCAGAATATATATTTTTACGATTGGTTAAATGGTAATAAAAAAGTAGGTGGAATAGCGTCAGCTAGAAGTAATCAAGATAGTCTTTGGGGAATCGATGTATACTCCGAATTAAGTAGTGATACTGTTAGGTTAGGTTTAAGAGATTCAAATGGTATAATACAGACCAAAATAGAGACAAGCAGAAAAAAAGGGTTTATGATATATGATAATGTTGATGCAGTAGGAAGGAATTTTAAGGTAACTAAAATAAATCAAGATAATAAAGGTAGAATATTAGACTTTTGTAATTTGCAAGCTCAACATAATAATTTGAATGGTCCATATCAATCATGGCTAAGGTTTAATGTCTGGAACTCTGATAAAGTAGTTATTAATGCAGGTACAGGTAATGCTGGAAATTATGGAACTTGCAGAGCTAGAAGTTGGGAAACAATTAACAAATCAATACAACGTGCTAACACAAAGAATATAGCAAGTTATTATACGAGTTCTACAGAAGACACAATAAGTGATATAGGACATGGAATTATAGGAGAGAGTGGAGAAACTATAATAATGTTTGAAGATGATTTTCTTGCTTTTGCAGACACTAAAACAGCGTATTTTATAACTTATGAGGTTATAGGAAAAGATAGAAAGTCTGTATACACTAAAGAACATAATGTAAATTATTTTATTGTAGGTGGAGAAGTAGGACAAGAATTTAGTTTCAGAATGGAATGTAAAAAGCAAGGTGATAATTGCACAAGATATTACAGAGAATTCGAAAGTGATATAGAGGTAGTTAATAGAGGATTAGATAATATAGAAGGTATACATTCAGAAAGAAAGGAAGTAGAAGAAAGAGCAGGGTTAATTAATTATATTAGGGATGTAAAAGGTGAGAAGGACTTAGAATTAATTAAAGATATAAAAGAATTAAAAGAAGAAAATAAATCAATGCAAATATTAAATTTAATGAATGAAATAAGAAATGAAAGAGGTGTGTAAAATGATTTATAGAAATTTAACTAGCGTGGCTATTACAGAAATAGATGGATTAAAAGTATTAGCATTTTCTTATGATGAAATAGATGAATCAGGAAGAAAAATAAAAGATAATGTAAGAGAGAGTAGAGTGTTAACAAAAACAAGAGGTAACGATGAGATATTAGGAGTGCTGGGTAAACTGGAAGAGTATGCGAATAACTTAATGAATAACTTAGAATGAGGTGCAGTATGAAAAGAGTTCTTGAGTATAAAGTAGATCCCAATAAGAGTAAAATCAAACCAGAATCAATTGGGAGTGTTAGTGAAAATGATACTGTATATTTAAATATAAATATAGAAATTTTAACTGATGATTCTAGCAAGGTGAAAGTAGATATATTAGGAGAGAAGGGAGATGAAGATAATAAGGTTCTAATAGAGCAAAAGGATGATGAAAATGTAGAGAAAGAAGGAACAAATATAAAGATAAAATTAAAAGGAACTTTTGTAAGTACAGAAGGATTAGTAAGTCTTAATATTATATTTGCAGATGAAGAAGGAACTATAACAATTATAGGGCCTTATTTTTATGTAAACAAAACATTTGAAGGTGAGATTGTAGAAGATAAAGAGACTATAGATACCCTTAAAGAAATAAAAGAAGAAGCTCAAAAACTTATAAAAAGAGTTGATGATAAATTAAGTGAGATAAATCCAGAAGAACTAAAAGGAGAGCAAGGAGATACATGGATGCCCAATGTATCGAATGAAGGGGAGTTATCATGGGTAAAGAATAATACAGATAATCCACCAACTCCAGTTAATATTATGGGTCCAGAAGGGAAACAGGGACTACAAGGTAAAGATGGTGAGATTGGCCCACAAGGAATACAAGGGGAAAGTGGACTAACTCCGCATATAGGTGATAATGGAAATTGGTTTTTAGGTGACGAAGATACCGGAAAGCCATCTAAAGGTAAAGATGGAAATGGAGAGATAATATTAGATTATGTTCATGATAGTAATGAGGTTATAGAGATTTCAGAAATAGTTTATGATACAGCAACATTTATAACTAAAGAAAATCACGGACTTAAAAATGATGATCCTGTAATGTTAGTGTACGGAAAAGGCTTTTTAGAAAAGTTTGATACTAGAGTTGTTCCTACAGAGTTAAAGCAAGAGAGTACAGTGTTTGCAGTTAGTGATGTAACTGCAAATAGTTTTAAGATAATGAAGAGAATTTCTTCATCATCAGGAATAGGTTTTAGTAGATTTACAAATTCAAGTTACATTGATGTATCTAAATTTCACTTTGAAAAAGCTCCAGGATTATTAGAGCTAGAACTTGTAAAGAAGTATAAAAATATTAGTATAGAAGTTTTTACTGTATTTAGCTATCCATTTGAAATTAAGTTTGAAAAGTTTATATCTGGCGATAGAGGGTATAGAGAAAAATTTGATCCATTAGTAAATAGAGTTAAAGGAAATATATTTACTAAAATAGATATAAATTCAACTAAAGATATAACTATTATTGTTGCAGAATCTAATATAAATGTGTTCAATAATTCTTCAGATGTATATTTTTCTAGAAATTATTACGGACATAAAAGTGGGTTTAGCACAGAATTAAAATATATAGATAAGTTCACCTTAGACTTTGGAATACAGGTAAGTGGAGGAGCTTATCTACCAAATGGAACTAGAATAAAAGTAAGGAATTTAGGAGGGGTAGAAGATGATAGAAATTAAAAAATTAACTATTAATGCAATGACTGGAGAAATGACATTTACTATAACTGAAACTAAGAAGATGAAGGATGAAGAAAGAAAGAAATTGCCAGAGGAAGAAATAGAAGAACTAAAAATAAAGCAAAAAGAAACAGAAGAAGCTATAAACTTCTTAATTGAAGGTGCATTATCAAGAGGATTAGAGTAAGAAAGGAGAAATGAAAATGGGAAGTACAGTTATGTATAGGTGGGTAAAGAAGCTATATCTACAAGGTAGAGCAGATGAGAGAGAATTAGAAAGCGCAGTTAAAAAGAATTGGATAACTGAAGAAGAAAAAGAGGAGATTATAGCAAGTAAGAAAGATATTACAGAAAAGAAAAGAGGGAAAATGAATGTTTAAATTTATACCGGAAGCCATATCATGGTTATTAGTATTATACTTAGCTTTTAAGTTTATAGATATGGCATTAGGAATATTAAAATCAGTAAAGAACAAAAATTATAGAAGTAGAAAAATGAGAGATGGGATAATAAGGTGGATAGCTGAATTTTTAGGAATAGCATTTGTTTTATTATTAGATATATTTTTAAATTTAAAGTTTGCAGTTATAGGAATAACATTAGCACTATTTGCTTATAAAGAAGCTGGTAGTATATTAGAGAACTTAGCAGAATGTGATGTTAAATTACCATCTATAGTATCAGATAAATTAGAGATATTAAATCAAGGTAATAGTAAAGATAAAGACGAGAATAAAGATATAGATATAAAATAAATAATTAGGGCAATAAAGCGGGACTAGAGATAGTTTCTTTTTTATTATCAAAAATTAATATAAAAATATTGGTGAGAATTTATAGTTATAAAGTTTGCATACAAGCTATTCTATAGATTCTTATTTTTATATAAAAGACATTTATTAAGAAAGGACGTATTAAAAATGGAAGAGAAATTAAAACCACCAATATCAAGAATGGGAGGTAAATCAAAATTAAGGAATAAGATAATATCAAAGATTCCAGAACATACTTGTTATGTTGAGTTATTCTTTGGAGCAGGTTGGGTATATTTCGGGAAAGAACAATCAAAAGTAGAGGTGATAAATGATGTAGATAAGGAATTGATAAATTTATTTAGAATGATTAAATATCACGCTCCGGAAATAGAGAGGTTGCTGCAGTATGAGTTTTCAGGTAGAGATATTTTTGATGAGTATAAAAATTGCACTATAGAGTATCTAACTGAAATTCATAGAGCTATTAGATTTTTATATTTAACAAGTCAGAGTTTTGCATCTAAATGTGGAGTGTATGGATATGGTACAACAAAAAGACCATGCCCTCAAATATTTTATAAAGAAGAGTTAGAAAAAATTAAAGAGAGACTAAGGAATACTTATGTCGAAAATTTATCTTTTGAAAAAATAATAGATAAATACGATAGAGAGTATTCTTTTTTCTTTTGCGATCCACCATATTTTGAAACTGCTGGATATCAATATAGTTTTGGAGAAGAGGATCACATATTACTTAGAAATAAACTAAAAAATCTCAAGGGGAAATTCTTATTAACTATAAATGATAATCCAAAAGTTAGAGAGTGGTATAAGGATTTTAATATAGAAGAAGTTGAAGTTAATTATTCTGTATCAAGGGAAGCAAAAGCAAGAAAAAATTATAAAGAGTTAATAATAACTAATTATTAAAAATTAAAAGAAAGAAGGAATTAAAATGAATAAATTAACAATGGGAGTAAATGATGGACATACTATTTCAGGACCAGGAAGTGGAGCAGTAGGTAGAATAGTAGAAGGTAAAGAAACAAGAATGGTTGGAGGAGAACTTAGAAGATTATTAGCTAATAGTGGAGTTAATGTTGTTAACTGTACTATAGATAAAGCTAGTAGCACATCACAAAGTTTAGAGCTGGTAGTAAGACAAGCCAATAGACAAGACTTAGATTGGTTTATAGCAATTCACTTTAATGCTGGTGGTGGTAGAGGTGTAGAAGTTTATACTTATAAAGGTAGACAATACGCTGATGCAGTAGAGGTATGTAAGAATATCTCTAAGTTAGGATTTATAAATAGAGGAGTAAAAGAAGGTACAGGTCTTTATGTAATTAGAAAAACAAAGGCTAAGAGTATGCTTATAGAATGTTGTTTTGTAGATACAGACGATGCAAATAAGTACTTACAAGTAGGATATAAAGCGATTGCGAAAGCTATAGCAGAGGCTGTAGTTGATACTGTTAATTCAACAGAACCAATTAAGCCATCAAACCCAACAAAAAAAGAACTATGGGAATTATCAATAAGCGGGCCTATAGTAAAAGAACTTCAAGAAGAGATAAACGACCAGGGATTCGGAAGTATAAAAGTTGATAGTTACTTTGGAGAAAATACATTAAAATGTTGTCCTATAATTAGATATGGAGCAATAGGAAATATAACAAAAATAGCTCAAAAGAGATTAAATGCATTAGGATATAGTACAAATGGAATAGATGGAAAGTTCTTTGATGGAACTAAAAAGGCTGTTATTGAATTGCAAAAAGCAAATGGACTTGATCCAGATGGTGTTATTGGTAAGAACACATGGAACGCTTTATTTAGAAAATAATTAAATAGTGCTAGAATATTTAAAGGTAGTAGAATTTTTTCTACTACCTTTGTTTTAGTTTTATTATTAATGATTGCTAATCATCATGATTATCATCAGAAATATCTTTATCAAATTCTGTTACTGAACCGTTTTCAGCATTTACAGTTATTTCATATTCAATATTACCTTTTATAATTTTCCCTTCATATTCAGGAGTTTCATCATTATCAAAATAGAAACTTACAAAATTAGAACTACCTACTTTATTTTTCATTATTTCTTTAGCTTTTTCAGCACTTATGAAATTTGAAGTTTTGTTTGAAGTGGTAGTAGTTTTATTTGAAGTATTATTTACATCTGAAGTTTCGTTTGAAGTAGTATTTGTATTTGAATAATTGGTGATAGAAATATTTTCTTTTTCAAATTTTATTATTGAACCATTTTTAGCATTTACAGTTATTTCATATTCAATATTACCTTTTATAATTTTCCCTTCATATTCAGGGGTTTCATCGTTATCGAATGAAAATTCTATAAAAGTTCCACCCGGGACTTTTGATAACATTAACTGCTTTGCTTTATTAGAGTCAATTAGTGATTTTTGTGAAAGTGTAGGTTGAGATTTAGTTGTTTTTTGAGTGTTAGAAGCGTATGTAATTATTCCAGATGAAATTATAACTACTGCAATTCCGCTTAAAATACTTTTTAGAAATTTACTCATAATAACCTCCTTAAAGTTTATTTAATATAGATTAAACTGCAGTAAAGTTTAGTTATTGCAAACAATTTAATCTATAGTTATTATAAATGAACATATTAAATAAAATATAGAAGATATCTTAATAAATTCTTAATAAAAAATGTACAAAATAAAAATATGGTAATAACTACCTTTGCAAAAGGGGGTATATCATTATCTTTTCATAGTATAATTTTACTTTGTGAAGTTATAAAACAAAATCTACTAAGATGTATATAGCTTAGTGACTTTTATTATATTCAAAATGGATATTAATAAATAAAAAACACCCCTTATTCGATAAAAAATTAGGAGTGCTTGGGAATTATGTACAAAATCATTTAAAAATATCTTTTAACATAGGATTAATTAAATTATAAAAATATATAGTCAATATATCAATAAACATAATATGAAATAAATCTTAAGAAATTATTATCATAAAGAAAACAAAAAAAGATAGTGATTAATACTCTGCATAGGAAGAAAAAATCACTATCTTTTATTAAGTTATGAACAACTTGTATTTAAATTATAACTAAAATATATTAATTAAATATATATTAAACCTTAAAATATTCTTATTAAAATATGTATAAATAACTTGGGTTAAGACTTTCTTGCTAAATTATTTTTAATCAATGTTATTACTATAATAAGTAAAATGACTACAATAAAAGTAATTATTCTAAAATTAATAGTTACAATTCCAAAGTAGCGTTTTAGTATTAAATCTAATAGAAAATTCATTACGAATCCTATAATTATACCGAGTATAATAGGGTGTTTAAATTTAAATATCATTAAAGATCACTCCTTTTAAATTATTATAAATAAATATATATAAGATAAAAGAACCTACTTGAAAGATACAAAACAAGCAAGTTCTTTTTAGTTATGTGAATTTTATTTAGTCGTTATAATTTGATTTTACCTACCTTGGAAACTAACTTCAATAAACATAATATGAAATAAACCTTAATAAATTCTTATCAAAAAATGTACAAATAAAAAAGATAGTGAAAATACTCTTAGAGAGGAGCCTATCACTATCTTTTTTGTATAAAAATTATTATTATGTTTAAATTTATTATAACTACAATATATGAATCAAATATAGAATAATTATTAAAATAATCTTATGAAAATATGTATAAATAAAAACTAGAAGAAAGAGAAGTCTAAAATCCTTCTAGTTTTATACTGTAAGCACAGTAATAAATATGGTAATAAGTTTAAATGACAAAGAAAAAAGATACTAAGCTGATAACTTTAATGGAGAGGAGACTTCTTTATAAAGTAAAACACACGATAAGGTTTCCTTCGGAAGTAATTATAAATGAAAAAGTTAACATGATATAGATTGAACATTAAAATTAGCTTATCAAAATATGATAATACATAAAAAGATAGTAGTTAAATGATTAGAATCAAAACTACTATCTTTTAGTGATTTACGAAAATATATAATTGAAGAAGAAAAGATAGTAACAATTATGGTTTTGAAAGTAAAGAATAATAAAGTTACTATCGTTTCTAATTTAATTCTTACAAATAATATTTTAAATCAAAAAAATTAATAAAATATAGAATAAATCTTAAAATAATATTATGAAAATATGTATAAAATAAAAAGATAGCTATGACTATCTTTTTAAGGGGTGCCAGCTCACTATCTTTCTATTAAGCTATGAATAACTTATATTTAGATTATAACTAAAATATATTAATTAAATATGGAATAAATCTTAAAAGAATATTATTATAAACGTAAGACAAAAACCCTCATTCAATAAAGAATGGGGCTTTGTTTAGCTGTCACACTAATTAAATTTGAATATTATTTAATTATTTAATATTTTATAGAGTGTAAGTTAATTATAAAATATACTGAAAATATATCAATAAACATAATATGAAATAAACCTTAAGAAATTCTTATCAAAAAATGTACAAATAAAAAATATAGTGAAAATACTCTTAGATAGGAGTTAGTCATTGTCTTTTTATTAAGCTGTGAACAAATTGTATTTAAATTATAACTAAAATATATTAATTAAATATATAATAAACCTTAAAATAATCTTATTTAAATATAAAGCAAAAACCCTCATTCAATAAAGAATGAGGGTTTTGTTGTGATTATAAAAATTATGTACAAAATTATTCGAAAAAATTTTTACATTAGACATTAGGGTAATTAAATTATAAGAGTATTAAGAGAATATATCAATAAATATAGTATAAAATAAACCTTAAGAAATTCTTATAAAAAAATGTATAAAATAAAAAGATAGTGATATGCAATCTGATAGAGGAAGACCAATCACTATCTTTCTATTAATCTATGAACAACTTGTATTTAAATTATAGCTAAAATATATTAATTAAATATAGATTAATATTATAATAAATTTAAACAATAAAAAAAGAAACCACTTGAAAACATTAAATAAAAACAAGTGGTTTCTTTTGATAATGAATTCACTCAAAAGAGTAATTTAATTATATTACATAGGATTTAAGTTATATATATAATGAATAATATCTTAAAAAAATCTTATCAAAATATGTATAAAATAAAAAAAGATAGCTATAACTATCTTTTTAAGGGGTGACAGCTCACTATCTTTCTATTAAGCTATGAATAACTTATATTTAAATTATAACTAAAATATATTAATTAAATATGGAATAAACCTTTTATAAATCTAAAGAAAAAAACCCTATTCAATAAAGAATGGGGGTTTTTTCTTTAGATTCACGTACAAATTTATTCAAAAAATACGATTAGTTTTTATGGATTAATTTAATTATAAAATATATTGAATATATATCAACAAACATAATATGAAATAAAACTTAAGAAATTCTTATTAAAAAATGTACAAATAAAAAAGATAGTGAGATAACCCGAAGGATAAATCACTATCTTTAGATAATAAGTTATGAACAGCTTGTATTTAAATTATAGCTAAATTATATTAATTAAATATAGAAGAAATCTTAAAATAAGATTATGAAAATATGTTTAATTAATAAATATTACTAAATTGTAAATACTACCTTAATATCTTCTTAAAAGAAACGATAAGTATTGAAAAAGAGGTAATAAATATAGTTATATTTATTAAAGAGAATAAAATTGGAGGGGATAATATGATGTTATCAAAATTAATAGAACAAAAGAAACAAGCACAAAAAAGACAAGCACAAAAAAAGACTGCTAAAACATTAGCCACTGGTGTAACAGTTGGTGCAATTATAGGAGCATTAAGTGGGGTATTACTTGCTCCTAAATCTGGAAAGGAGAATATTGAGAATTTAAAGGATGCAACAAAAAATGTTGGATCAAAAGTAAAAGATAAAGCAAAAGTAACTAAAAATAATATTTCTGAAGCTAGAGCGAAGATTAAGGATTACTTAAAGGATAAAAAAACAACATCTGAAGTTACTTGTAAATTACCTAATGAGAAAGAAGTTGAAAATTCAGTTGATGAAAAAGTAGAAGATTCAGAGGAAAATAATTAATGTATATTAGTGTAGATAGTTTATTCTGGTTTATCATTATATTACTTGCGATTGGAGCATTAGGATTATTAATAATTTGTTTATTAAAATTATTTAAAGTATTAATTAAAGTTGATGGTCTATTAGAAACTAATACAAAGAATTTAAATGTAATACTAGGAAACATAAAAGATATTTCGAGTAATACAAAGGATATAAGTGATGTAGTAACGGATGTTACAGCGGATGCTATAATAGCAAAAGAAAATATAACTAATAAAATAAATAATATAAAAGACATAGCACAAATAGCTATTGATGTGTTTTCAAATAATACATAATAAATAAAAATAGAATGTTTCATTAGATATACTATAGGTATTATTGTATTTAAAATAATTCTATTTATATTAATATTGATTGGAAAGTAGAATAAGATTTATAGTCAAGATAGGGGGATATATGAAAAAACAATCTTTACTTTAATAATTATAGCCAATAAAACTAAATACAAAACAAAACCCCTCATTCAATAAAGAGTGAGGGGTTCTTTTTAGGGGTAAGAAATTATACATAAAATCACTCAAAGTATTTTTAAAATAAGGTTAAATAAATTATAAAATTAAATAGTTAATATAACAATAAACATACTATGAAATAAACCTTAAGAAATTCTTATAAAAATACAGTTAATTAAATATCAATGAAAATATTAAAGTTAAAATAATAACAGCAAATATAATAAAAATACGTTTTAGAGATTCTTGTTTCATAATACCTCCTAAATTATATAAGTAAAAAAGATAGTGAAAAGTACTCCTAAGGGGAGAAAAACACTATCTTTTTCTATGGAATCTAATAATTAATGCATAAATTAAGTATACATAGTAAACTCTAATTTATAAATATATAAACTATGAAATAAATCTTAATATATTCTTAGTAAAATATAGATAAATAAAAAACAAAGGGACAGAGCAGCTAAAAGTCCTTACAGTTTCTATTAAGTAAGTACAGTATAAATATATTATCATAAATTTATATAACCAAAAAGAAATCACCTAACAAAGATAGAAATAGATGATTTCTTTTACATATGATATTTTAAGTGAACATAAATATTATAAATTAGAGAGTTTAATATGTACATAAACATACTATGAAATAAACCTTAAGAAATCCTTATCAAAAAATGTACAAATAAAAAAGATGGTGGTAACTTATATATGAAAGAGAAGCTAAACCACTATCTTTTTAGAATTATATGTCTAAGATTATTATAACTAAAATATATTAATCAAATATAGAATAAATCTTAAAATAAGATTATATAAATGTTAATAAATAAAAAACTAGAAGGATAGAGCAGTTAAAAGTCTTTCTAGTTTTTATGTAACTGTAGATTATAAGTATATTATCATGAATTTAAACAATCAAAAAGAGCAACTAGAAATATCTAGTTGCTCTTTTTGATTATACTGAAAAGAGTTCCTTAATAGGAACAATTACAGTATATATTAATATAACAATAACAACAATAAACAAAGTGTATAATAAATCTTAAAATAATCTTATCAAAATATGTACAAAAAAATACTGCTAGAATAACCAAGGGGAATTGGAATAAGATTCTAACAGTATTTAAATAAGTTATATGAATTTACTTTACCTATAGAATAACAAATATATATTAACTGGTAATAGACACAGTATTAATATTTGCAAAATAAAAAAAGATAGTAGTAAAATGATTGGGATCAAAATCATTTTACTACTATCTTTTAAGTATTTTGTATATTAGCATACTGCTATAAAGAAAATGCTTAATTTTATTATAAACAGAAATATTTAATATAATATAGAATAATTCTTAAAAAAATCTTATTAAAAAATATATAAATAAAAAACTAGAAGAACAGAGCAGTTAAAGCCCTTCTATCTTTCATTATGTAAGTGTAGATTATAAATATATTATCATAAATTCAAATAATAAAAAAAGAAACCGCTTATAGAAAATAATAAACAAGTGGTTTCTTTTTTGATAAGACTTTTATTTATAAAGGCAACATAATTATAAAATGAAAGTGAGGTTTTATCCATATATAAATCATGAAAAATATCTTAAAATAAACTTATTA
This sequence comes from Clostridium sardiniense, assembly GCF_019753795.1. Classification (NCBI taxonomy): domain Bacteria; kingdom Bacillati; phylum Bacillota; class Clostridia; order Eubacteriales; family Clostridiaceae; genus Clostridium; species Clostridium sardiniense. Next base: position 25,235 of record NZ_JAIKTU010000003.1, on the reverse strand, counting down.
AAAAATGTACAAAAAAAGATAGCGATAAATCTATTCTTAGGGAAGGAAAAAAACGCTATCTTTTTTGATTATACTTATTATTTTATAGAATTCCATAAGGAATAATTACAGTATATATAATTAGAGTAATAAAGACAATAAACATAATATGAAATAAAACTTAAGAACTTCTTATTAAAAAATGTACAAATAAAAAAGATAGTGATAACTATCTTTTTAGGGGGACAGCTCACTATCTTTTTATAAAGTTAAGTATTTATGTGTATTTAAATTATAACTAAACTATATTAATTAAATATAGAATAAATCTTAAAATAAGATTATGAAAATATTAATAAATAAAAAACTAGAAGGACAGAGCAGTTAAAAGTCCTTCTAGTTTCTATTAAGTAAGTACAGCATAAATATATTATTATAAATTTAAACAATAAAAAAGAAACCACCTAGAAAAGATATAATAGGTAGTTTCTTTTAATGAATCTTATTCCAAAAGAGCATCTTAATTATAAAATTTAAGTTGCTTTTTATCCATATATAAATTGTGAAAAATATCTTAAAATAATCTTATCAAAATATGTACAAAAAATACTGCTAGAATAACCAAGGGGAATTGGAATAAGATTCTAACAGTATTTAAATACGTTATATGAATTCACTTTACCTATAGAATAACAAATATATATTAACTAATAATAGACTCATTATTAATATTCGCAAATAAAAAAGATAGTAGTAAAATGATTGGGATCAAAACCTACTATCTTTTAGGGTGTTTATTATTAATAGTAAAATTAATTCTATTTATATTATAAATAGAATTAATAAACATAATATAGAAGAATTCTTAAAAAAATCTTATTATACATTGTATAAATAGTGAATTTGTAAAAATAAAAAAGCAGTAGAACATCGAGTAATCTACTGCTTAAGAATAAGTTATTTTATGTACTTCATGGGTAATGACAGTACATTAAAATTATATCATCAGAAGTACTAAAAACGTACTATAATTTATAAAAATTTATATAAATTATATAAAATAACAAAATATAATTTATAAAATAAATAGAAAGTCAGCACAAAACAATAGAAAATAAGTTAAATTGATAGAGTGGGAATAAGATTAAACATATTTAGGGATAAAATAATTAAAAGGAGCTATAGTTATATAGCTCCTTTTTTATTATTTAAATGAATTAATAGTTTTTAATCTAGCTTCCATCTTTTCACTTGGAGAGATTTTGAAATCATAATTGTATACTGCATTTTCAAAGTCACCATAAGTTGGATTTGGAAGTACTATGTATTTAGTTCCAAAGAATTTCTTTTCTTTTTCTACTATGGAACGTCTTTCTTCGTTACTCTTTTTATCATATCCATTAGGGAAATCACCTAAATTATCTCCACAATATATTGCAAGATTATATTTTTCTTTGATTTTATTCCATCTAGCATCCTTATTGCTAGTATCTGTTTTTAGAAGTATATGTTCTTTATCAGAATTTACAAAGCCTAATTTTTTCATATTCTTTATTGTGGCATCAAGTTCTTTATCTTCACTTCTATTTGATACGTAAAATACCTCAAAACCTTTACTTTTAGCGTAGTCAGTAAATTCCTTTGCGCCATCAATAGCTTTTGCATCTGCCTTTTGAACCCATTCACCAAAGTTTTCTTTTGAATATAATTCATTATGTTTTATTTCATATCCTGCATGAGGAGAATTATCTATAATAGTTTCATCTATATCTAGAGTAACAGCATAAGGTTTATCAGTTTTTTCTTTCACTAATTTATCTACATAGTTCATTCCAGAGTTATAAGCTTCATATCTTAATGCCTTTACTTCTCCAGAGTTTTGTTGCCATAGAGTAGCTAGAACATTTTGTTGAACTAAAGCTTTAGTATCATTATTTTCGTACTTTGCTTCAACTTGTGCTATCTCATTAGAATGCTTTTCGTTTTCATAGATTAGAGTCCCTCCAGTACCTACACCAATTCCGATGATTAATGATAGGATTATCCCTTGTATTTTGGTCTTATTCATGTAAAACTTCCTCTCTTTTGTAAAGTAATTAAATATTATTGCAAACAATTACAGTTTATTTCTTATTTGTAATTAAATCAATTAACAGGGTATGAACAAAATTTTACAATTAAATGAATGATATAAGTATTGAGTTATATATAATAAAATAACTGTAATATAAGTATAATATTAACTAAAATTATATAAAATATTTAAATGTTTACATGAAACAAATTGTTAATATTCCGCTTTTATAAGAAAACGATATGTAGTAAAATAAAGAAGGATATCATTTTCATTAATGAAGTTTAGAGATTTTTTTAATGAAAATGAGCTATCGGTTATAAATATAGTGTGTAGCGCATAATATAAAGTTATGTTAAGAATAATCACACAAAATTAAGGAGGACGCGATTATGACTAAAGGACTATCATTAGACTTATCTAAAGTAGCTCCATATCTAAACATGGATGAAATTGATTTTATGGGGGATTTAGTACAATCAGCACATAAAAAATTACATGAAGGAACTGGTGCAGGAAATGACTTCTTAGGTTGGATTGACCTACCTGTAAATTATGATAAAGTAGAATTTACAAGAATACAAGAAGCAGCAAAGAGAATTCAAGAAACTTCAGATGTTCTTATAGTAATAGGAATAGGTGGATCATACTTAGGAGCTAGAGCAGCTATAGAAATGCTTACAAATAACTTCTATAATGTATTATCAAAAGAAGATAGAAAAGCTCCACAAATATTCTACGTAGGTAATAACATAAGTGCAACATACATGAATCAATTATTAAAGGCTATAGAAGGAAAGGATATTTCAGTTAACGTAATATCAAAATCAGGTACTACAACTGAACCTGCAATAGCATTTAGAATATTTAAAGATCTTCTTGAAAAGAGATATGGAAAAGAAGAAGCTAAAAAGAGAATATACGCAACAACTGATGCTTCAAAGGGAGCTCTTAAGACATTAGCAGATGCAGAGGGATACGAAACTTACGTAATTCCTGATGATGTTGGAGGAAGATTCTCAGTTTTAACAGCAGTTGGATTACTTCCAATAGCAGCAGCTGGAGTTAATATAGAAGAAATGATGAAGGGTGCAGCAGATGCAAGAGAAACTTACTCAAATCCTTCAGTTAAAGAAAATGACTGTTACAAATATGCAGCAGTAAGAAATGCTTTATATAACAAAGGAAAAACTATAGAAATCTTAGTAAACTACGAACCATCACTTCACTACTTCAACGAATGGTGGAAGCAATTATACGGAGAATCAGAAGGAAAAGACAACAAGGGAATATTCCCAGCAGCTGTTGATTTCTCAACTGACCTTCACTCAATGGGACAATATATCCAAGAAGGAAGAAGAGATCTTTTTGAAACTGTTATAAATGTAGATAAAGCTGAAGAATCAGTTATAATAGAAGCTACAGAAGATAATATAGATGGATTAAACTTCTTAGCTGGAAAAGATATGAACTTTGTAAACCAAAAAGCTTTCCAAGGAACTTTATTAGCACATAATGATGGTGGAGTTCCAAACATGGTAGTTAATGTACCAGAATTAACTCCATACTACTTTGGACAATTAGTTTACTTCTTTGAAAAAGCATGTGGAATCAGTGGATATCTTTTAGGTGTAAATCCATTCAACCAACCAGGTGTTGAAGCATACAAGAAGAATATGTTTGCTTTACTTGGAAAACCAGGATTTGAAGATTTAAAAGCTGAATTAGAAGCTAAATTAAAATAATATATATATATATGAAAATTATTATTGATGGAGATGCTTGTCCAAGCATCTCCAAAATTGAAAATTTAGCAAAAGAATATGCAATAGAAGTAAATATTTTTGTTGATATACATCATTTTATTCAAAGTGATTATTCAAAAGTTGTAATTGTAGATAGTGGTTTTCAAAGTGTGGATATGTATGTAGTAAATAACTCTCAAAATGGAGATATAGTAGTTACTCAGGATTATGGAGTTGCAGCTATGTGCTTACCTAGAGGTGTTAATGTTATAAGTCCTAAAGGAAATATTTATACAGAAGAAAACATTGATTTATTACTAGAACAAAGACATATATCACAAAAAATAAGAAAAGCTGGTGGAAGGTTTAAAGGGCCCAAAAAGAGAACTTCAGAGGATGAAGAAAGATTATTAAATAATTTAAAATCTATAATTGAATATAATATTAAAAACTAAGAGCTATATAGAATCTCTGTATTTTATATAGCTCTTTTTTTATTAGGGTATATATATTATAGGACCAAACAATACATTATTATAATATTTTTTATAACCAGTAAGGTGTCAATTAGGAAATGTACATTGTACATTAAGAAGAATGTTGTATAATAAAATAAGAGAATTATGGAATTTTATTTACAATAATTGGGATTGTAGTATAATAAGAGAATAGCAATGGTTAATACGGGGTGAAATATATGGGTGATATGAATATTTTATTTGGGAAGAAGAGTCCTCAAGAACCTAAGGAGAATATAGAGATAGGTGTTGAATTTGAGGAAGAAATAGATTTTAAAGTTTTAATCGGAAATGATGGGATTTGGAATACAATAAAAAACTTTAATAACAAAAAATCATGTGTTTGGACTCCAAAAAATGAGGGCGAATACATAGTGATGGTACAAGGGAAAAGGAAAGGTTCTAAGAAACCTTTTGAATTTTTAGCAAAAGAAGAATACATAATAGGAAAGAGCTTGGGTGAGGAGAAATTGATTAAGGAAATTTTATTAGATAAAGAAGAGTGTTTTACTGGTGAAAAAGTTAATATAGAAGTCGTTTCAAGTAAAGAAGTTCTATTATATAGATTTTGGAGAAGAGGAGATAATGGTTGGGAACCTGTAAGGGATTATTCAACTGATAATAAATTATCATATGCTGCTGTACGTGAGGGAAGTGAAGAGATTCTAATAGAATGCAAAAAAACAAATTCTAAAGAAAATGTTGATGAATATAAGACTGTAAAATTCAAAGTTAAGGAAAAAAATAAAGTTGAAATAACAGATTTTAAGTGCTTAACAGATGAATTATTATTAAATGAAGAACTAGTATTTAAAGTTAAAGCTTCCTGTGATGATGCACGTCCATTGCTATTTAAATTTGTAAGAGTGGACAAGTACGGAAGATCAGTATGTATACAGGATTTCTCATCAAGAAGAATTGTAAGTTTCCAAGAGAATGAGGAAGGGGAATATAAACTTCTATGTCTTATGAAAGATATATTCTCAAATAAAGAGTATGATGATAGAGCTGTTATGTTATATGAAGTTAGACCATATAATGCTGTAAGAATTAATAGCTTTAAGGCTGATGTTAATACACCACAAGTATCAGGAACAGATATTACATTTAAAGCAGATGCTTATGGTGGAAGAGAATTAGTATATAGATATATTGTAGATGGCCCAATTGCAGAAGATTCATGCTATACAAGAAGTAAGGAATTTTATTGGAATCCTAGAGAAAAGGGATCTTATAAGATAACTTTATATGTAAAAGATATATCTTATAATGGAGATTATGAAGATAAGAAGACAATATTATTTGATATAGACAAAAAAGGAGATAAGCCAATTAGAATAGTTGATGTTATCTCAGATCAAAGAAGGGAAGTTATAGTTAATAGACCTATAAATGTTAGAGCAATTGCTGAAGGTGGAACTATACTTTTATATTCATTCATAATTTTTAGAGATAGAAAAGAAATCGATAGAATAGATTATAGTAGAACAAATTGGCTAAACTATACTCCAAAAGAAAAGGGAGAGTATGAAATCAGTATAAGGGTAAAGGATAAATACTCTCTAGAGGATTATGATGTCGATTCCAGTGTGTTTTTAAAGGTAAAAGACTATTTACCAGGAAATATAGATTATATTCTATTACCTTGCAAGGAGTTATTTTTAGTTGGTGATGAAATAGAAGTAGAAGCTGTAGTTCAAAACACAAAAAATATATTAATTAATTTTGTAACTAAAATAAATGGACATGAAGTTGAAGAAACAGGATTTATGAAGAATAAGAAGCTTGTTGTTAAACCTAAATGTGCAGGAAAATATACCTTTGAGGTTTATGCAAAAAACGTAAAATGTGAAGGTGAATTTGATACAAAAAGAGATATAAATATATATGTACATGAGGCAATTCCGGTTACAGGAACTAAAATAAAAATAGACAAAGAACCAATTAAAATTAATACAGAAGTAAACTTTTGGGCTGAAAGTGTTGGAGGAAAAGATGTTTGTTATGAATTTTATTTAATGGAAAAAGGTAACTGGGTAAAAGCTCAAAGTTATAGCAAGAAAAGATATTATACATTTATACCATTTTCAAAAGGTAAATATAGAGTAATGGTACTTGCAAAGAGTTTTTATAAGAGAGTTAATTATGAAGATTACTGTGAGATAGAATTTACTGTATAAAATTTATTATAGATTTATATATCGTAGATTAAAAAAGTCCGAAAGGACTTTTTTAATTTATCAATAGTTTTATATTTATAGCAAGGATTCATTAATTGATTTTTGGGGAGATTAATAATACAATAAGATGAAACTTAAGTTAGATAAAAGTATTTAGATAAATAACAAAATAAAGATAAGAGGTGTTCAATAAATTGCAAAGATTAGATAAGATAATTTCAAATTTAGGATACGGAAGTAGAAAAGAAATTAAGGTATTAGCAAGAAAAGGGTTTATAGAAGTTGATGGAGTAGTAGAAAAAGATAGCGGCAAGCTTGTAGATCCTGATAAATCAGTTATAAAGATAAATGGAGAACAAATATTTTATAGAGAGTTTATATATCTTATGATGAATAAGCCAGATGGAGTAATATCAGCTACATCTGATTCAAGAGAAGAAACAGTTGTTGACCTTTTAGAAGTAGATCATCAAGCCTTTGAACCATTCCCAGTTGGAAGGCTTGATAAAGATACTGTAGGACTATTATTATTAACTAATGATGGAGAATTAAATCATAGATTAATAGCTCCTAAATGGAAAGTAGATAAAGTTTATTATTCTAAAATAGATAAAAAAGTTACTGAAGAAGATGTTGAAGCATTTAAAAAAGGTATTACTTTAGATGATGGATATGTTTGCAAAGAAGCAATTCTTGAAATTATAGAAGCAACAGATGAGGGATCAGAAATTAATGTAACAATACAAGAAGGTAAATTCCACCAAGTTAAAAGAATGTTTGAAGCTGTAGGAAAAAATGTAGTATATCTTCAAAGAATTGAATTTGGAGGATTACCTTTAGATGAAGATCTAGAGGAAGGCGAATATAGGGAATTAACAGAAGAAGAAATAATGCATCTAAAAAGCTTTTAACGAATGATGGGAAAACTTGCAAGAGAATTATTCATTAATTTCCATAAAATGAATAAAGTTTTTAAAATTACTTGCATTTTATAATCCATTAACATATAATACTATTGCAAGGATAAATAAAAGGAATAAATAGCCCCCTTTTTATTTATTGCTTATTGCTAAAGCGCAACCTGGCCCCAAGGGTTGCGTTTTTTCGTGTCTAAAAATATATTTTTGTAAATATTTACACGGGTGATGAGTTATACTAAACATATGAAATAATTAAGTGAAGAATTTGAATTAAAAAAATCAGAAATTATAAAAAATGAAATATTTAATTCATATGTAATAAGTCATGGAAGATTAAAATCTATCAAATTTTATAATTTTGCATGATTTAAAAGAGATATTTACAATGATATTTAATAAATGTATAATTAAATACGTTAGATAAATAAAAAAAGTAATGCAGTGAAGAAGAAGAGTATATGAATCTTTATTTTAAAGAGAGCGAAGTATTGGTGAGAACTTTGTAAATAAAATCATAGAAAGAAGCTTTGGAGCATAGTGTCGAAATAAGAGTAGATAACTGGGATTTCTCCCCTTATAGAGAATTAAGTGAGCCTTAAAGAATTTATACTTTTTTGGCTAATTTAGGTGGTACCGCGTAAAGTTGTAGTCTTTTCGTCCTAAGTGTTTAGGAGGAGAAGACTTTTTTTATATGAATTTTAGAAAGGTGATGAAATAATGAGTAGAGAAACATTAGCAAATTTAATATTTAAAAATGAATTAAAGACTCCAGAGTATTATTTAGAGAAATATCCTGAAAGAAACTTAAAAGAAGGGGCTAGAGTTGTAAGATATGCACCAAGTCCAACAGGGTTCCAACATATTGGAGGAGTTTATGCAGCTCTTATAAATGAAAGACTTGCACATCAAAGTGAAGGTATTTTCTATTTAAGAATTGAAGATACAGACCAAAAAAGAGAAGTTGAAGGTGCTATAGAAGATACAATAGCTACTATGCATAACTTTGGAATGAATTTTGACGAAGGTATGACAGGAGAAGAAACTTCAAAAGGTGAATATGGTCCATATAGACAAAGTCAAAGAAAAGAAATATACCATACATTCGCTAAAGAATTAGTTAAAAAAGGATTAGCATACCCATGCTTCTGTACTCCAGAAGAGTTAAATGAAATAAGAGAAAAGCAAATGGCAGAAAAGATTACTCCAGGATATTATGGAGAATATGCTGTCTATAGAAATCTTCCAGTAGAAGAAGCTATAAAGAAAATTGAAAATGGTGAAGAATATATTTTAAGATTAAAATCACCAGGAAAAGAAGAAAATAGAGTAGAATGCCATGATTTAATAAAGGGAGATGTTTCATTCCCAGAAAATGTTCAAGATATAGTTATAATTAAATCAGATGGACTTCCAACATATCATTTTGCACATGCTATAGATGATGCATTAATGCACACTACAGATGTAATAAGAGGAGAAGAATGGTTATCATCACTTCCAATACATCTTCAATTATTTGATGTTTTAGGATTTAAGAGACCAAACTATGCTCACGTTCCAACAATAATGAAATCAGAAAATGGATCAAAGAGAAAACTTTCAAAGAGAAAAGATCCAGAAAGTGCTGTAAGTTACTATAGAGAAGAAGGATACCCAGCAGTTTCTGTTATTGAATATCTTTTAAATATTATAAACTCAAGCTTTGAAGATTGGAGAGCGGAAAATCCTGATGCAGATTATCATGAATTCACTGTAGCTTTAGATAAGATGAGTAAATCAGGTGCTTTATTTGATATAGTTAAATTACATGATGTAAGTAAGAATGTTATATGTAAAATGAAGCCTGAAGTAGTATATGATTATTATACAACTTGGGCAAAAGATTTTGATAAAGAAATGTTTGACCTTGTAACTAAAGATGAAGCTATGATGAAAGAAGTATTTAACATAGATAAAGAAGGTCCAAAGCCAAGAAAAGATTTTGGTAAATGGAATGAAGTTCGTGAAAAAATATTCTACTTCTTTGATGAACTATTTGATTTAGAAAAAGCAGAAGATGTAGAGCTTCCAAAGACTTTAAACTTAGAAGACGCTAAGAGTATAATTGAAAGCTATGCTAAGTCATACAACTTTAATACTGATCAAGAAACTTGGTTTGAAGAACTTAAAACTTTAGCTGTAGAGCTTGGATATGCAACAAACAGAAAAGAATACAAAAAGAATCCAGAAAACTTTAAAGGAATGGTTTCAGATGTTGCAGGTGCAGTAAGAGCAGCTCTTACTCATAGAACAAACACACCAGATCTTTATACAATAATGCAAATTATGGGTGAAGAAAAGGTAAGAGAAAGATTTAATAAATTCATTAGCTTATAATACACAATTTAAAATATATTGCTTAATCTAGCATAAAGATAAAAGGACTTTTTCATATAATGAAAAAGTCCTTTTTGATTACACTGGAAGATATACTATAAATTGAAATATATTGTAAAATAATAGTAGTTTATATATAATATTGAAGGGAGGTATGGCACATTACAACTAAGAAAATCTTATATTATTATAAATTTAAAACCATTTTTATATTTAATATATCAGAATTTAGAGGGGGGGATTTCTGCATATATAGTGGTTTTAATTTTGAATCTAGAAGATATTATAAGATTTATAAATGAATTAAATTTTAAAAGTTGTGGGGGGAAAATGTATAAATTAAGAAAAAATCTTATGCCTATATTAGGCGTAATAATATGTAGTATTGCATTAATTATTATTTCAAAATCTATATTTACTGGAGGGTTTTTGCCTGATAAGTACAATAAGGACATGAAATATTATAAGGCTGTAGTAACTGAAATTGTAAGTGAAGATCTACAAAAAGATAAATATTTGGAAGAAGTAGAAGTAGGATTTCAAACTATACGGGTTCAAGTAAAGGATTCTCCTTTAAAGGGGCATGAGTTTGAAATTAAGAATCCAGTAAGTAGACTTTATAATATTAAAGTCAATAAAGGTAGTAAAGTTATAGTAGGATGCTATGAGAATGATGGGGAAACTGTTATAAATTTATTTAGTCATGATAGAAGTAATATGATTTATCTATTAGTAGCTTTATTTGCAATAGTAGTAATTATTGTTGGTGGAATAAAGGGGATTAAATCTTTAGTTGCATTAGTATTTACTTTAGTATGTTGTGTATATCTGATGTTACCTTTAATGTTAAATGGGGTAAATCCTATTTTGGCAGGAATAATAATGGCGATACTAAGTATAAGCGTTACTTTATTACTTGTTTCAGGGATAAATAAGAAAACATTAGCTGCAATTTTAGGTACAACTATCGGTGTAGTTATTGCGGGGATAACTGCTTATGTATTTGGGAACTTAACAAGTCTATCAGGAATAACAATGGAAAATGCAGAGAGTTTAATGTATATTGCAGAGGATTCAGGCCTTAAGATTAAAGGACTAATGTTTACTGGAATATTGGTAGCATCTCTTGGTGCTGTTATGGATGTTGCTATATCAATTTCATCATCTATATTTGAAATTTATAGTGTTGATAATAGTATAAAGTTTAATCAATTATTTAAGAGAGCTATGAATATAGGTAAAGATATTATTGGAACTATGACAAATACATTGATTTTGGCTTTTGCTGGAGGCTCTTTAAGTGTATTAATATTAATTTATTCTTCTGATATGCCATATAACAAGCTAATTAATTTAGATATATTAGGCATAGAGATAATTCAAGGAATTTCAGGAAGTATAGGAATAGTTTTAGCAGTACCTATTACAGCGATTATTGCAAGTTACTTATGCATATATAAAAGGAAAAAATAGAAATTTAATATTTAGGATTAAGGAAATAGTTAGCTGATTTAAATTTTATTTAAATGATAAAAATTATATATTATAAATCTTACTGATGGAACACATATTCTAACATGAATTTAACAACAAAGTTGAGAAAATTTTACAGTACATATGATAATATAAGAGGGAAATATTATAAATTTATAATTAATAAGGGGAAAAAAGTATGGGTTTTAAAATTAAATGTACTAAAAAATTATCAGCATTATTTGTTGCATTTACAATGATAGTTGGAGTAATTGCAACTCCGGCTCAAGTGGCTTTTGCAGAATTAATGGTGGATTCAAAAGAAGAAGAGATAATTGTCTTTGAGGAAAGCTTTACAGGAAAGAGAAGCAATAAAGAAGGTATAAAGGCTGAGAATGAAGGCTGGATATTTACTAGAGATGGACAAGTTAAAGAGAATGGATTAGATGGATACGATAGCACGGATAACTATAATACATTACCATCAATAGGATTTGGAAGAGGTTCTGGAAAAGTTGAATCTATAACTACTCCAAAATTTCTATTAAATAGTGCTGGTAAATTAAGTTTCTATTTAAAGAATCAAGGGATTACAGAAACAAAGCAATCAAAATTTACAGTATCAGCATTAAATGATGAAGGGATAGTAATCTTTGAAAAAATATTTGATTCTTTAGAATTAAGTAGCTATTTAAAAATTACAGAGATTATAGTAGAAGTACCTTTAGAAACTAGACAAATTAAATTTGAGTACACTAAAGATGTAGGTAATTTAACATTCGATGATGTTAAGCTTACACATAAAGAAAAAGAGGAAGAAATTGAAGGATTAATACCAATTCTTGATGCAAGAGCAACTGATAGTGAAACAGAAGTAATAGTTAAAGGTATAGTTACCTTTAAAGAAGCTTCAGGTAGTTCATTTAATTATTCTATTGAAGATAATACAGCAGGAATAGCATTAAGAGGTTCTGATGGATTAGAAGTAGGAGATGAAGTTGTTATATCAGGAAAGCCTTCAATTTTTAATGGGTTAATACAGGTAAATGGATATAAGCTTATAGAGAATAGAGGGAAAAAGGCACTTCCAGAAGGTAAGCTAGTTAAGATTACTGAAATTGTAGATAATAATGGCGGCGAAAATTTTGAATCACAAATTGTTAAAATAACAGATTTAATAATTGATTCTATAGATTTAACAGGTAACACAATACTTAAAGATGAAGATAGAAAAACTATTAATCTTTATAAAGCAATGAATCTAAATGATTTAAAAGTTAAAGATAAGGTTGAAGTTACAGCAGTACTATCACAATATGCTAAAAGTGGTAATGGTGGATATCAATTAAGAATAAATGATCCATCACAAGTTAAAAAATTAGAAAATGGATCAGAAGAGCCAAAACCAGAAGAGGATAAGGAGGGGCCAGCTATTAACAATATTAAGCCAGCACCTTCTTCAAATATAGGTGAAAACAAGAAACCTCAAATATCAGCAACATTTACCGATAAAACAGGTGTTAATATGGATACTGTTAAGATGTATCTAGATGGTACTGATATTACAGGCGATTTAATTAAAAATGAAAATACAGTTAGTTATGAAGTGAAAGAAAATCTATCAGATGGAAGACATACTGTAAAAGTTGAAGTAGCTGATACTTTAGGAAATCTAACAATAAAAGAATGGAAATTTACAGTTGGTACTGAAGAAAGAAATCTATACTTTGGACAACTTCACTCACACACAAATTTATCAGATGGACAAGGTAGTATTGATGAAGCTTATCAATATGCTGAAAAGAATGCAAATGTAGACTTTATGGCAGTTACAGACCACTCAAACTGGTTTGATAATGATACAAAAGCTAGTTTATCAGATGGCTCTGCAAGTACAGCATGGAATAAAGGTAAAGATGCTGCAGATAAGTACAATAAGGATGGCGAATTTGTAGCTATTTATGGGTATGAAATGACTTGGTCAGGTTCAACTGGTGGATATGGACATATAAATACATTTAACACACCTGGTTTTGAAACTAGAAGTAATAAAAATATGGATTTAAAAACATACTATAATACATTAAAAACACAGCAAGAATCTCTATCACAATTAAATCATCCAGGTAAAACATTTGGTGATTTTAATGACTTTTCACATTATGATGCAGCTATAGATGAATTAGTTACATTAGTAGAGGTAGGTAATGGTGAAGGAGCTATTAGAAGTTCAGGATATTTCCCATCATATGATTATTATACAAGAGCTTTAGATAAGGGATGGCATGTTGCACCAACTAATAACCAAGATAATCATAAGGCTAAATGGGGTAATGCAAATACAGCAAGAACAGTTGTTGAGGCATCAGATCTTTCAAGAGAATCTATTTATAATGCAATTCGTGAAAGAAGGGTTTATTCAACTGAGGACGAAAACTTAAAAATTTCTTATACAGTTAATGGGAACACAATGGGATCAATTTTAGAAAAAACTGATTCTTTAGAGTTTAATATTAATGTTGAAGATATTGATAATAACGATAATATCAAAAAGATATCAATAATCGGAGACGGTGGTAAAGTAGTAAAATCAATAGATAATGTAAACTCTAATAAAAAACAATTAACATTCTCTTTAGATAGCAATGAAAGTTCATATTACTATGTAAGAGTAGATCAAGAAGATAAAGATATTGCTGTGACAGCACCAGTTTGGGTTGGAGAAAGAGAAAATGTTGGTATATCAACAGTAGATTGTGATACTGAAGTTATAGTTGAAGGTGAAGAATTTAATATAGAAACTAATATATATAACAATGAAGCCACTGCATTAAATGATGTTAAAGTTGAGTACTATGTGAATGGTTCAGATAAACCAATAGTAAAGAATATTGATAAAATAGAAGCAGCTGAGCAATTTACAGCAAAACTTCCATATAAATTTGAAAAGGCAGGAGATTACACATTCCAAGTTAAGGTTATAGCTAATGTAAATGGAAATGTTAAAGAGTTTAAAGGTAGCATTGATATTGAAGTAGTTAAATCAAGTCAGGTTTCAAAAGTTATTATTGATGGAGCACATCAAAATCAATATGTAACTGGTGATTATGCTGGTAAGGTAACTACATTAACAGCATTAATGGCTCAAAACGGAATGAAGGCAATAATAAATAAAGAACCAATTACTGATAAAGTATTAGAAGGTGCATCTTTATTAATGTTATCTGACCCGCAGAGTACAAATAAGGATGATTATGGATTAACTCCTCAAAAATATACACAAGACGAGCTAGATGCTATAGCTAGATTTGTTAAAAAAGGAGGCAATATAGTAGTTACTTCTAAAGCAGATTATGGTGATGCTAAAGGGGAGTATGGAAATGCACAGCAAGGTAATTCTGTACTTGAGGCTATAGGAGCGAAAGTAAGATTTAATGACGACCAAGCTACAGATGATGTAGAAAATGGAGGTCAATCTTATAGATTGTATTTTGATGACTATAATACTGAAAGTGAATGGATGAAGGGGATTGATACATCTAAGCAGTTTAGTTATTATAGTGGTTCAACTTTAATTATGCCAAAGGATACTAAAAATGTTGAAGTTTTAGTTAGAGGTCATGATACCACTTATGGAAATGATGCAGATAACCAAAATGATAATTATCCAATTGGAAAAGGAGAAATGATAGGAGTAGCAGCTGAAACTTTAGAAAGTGGATCTAGAGTTATAGTATCAGGAGCTACATTATTCTCAGATTTTGAGATGGACGGCTTAGATTACTCAAATTATCAAATAACAGAAAAAATTATAAAAACATTAGCACCAGCGCCACAAATACCAGTAAGTAAAATTACTGAAGTAAGAGTTGATAATGATAAAGATAATAATCCAGATAGATTTGGAGAAAAAGTAGTTGTAGAAGGATATGTTACAGCAGCATCAAATGCAGCAGCTAAAGGAAATTCTTTCTTTGATGTTATATATATTCAAGATGAAACTGCAGGTTTAACTGTCTTTGGTGTATCGTCAACAAAAGTACAATTAGGTCAGAAAGTAAGAATTACTGGAAAAGTTTCTTCTTATCTAGGAGATGCCCAAGTTGCTGTTAAAAACGAAGAATTTGATTTGCAAATTATTGATGAGAATATTAACTTAGTAGAACCTACTAAACTTTCAACTAAAGATAGTATGATGGAAGAAAAGGAAGGTTTATTAGTTAAGGTTTCTGGAACAATAACAAGAGTTGAAGATCAAAATATCTATGTTGATGATGGAAGTGGAGAGAGTAGAGTTTATACTGAAGGTTATATTGGAAGTAGTGAAAATCCAGGTGTAGCTGATGAATGGAAATCAAGAGTTAAGGTAGGAGATAAGATTTCAGCAATAGGTCTTGCCTCAGAGGATCCAGAAGGACATAGATTGAGAGTAAGAGATTCAGCAGAAATAGTACTATTATCGGAAGAGAAACCAGAAGATAAGCCAGATAACAAGCCAGAAGATAAGCCAGAGAATAAACCGGAGAACAAACCAGAAGATACGCCAAATAACAAACCGGAAGATAAGCCAGAAGATAAGCCACAAGACAAACCAGGAAACAGTGAAGAACAAAAACCTCAAGATAAGCCTGAAAATGAAGGAGATTTACCAGATACGGGACGAGAAGATATATTGATTAGTATACTAGCTGGAATGAGCTTACTTTGTGGTGGGGCATATATTTTATTTAGAAAAAGAAAAAAATCTTCATAAACTCATATAAATTAAAAGACATGCTACTTTAGGTAGCATGTCTTTAATATTTTATATAAAATACTATTTTAATTTAAATGAGCTCTTAAGTGGAACTATTCTATTAAAGATTAACTTACCATCTTTAGTGTGATTATCCACTGAGAAGAATCCGTTTCTAACCATTTGGAATTTATCTAATGATTTTGCACCATTAATTGCAATTGGTTCAATGAATCCGTTAAGAACTTGCATTGAGTTTGGATTGATTTGTTCTAAGAAATTCTTATCAACATTTCCATCTTCAACATCTAATATTAAAGGTTCATATAATCTAAATTCAGCAGGTACAGCATTTTTTGCATCAACCCAGTGAATTGTTCCTTTAACTTTTCTTCCTGTAAAGCCAGAACCACTCTTAGTTTCTGGGTCATAAGTACAGTGAAGCTCTATAACATTTCCTTCAGGATCTTTTATTACATCATTACATTTAATAAAGTATGCGCCCATAAGTCTAACTTCGTTACCAGGGAATAATCTAAAGTACTTTTTAACTGGCACTTCCATGAAGTCATCTCTTTCAACATAGATTTCTCTTGAGAAAGGAACTTCTCTTGTTCCAAGTTCTTCATTCTTTGGATTATTAGAAACTGGTAACATTTCAGTTTTTCCTTCTGGATAGTTTGTTATGATAACTTTAAGTGGATTCATAACAGCCATAGCAGTAGGAGCTTTAGTTTGAAGATCTTCTCTTAAGAAGTAATCAAGCATTTGAGAGTCAACTACTGAATTATTCTTCGCAACACCAATAGCTGTGCAGAAGTTTCTTATAGATTCAGGAGTATATCCTCTTCTTCTAAGACCTGAGATAGTTGGCATTCTTGGGTCATCCCATCCATCCACTATCTTTTCATCAACTAATTGTTTAAGCTTTCTCTTACTCATAACAGTATTAGTCATGTTAAGTCTTGCAAATTCAATTTGTCTTGGTACATTTTCCATTTCACATTCTTTAACGATCCAATCATATAAAGGTCTGTGATCTGCAAATTCTAAAGTACAAATTGAATGAGTAATTCCTTCAATTGCATCTTCAATTGGATGAGCAAAGTCATACATAGGATATATGCACCACTTATCACCTGTATTGTGATGTGTAGCATGAGCAATTCTATATATTATAGGATCTCTCATATTCATATTAGGAGAAGCCATATCTATTTTTGCTCTTAAAACTTTTTCTCCATCTTTGAACTCACCTTTTCTCATTTTTTCAAATAACTCTAGGTTTTCTTCAACAGTTCTATTTCTATAAGGACTATCTTTTCCAGGTTCAGTTAAGTTTCCTCTAAATTCTTTTGCCTCATCTGGAGTTAAATCACAAACATATGCTAAACCTTTCTTTATTAAAAGGATTGCTCTATTATACATTTCATCAAAATAGTTTGATGCAAAGTGAAGTTCATCCCACTGACATCCAAGCCATTTTACATCCTCTTCAATTGACTGAACATACTCAGTATCTTCCTTAACTGGATTTGTATCATCAAATCTTAAGTTTGTTCTTCCTTTAAATTCAGCACCAAGACCAAAGTTTAAAAGAATTGATTTAGCATGACCTATATGTAGATATCCATTTGGTTCTGGTGGAAATCTTGTTATTATGCTATCATGCTTTCCGTTATCTAAGTCTTCAATTATTATATTTCTTATGAAGTTAGATGAATTCATATCATTTGACATAAATATTACCCCTCCTATAATTATATTTCAAATAGGGCTATTAAAAACAACCTCTAATCTATGTCTATATATTATACATTTACCTTTAATTTTAATCTAATATAGAAAAAAAATAAAGTATAACTTTATTTATCCAGTTTAAAATAGATAATACTCGGTAAATGTTGTAAAATTTACTTATATTATGATTCTGGGGGTAAATATGAAGATTTTAAGGAATATAGTAGTAATTTTTATTATTACATCTATTGGTGTTATTGGAATAGGATGCACTGAAAATAAGGATGTTGATATTAAAGTGAATAATAAAGAAGTGAATGTGGATAACAATGCAAAAGAAGAAAAGGGACATAAAGAAGATGTAATTACTTTAAAAGAAGTTGAAGAAAATTATAATGGGAGAGATCCTAAAGAGTGGGGGGAGAAGGTAACTGGAGTACTAAATCATATAAATACTAATGATAAGGTAGTATTTTTAACTTTTGATGCTTGTGGAGGAACGTATGGAAATGACTATGATAAAGAGCTCATAGAGTATCTAAAAAAAGAAGGAATAGAAGCTACATTATTTATAAATAGTAGATGGATAGATAGTAATAAGGATATATTTAATGATTTAGCTAGAAACAATCTTTTTTCTATTCAAAATCATGGAACATTGCATAAACCGTTAAGCGTAAATGGTAGAGAAGTCTATAAGATAAAGGGTACTAATTCTGTTAAGGAAGTCTATGATGAAATCAGTGGTAATGACGCTAAGATAAAAGAATTAACAGGTAAAAAACCAAAATTATTTAGATCAGGAACTGCATATTATGATGATATATCAGTAAAGATAGCTAAGGATCTTGGATATGAAATTGGAGGATTTGATGTTTTAGGAGATGCAGGAGCAACATTTTCAAAAGAACAAATAATAAAGCAAGGAAAAACTGTAAAAAATGGTTCTATATTAATTTATCATATGAATAAACCTAAGGGAGAGACCTTTGAAGGGGTTAAAGTTGTAATAGAAAACTTAAAGAAAGCTGGATATTCATTTAAAAAGATAGAAGATTATGTTTAAAAAATAAGGGCGCTATAAAATTAACTGATTTAGTTAATTTTATAGCGCCCTTTTATTTTAATATATAATTATTTTGCTTTATTGAAACGATCACTAACTACATCCCAGTTTATAAGTTCAAAGAAGTTAGTTACATAATCAGCACGTCTATTTTGATATTTTAAGTAATAAGCATGTTCCCAAACGTCTATTGTTAGTAATGGTGTTTGATCTGTTGATACTGGACAGATTTGGTTTGGAGTTGATGTTATTTCAAGTTCTTTATTTTCGTTTAGTACAAGCCAAGCCCAACCTGAACCAAATTGACCTAAAGCAGCAGCTTTTAATTTAGCTATACAATTTGCATATGAACCAAATGTTTTATCGATTGCCATCTTTAAATCACCAGTAGGTACTCCACCTTTATTAGGTCCTATTCCATCCCAATAAAATTCATGATTATACACTCCACCAGCATTATTTATAACAGCTTGGCGTATATCTTCAGGAATTTCATCAAGGTTTTTAAGTATTTCTTCCACTGAAAAATTAAAAAATCTTGGATACTTTTCAAGAGCTTTATTTAGGTTATCAACATATGTTTGTTGATGCTTATCATGATGTATCATGACAGTTCTTTCATCTATAACTGGCTCTAAAGCATCGTATGGATAAGGTAGTGGTTTTAAAGTAAATCTTTTTTCCATATTAAATCACCTCTAAATTATTATTTGTTTTAATCAATACCTTTAATATATTTATATAATTTGATTATAGGATATTATTACAAGTAAAGATATGGAATTTATGTGAATATTCCTTCTAAGTTAAATGATGGAATAAAATCAGTAGTATTAGTTCCACTTTCTTGTATAAATGCATTTTTAACTCCAATTTCAGCTGCATAGTTTATTAAACTATCATAAAGCTTAGGGTTTAATGGTTTGGATAATTCTTTATAATCAAAAGCATTAAACATAGGAGTATATTGATTCATTATACTAATATATACATTATCACCAAAAAGGTTATATATTTTATCTAGTACTTTCTTTGAATCAAATAGTAGTGTAGGAAGCATAAGATGTCTTATTATCATTCCTTTAATCATTCTTCCTTTTTCATCAAATTTATTAGGACCTACCTGAGAATACATTTCTTTTAAAATAGATAGGACATTATCTTTATACCCAGGTGCTTTAGAATATTTAATAGCATATTTATCATCAAAATACTTAAAGTCAGGAAGGTACACATCAATATATCCATTTAGCGCTTTAATTGTGTCTAAAGAATCATATCCGTTTGTATTATAAAGAATGGGAATAGTTAATCCATTATCTTTAGCAATCTTTAGAGCTTCAATTATTTGAGGAACATAGTGAGTTGGTGTAACTAAATTTATGTTATTAGCTCCTTTGTCTTGAAGTCTTAAAAATATATTTGCTAATTCTTTTATGCTTACAAAAGCACCTTTATCCTCTTGGCTTATCTCATGGTTTTGACAAAATACACATCTAAAATTACAGTTAGAGAAAAATACTGTTCCAGATCCAGTATCTAATGATATAGGAGGTTCCTCCCACATATGAAGTTCTGCACGAGCTGCCTTTATTTTATCTGATGAATTACAAGCTCCAAGTTGACCATTTAATCTATCTACATTACATTTCCTTGCACAAAGGTTGCAATTTTTAAGCATATTAGTATAATCCAATAAAATCACCCCTTAAATAATATATAAAGATTATATTACTACAAAGTTAGTTAATCAATTATACTAAGTATTTATCTGTTATGACACATATTAAATATTTTCAATATATAATAAATATTGACAAACGATATATAATAACTATAAAATAGATATTAATTAAAAAATATAATGAAAAGTATAACTTAGAGGTGAATTATGAGTGTAGGAGTATCTAAATAAGATTTTTAATTAAATAAATCCAGAAATTTTTAAGGGTAGTTACCCTTTATTTGTCATGGAATTATTTAAATCTTTGAAGATACTAAAATCTATACGAGGAATAATTATGCCCTAAAATAAGTGCGTAATATTTAAGTCGTAGAGTATCTTTCTCTACGACTTTTTTGTATCTTCATTAAATAATTTATATTTAAAGGAGAATAAAAATGAATAAAGAAACATTTGAAAAATTACAATATAATGAATTAAAAGAAAAGCTTAAAAGCTACTGCGTAAGTGGACTTGGAAGAGAATTAATAGATAAATTAGAACCATCAAGTAATATAAAAGTAGTAAAAAGAAGACTTGAAGAAACTAAAGAAGCAAGAATGCTTTTAGATATAACAGGGTACGTTCCTCTTCAAGGAATCCATAATGTAAATATGCTACTTGATAGTATAGAAAAAGGTATTGTTTTAACAGGCGAAGAACTTATAACAATATCAGACTTTTTAAGAGGATGTAGAAAAGTTAAAGAGTATATGAAAGACAAAGAAGGATACGCACCTATATTAAATTCATATTCAAGTAATATAGGAGAATTCTTGTGGATTGAGGAGGATATAAATTACTCAATAAAAGGAAATAGAGTTGATTCAAATGCTACAAAAGAACTTAAGAAGATTAGAAAATCAATTGATATATGTGAAGGAAAGATAGAGGAAAAGCTAAATAAATTTCTTAAAAATACTGGGAATAAAAAGTTTATTCAAGAATTTTTTATAAGTAAAAGAAATGATAGATTTACTATACCTATAAAAGCAGCTTATAAAAATGTTGTTAATGGAAGTATAGTTGAAGTGAGTAGTAAGGGGTCTACAGTTTTTATTGAGCCAAGTACTATAAGCAAATTTACAGTAGAACTTGTAGGGTTAAAATCTGAAGAGGCTATTGAAGAATATAAAGTTTTATCTAATTTAACAGAGCTTATATATAGCAATTTAAGAGAGATAAAAATAAATCTAGATATAATAAGAGAATATGATTTTATATTTGCAAAGGGTAAATATAGTAGAGAAATAGATGGTATATCACCAAAATTAAATACAAGTGGATTTATAAAGATAGAAAATGGAAAACATCCTTTATTAGAAGGCAGTATAGTTCCCTTAAATTTTGAAGTTGGGAGAGAATATAGAAGTTTAATAATTACAGGACCAAATGCAGGCGGAAAAACTGTAGTATTAAAAACTGTAGGTCTTTTGACTTTAGCAGTTCAATCTGGACTTCATATAGGTGCTAAAGAAGGAAGTGAGATCTCAGTATTTAATAAGATATATGTAGATATTGGAGATAATCAAAGTATTGAAAATGCACTTAGTACATTTTCATCTCATGTAAAAAATTTATCAGCAATAATTAGAGAAAGTGGTAAATCAACATTACTATTATTTGATGAGATAGGAAGTGGTACAGAACCAAATGAAGGAGCGGCCCTTGCTATAGCTATATTAGAGGAATTATATCTTAAAGGATGTATAACTATTGCAACAACTCACTATGGAGAGATAAAGAATTTCTCACAAAAACATGAGGACTTTGAAAATGCAGCTATGATGTTTAAGAAAGATACTCTAGAACCGCTTTACAGACTTCAAATTGGAAAATCAGGCGATAGCAATGCACTTTGGATATCAAAGAAGATGGGAATTGATGATAGAATATTAAATAAGGCTAAGAAGTATATGGAAGATAAAAATTATAGTCTTGAAAAAGTTAAAGAAAGTAAGATTTCTAAAGATATTATTAATGAAGAGGAAGAAATAAAGAATGTATATAATTACTCTATTGGAGATAAGGTTCTTTTATTAGACTATAATGATTATGGTATTATATACAAAGAGAAAGACGAGTTTAATAATATAGAAGTGTTTTATAAAGATGAGTTTATAAAGGTTAATGAGAGAAGGCTTAAGATTAATATAACAGCAGAAGAACTTTATCCAGAAGGGTATGATTTAGATTCAATTTTTATAGAATACGCTGAAAGAAAGCTTGAACATGATATAGAAAGAGGTTCTAAGAAAGCCCTTAGAGAAATTAAAAAGTCAATGAAGTAGATAGATTTTAAAAGACTGAAGGAGAGATTTAAGATTATGGATGAATTTTTAGAGTGGGATTATGAAGGAGAAGTATTTGATAGAATTCAAAATAGAAATATTGAAATAAGAGATAAAAACTTTGATGGATGTACATTTAATAGATGTGATTTTACAGGTGTAAACTTTCTAGAATCATCATTTGAAGATTGTACATTTAATGAGTGCAATTTATCATTAACTAAATTCTATCATTCAAAGATTAGAGGCGTTAAGTTTATTGATTGTAAAATTGTTGGAGTAGATTTTACTAAATGTGATAGATTTATTATGGATTTTGAGTTTAATAAGTCCCTTATACAAAGTTGCAGTTTTGCAGGACTTAAAATTCCGAAGACTAAGTTTATAGAATGCAATGTAGCTTCAAGTGATTTTATAGATGCGGATTTAAGAGAATGTAACTTTTCAAAATCAAGTTTAGAAGAGAGTATATTTGAAAATACAGATCTTTCAAAAGCAAACTTTAAAGATTCCATAAAATATAGAATAAATCCTCAAAATAATAATATAAAGAAGGCTAAATTTAGTATGCCAGATGTACTAGGACTCTTAGAGGAATTTGATATAGTTATAAAATAGTAAGTTTTAAGGGGAGTTAAATATGAGTGATTTAGAATGTATAGTAAATAACACTAAAAAATTAATAACAAAGAGTTATTTAAAAGATGAGTTAAAAAGAATTGGTATAAAAGATGGAGATTGTTTAATGGTACATTCTTCATTAAGCAGACTTGGATTTGTATGTGGTGGAGAAGTTGCAGTTGTAGAGGCACTTATTGAAGTTGTAGGTGAAGATGGAACAATAGTTATGCCAACTCATAGTGGTGATTATGTAGATCCAATATTCTGGGGAAATCCACCTGTACCAAATGAATGGTTTGAAGAGATAAGAAAGGAAATGCCTACCTTCGATCCTGATGTAACGCCTACATTTGGAATGGGAAGAATAGTGGAGTGCTTTAGAAATATAAAAGGTGTAAAAAGAAGCTATCATCCTACGGTATCCTTCGCGGCCCTTGGAAAACATGCTGAGTTTATTACTCAAAACCACAGTTTAGAATATTCTCTTGGAGAAAATTCACCATTAGCTAGATTCTATGATTTAGATGGTAAGGTATTATTGCTTGGGGTTGACTATGATAGTAACACATCATTCCACTTATCAGAGTATAGAGCAGAAAACTATAGCACTACTATTAGCGCATCTCCAATTATAGAAAATGGAGAAAGAGTATTTAAATCTTATGAGGATATAGAGTTTAAAACAGAATTATTTATGTTTGCGGGAGAAGAGTTTGAAGAAAATAATAATGTTAAACTAGACAAAATAGGAAATGCTGATATAAAGCTATTTAATCAAAGAGATTGTGTAGACTTTGGAGTAAAATATTTTAAGGAATGTACCTTATATTAGATTGTGTTTAAATTTGATGAAAAAAATTTACAGTTTTGAAATTGTAATATTTAACAAAAACGAGATATTTAGATATATTAAAGATAAATAAAAGAAAATAGCATATAGATACTGCTTTAATAGTTAATTTGAAAAAATATAGGCGAATATTATAAAATATAAGAAAGAAAATTCAAAGAAAAAACCTCTTTATTTGTATAATTTAATTATAAGAAATTTGTACAAGAGGGAGGAACTTGTAATGAGTAAATGGTTATTTATAATACAAGGAATTTTATTAGCTATTATAGGAATAATATTTTTTATTTATCCAATAGAAGCATTAGTTAACTTCACAATGATTTGTGGAATATTTGCTTTTGTAGCAGGTATTATATCAATAATAAAAGCATTCAAAGCGGATAGAAAAGGAATGTTTATATTTAATGGGATAATAGATATATTATTTGGTTTAACACTTTGGTTCTCACCAATATATTCCTCAGAAGTATTAGTAATATTATTTGGGGTGTGGGGGTTAGTAAGAGGTATATCTTTATTATGTGGTGAATTCCAATATAAGACAGCAGGATTTAATATAAGAACAATATATACAATACTAATAATATTATTAAGTATAGTAGTAATTCTTTACCCAATAATAGCATTAACATTTACACCAGTTATAATTGGTGTATATTTAATTCTAATAGCTATATTTGAAATATATATATGTTTTGAACTTTAATATTAATATTATTAAGTAAGATATAGTAAAGTTTAGTATATAGAAAATATAAAAAGATTCTGTGATTCCATAGAATATCAGAGTATCGACAAAGTCGATACTCTTTTTTTGTATTTAGAATACCACCTGCTATGCGGGTGGTTCTAAAAAGCTTTCAGCGGTGAGTAGAAAATAAAAAACCTCCATTGTAAAATTATAGTAGGTTTGCCGACCAGAACTATAATACAAGGAGGTG